>JANNDE010000505.1:0-17203 GCA_031387395.1 Hymenobacter sp.
CGGCTTGGTTAGCGTGCTTGGTGGCCAGCAGCTTCTGCACCTGCGCCTCGATCACGGCGTCGTCGATTTTGGCGAATAGTACTTCGGGGGTGCCCAATGCGTGGCCGGCGGGTAGGCGGTTCGGGCGGCCGGCCAGCGTCCAGTCGTTCGGCACACCGGTGGGCAGGCCCAGCATCGTGTTGAGCCGTTCGCTGGTGGTGGGCATGAACGGCTCCAGCACCACGGCCAGCGTCGCGGCGAGCTGCAAGGCCAGGCTCAGGATGGTCGGCACCCGCGCGGGGTCGGTTTTGGCGAGTTTCCACGGCTCGGTTTCGGCCAGGTACTTATTGCCCGCGCGGCTCAGGCTCATCACCTCGGCGAGGGCATCGCGGAAGCGGAAGGTTTCGAGGCGCTCGGTAATGCGCGCTGGCGCGGCGGCCAGCTCGGCGGTCAGCGCGTCGTCCACGGCCAGCAGCTCGCCGGCGGCCGGCACGACGCCACTAAAGTTCTTGTGCGTGAGCACCAGCGCCCGGTTGATGAAATTGCCGAGGTTGTCGGCCAGCTCCGAGTTGTTGCGCGCCTGAAAATCCTTCCAGGTGAAGTCGTTGTCTTTCGATTCGGGCGCATTCGCGCACAACGCGTACCGCAGCACATCGGCTTTCCCCGGAAAATCTTCCAGGTATTCGTGCAGCCACACCGCCCAGTTGCGCGAGGTACTTATTTTGTCACCTTCCAGGTTCAGAAATTCGTTGGCGGGCACGTTATCCGGCAGAATAAATTCGCCGTGCGCCTTCAGCATCACCGGGAAAATAATGCAGTGGAAAACGATGTTGTCCTTGCCGATAAAATGCACCAGCTTCGAGCCGGCATCTTTCCAGTATAATTCCCACTCGTCGGGGAAGGCTTCTTTGGTGGCCGAAATGTAGCCGATGGGTGCATCGAACCACACGTAGAGCACTTTGCCTTCGGCCCCGGGCACCGGCACGGGCACGCCCCAATCGAGGTCGCGCGTCACGGCGCGCGGGTGCAGGCCCTGGTCAATCCAGGATTTGCACTGGCCGTAGACGTTGGTTTTCCAGTCGTTCTTGTGGCCTTCCACTATCCATTCGCGCAGCCAGGGCCCGTATTGGTCGAGGGGCAGAAACCAGTGCTTGGTATCGCGCAAAACAGGCTGCGCGCCGCTAAGCATGCTGCGCGGATTAATTAATTCGGTTGGGCTGAGCGAGGTGCCGCAGCGCTCGCACTGGTCGCCGTAGGCGTTTTCGTTGCCGCAATTGGGGCAGGTGCCCACGATGTAGCGGTCGGCCAGAAATTGCTGCGCTTTTTCATCAAAATATTGCTGCGTGGTTTGCTCGATGAATTTGCCTTCATTGTTCAGCTTGGTGAAAAAGCTGCTGGAAACCTCGGCGTGCGTGGCCGACGAGGTGCGCGAATACACATCGAACGACACGTTGAAATCTTTGAACGAATCGCGAATGAGCGCGTGGTATTTATCAACCACCTGCTGCGGCGTAACGCCTTCTTTCTGGGCGCGAATGGTGATAGGCACGCCGTGTTCGTCGGAGCCGCAAATAAATTTTACATCCCGCCCGGCAGCACGCAGGTAGCGCACATAAATGTCGGCGGGCAAATAAACACCAGCCAAATGGCCAATGTGCACGGGGCCGTTGGCGTAGGGCAAAGCAGCGGTAACAGTGTACCGCTCAGGGAAAACTGACATAAAAACAAGTAAGTAAACGAGCGGGAAAGCGTAAATTATTTTCGGTCAGAAAACCAGTATTACGATTCCACCGCGCAAAGAAACGATGAAAAAAGAGCGGAATTAAATCAATAAAAAATTCAAACAAACCATTTGACGCGTAAATCATTTTATATTTGAGCGCGCAGAATTAAAAATAACGCGCATTTCGTTGCCTCGTCCCTCTTTTCCGTCATCCTTCACCAACCATTTTTTTCAGATGAAAAAATCTGCTTCTCCGGTTAAAGCCGAAAAAATACCCAAGCGCACGCCAGAAGAACAAGCCGCGCGCAAATCGACGAAAAAAGCCGGCCGCGCGACGGCTGAGCTGAGCGACGACCGTGCAAGCAAAAAAGCCAGCCAGAAGAAGTCGCTGAAGTCGGCGGCTAAGCAACTGCAAAAAGAGTTGAACAGCCGAATGAGCGAAGTGGTGACGCGCATTCGCAAAGAAACGAAAGCCAAGTTGAAGGAAGTAGTGAAGGAAGCCACCCGCCGTCTCGATGGCGACACCGAGCGCATGTTCGAGCAGGCCCTGCACACCATCGTGCGCCACTACGACTCGGTAGCTGGCAGCCCCGCCGTCTCCAACGGTTCGGAGGCCTCCTCGACGGCCGAAGCACCTGCCACGAAAAGCCAGCACGGCAGCGAAAAGCCCCCCACGCTGAATAAAGATGGTTCGCCGCGCAAAGCCCGTACGGCTCGTGCCGATGCCCCGGCTGCCACTCCGGGCAAGCGCGGCCCCAAGCCCGGCGCTAAAGCTACCACTGGTGCCAAACGTGGTCCCAAGCCCCGCAACCAGGCGGCCCTGGCCACTGATGCGGCTACCGATACTGCCACCGCCGAAACCACCGTAGCTGCCGAAACTACCGTAGTCGCAGAAACGCCGGCTATCGCAACTACGCCACCCCGCAGCACCGCCAAAAAGCCCACCGCTAAGCCCGCCGCCAAAAAGCCCGGCGCCAAAGCAGCGGCGAAACCTGCCCCCAAGCGCGCCGCTACGGCAACGCCGGCGGCGGCTTCCGAGCCCGAAGCCGATGGCCGGCCCAACCCGGCTGATAGCGCGGGCACCGACGAGGCCAGCGCATAGCTCACCCGGAATCCGGACGAGAAAGCCCGCTACCAGCAATTGGCAGCGGGCTTTTTTATGTAACCCGGCCGGCAGCCTAGCGGCGGCGGACGGTGTCGGGCGGCATGGGCGCGCTGTAATTGAGCCGCTTGAGCCGGGTTTCGGGCGTGGTGGTGTTGGGGTCGTCGGTGTTGATGTTCTCGATGCGCTTTTCGCGGTTGATGTCGGCCGCCTGTTCGCCGAGGCGCACGCGGTTGGGCGTGGCATCGGGCACGGCGGCACTGCGGCGGCCGGGTGCACCGTTGCTATTATAGAGGGCGCGGCGGTCGGCATCGGTGCGCACTTCGGTGGGCGTGGCACTGGGCGCAGCCGTTTCTGAAACCTGGTCTGAAACCGAGCAGGCGGCGAGGCTGCTTACGACGAGCACAGAGCGCAGGGCGGCATACCGGCGAAAAGCAAAGGGACAGGACATCGCGAAAAGCAAAAGCAGACTGCCAATGCGGGCAGCCTGCCTGAAACGAAAGGTAACGCCTTGGGGTTGGCTTGCTTACGCCGGCAGAAAACCGACGCCCACGGGCACGATACCATCCCAGAGCACCATGCGGGCTTCGAGGCAGCGCACGGCTACCTGCTGGCACTCCTGCCAGCGGGTGGGGTCGTCGCCGCACAGCTCGCGCACCATTTGCTCGACCAGCGGGGCGTGCACTTCTTCATCGAGCTCAATGTGACGGTCGAGGTAGTATACAAACGTATCGAGCTGGCCCGGGAAACGGTCGCGCAGCTCGCCCACCAGCTGCCGGAACATAGCCGGAATCAAATCCTCCCGACCGAAGGTGAAGGCAGCGGCCACGGCGTGCGGCATATCCGAATCGATGATGTCGAAAGTGGTTTCGACAAACTCGCGCACCGAAGCGGGGGCCTGCGCCTCCGTCAGCGCCTGGGCCACGGTGCGGCCCGCCGCAACGGCCGCGACCAGCTTCCGGATGGGTGCCGTATTAGCCCCGCATTCTTCCATGGCCTGCACGTAGAGCTCAAAATGACTGGTGGGCCGGCCTTTGAGGTCGACATCAGACTCCTCGCCCAGCACAATCTCGTTGATGAGGCGGCGCGTGGCGGGGTTGGGAGTAGGTGTCCAGGGCACACGCACGCAGGTCAAATCGCGCTGCAGAGCTTTCAGCAAGGACATAAAATCCCAAACGGCGAACACGTGGTGCTCCATAAAGCGCCGCAAGTCGGTCAGCGTTTCGAGGCGCCGATACAGGCCGTTGTTGAGGAGTTGCTGGCGCGCGGGCTCCACTGCCTGTTGCAGGTACTGAATGGAATCGGAGGGCTGTTCCATGAGTGAAAGATTCGAGAGAGAATAGGACTGATGAGTGCCCACGCAAATCGATTATCGCTACCGAATTACGCGCGTAAGGCCCTTACAAACGCAAAACTCCCCGTTTTAGATTCCCGGAGAGTTTGCAAATGTGAATTTTCTCAGAAAAGCACCAGGCTTTCTTCTATTTCTTCTCAAATACTAACGCATTGCCATCCATGCAATAGCGCTGGCCGGTGGGCTTGGGGCCATCGTCGAATACGTGGCCGAGGTGGCCGCCGCATTTGGCGCACACAATCTCGTCGCGGCTCATGCCAAAGCTGTTGTCGGAGGCCACTTTCACGCTGGTGGTGGCAGCCGGCGCGAAGAAGCTGGGCCAGCCGGTGCCCGACTCAAACTTGGTGTCAGAAGTGAAGAGCAGGTTGTGGTCGGCGGCACAATAGTAGGTACCGGTGGCATGGTTGTCGTGGTATTTGCCGGTAAAGGGGCGCTCGGTGCCCTGCTCACGCAGAATATAGTACTGGTCGGGCGTGAGGGTTTTCTTCCACTCCGCATCGGTTTTTCGCACCGGAAATTCATCCGGCTTGCCCGTTACGGCCGGCGGCCTGGGATACGTTTTGCCGGCGTTGGCACGGGCCGCGGCGGGCGTGCTGGCAGCTACGTCGCGCTTCTGCGAGCAGGCCGAATTGAGCGAAAGCACCGAAACAAATAGGAGCAGCAGGGAAAAGCGCATGATTGGGATGGGGTTGAGTGACGGTTGACCAACATACGACAGCAGTGCCCGGTTTGGTCGGCCAGGCAGACGAAAGAAGGCGGGGAACCTTACGCCCTAGCTAATCGATTTAAGGCGACGGGCTTGGCTGCGCGGCGGGGTGCGGCAGCCGGGCTCGGGTTAAGAGTTGAGTACCACAAGGCTTTACGCGTTTTTCTCTGTACCTTTGCACCCGCAAAACCAACCCATATGGCCAACAATATTCGTAACATTGCCATCATCGCTCACGTTGACCACGGCAAGACTACTCTGGTGGATAAGATTATCCACGCCTCCAAGATTTTCGACGCGCACCAGCACTTCGACGACCTGATTCTCGACGACAACCCCTTGGAGCGCGAGCGCGGCATTACCATCGTTTCCAAAAACGTATCGGTACGCTACAACGGCACCAAAATCAACATCATCGACACCCCTGGTCACGCCGACTTCGGCGGCGAGGTAGAGCGCGTGTTGAAGCTGGCCGACGGCGTGTTGCTACTCGTGGATGCCTTTGAAGGTGCCATGCCGCAGACCCGCTTCGTGCTCGGCAAAGCCATTGCCCTGGGCCTGAAGCCCATTGTGGTAGTGAACAAAGTAGACAAGGAAAACTGCCGCCCCGACGAGGTGCACGAGCAGGTTTTCGACCTCATGTTCAACCTCGGTGCTTCGGAAGACCAGCTGGATTTCGTGACCCTGTACGGCTCGTCGAAGCAGGGCTGGATGAGCACCGACTGGAAAGTAAAAACCGACAACCTGATTCCGTTGCTCGACGCGGTTATCTCGTCGATTCCGGCCGCGCCAACTTTGGAAGGCACGCCCCAGATGCAGATTACCTCGCTCGACTACTCGTCGTTCGTGGGCCGTATCGCCATCGGCCGCGTGCACCGCGGCACGCTGAAAGAAGGCTCGAACATGAGCCTGATGAAAGCCGACGGCAGCATCAAAAAAGTAAAAATCCGCGAGCTGCACGTATTTGAAGGCCTCGGCCGCGTGAAAGTAGACTCGGTAAGCAGCGGCGAAATCTGCGCCGTGTCGGGCATCGAAGGCTTCGACATTGGTGACACGCTGGCCGACGCTGACAACCCCGAGCAATTGGAGCGCATCAGCATCGACGAGCCGACGATGAACATGCTGTTCACCATCAACAACTCGCCGTTCTTCGGCAAAGAGGGTAAGTTCGTGACTTCGCGTCACTTGCGTGACCGTCTGTTCAAAGAAACCGAGAAAAACCTCGCCCTGCGCGTGGAGGCGACCGATAAGGAGGATACCTTCCTGGTGTTCGGCCGCGGCATTCTGCACTTGTCGGTACTGATTGAAACGATGCGTCGTGAAGGCTACGAGCTGCAGGTGGGCCAGCCCCAGGTGCTGTTTAAGGAAGATGAAAAGGGCAAGCGCACCGAGCCCATCGAGCTACTCGTGGTGGACGTGCCCGAGGAATCGGCCGGCAAGGTAATCGAGCTGGTGAGCATGCGCAAAGGCGAAATGACCATCATGGAGCCCAAGGGCGACCTGCAGCATCTGGAGTTCACCATTCCGTCGCGCGGCCTGATTGGCCTGCGTAACAACGTGCTGACCGCCACCGGCGGCGAGGCCATCATGAACCACCGTTTCGTGGATTATGAGGAGCATAAAGGCCCCATCCCCGGCCGGATTGCTGGTTCGCTGATTTCGCTGGAAACCGGTGCCGGCACCGCTTACACGATTGACAAGCTGCAGGACCGGGGCTCGTTCTTCGTGGACCCGGGCGAGGAAGTGTACGGCGGCCAGGTTATCGGCGAGCACACCCGCCCCAACGACCTGACGGTAAACATCCAGAAAGGCAAGAAGCTGACCAACATGCGGGCTTCGGGCACCGACGACAATGCCAAGATTACCCCCAAGCGCCAGTTCTCGCTGGAAGAAGCCATGGAATACATCCAGAAGGATGAGTACCTGGAGGTGACGCCGAAGTCGATTCGGATGCGCAAGATTCTGCTCGACGAGAACGAGCGCCTGCGCTACGCCAAGCAGGCTGACTAAATCACGGATTTAAATTCGCTGAATTCCGTTTCGTCGGATTTCGCCGGATTCCACGGATTTTGCAGGGAAAAGGGCGCGGCTTTGGTCGCGCCCTTTTTCATTTCAGGCGGTATTCGTGAGAATGCCCACCACTCGGCTGCCTAACTGATGGTGTGCTGAACTACTGATTTTTATTTTTACGCTGGACTACTACTGGTCCTTGTCTTTTTTATTGTTTATGCCGAAAACCTCTACCCTGTTGCTTTTATGGCTGTTGCTGCTTGGAGCAAGCCAGGCTCGGGCGCAATCCTCCGTGCAAACCATGGCTGAGCATCCGATGCCGGGCGAATTCAAGCTCTCGGAAGGGGCATTCGAGGATGCCTACGCTTTTAACGATACGGCCCGGGCCATTATCCGGATGCGCTATTCCAAGCGCAACACCGGGCTGAACATCATGCGCTTTGCCGTTATCCCGGTACCGCTGTTGGCGCTCATTGGGCGGCACAAAAACCCCACGGTCACCGTCACGAGCACCACCGTAACCATCGACCCTAACTCGTATTACTACGATAGCTGGGTGTCGCCTACCGCGTTCAGCCTGCTGGGGGTGTCGCTGGCAGGGCTAATTTTATCGGCTAACCACGGGCGCGAACAGCTGTACCAGGAAATCAGGCAGTACCGCACCACCCGACGCCTGCCGGCCTCGGTGCGCCCGGCCGCACTGGTACCGTACCTGATGCAGGTGCAGCAGGATGGCGTGCAGCCCCACTAACCTCAATCCATGACGAATTTGACTGCTTCCGAAACTATAAGCCGCTTTGTGCAGCTTTTCACCCTGAACGACGCCGACGCCACCCGGCGCGTGAGCGAGCGGCTGGCGCTGGTGCTGACTGATGTGGCGGCGTACCAAAAGCAGTTTGCGGAGGAGTTGGAAGAGCGCGGCATTGTGGCGACCCTGCCGGTGCAGGAGCTGCGCGATTTGGCGCTGATTGATGCGCTGCTGAGCGAAGAGCTGCTCTGGGAAAGCGACTGGAAAGACCCGGCCGCCGACCTCGCTTACGGCATCAACGAAACCCTGACGCAACAAAAACGCCTTATGCGACTGAGTACGCCCGCCAGCGGACGCGCCACGGTGACCGGCCCCGAAGCGCTGGACATTGTGCAGGATTTGGCCGAGCCGGCTGGCCTGGCGGTGGTACTCCTTACGCTGGACAGCGACTCCTACGCCTTGAGCGTGGTGGCCGATGCGCAGGCCGGGGAAGCCCGCCAGCTGGCGCAGGAGCTGGGTTTTGGCCTGACGGTTTATTAGCGCTGCCCGCGCTGGCGCACGGCTTCGAAGGCCAGCACGGCCCCGGCCACACTCACGTTGAGCGAGTCGATGCGGCCCATCATGGGGATGATGATGGTGTCGTCGCAAGCGGCGAGGGCGGCGGGGGTCAGGCCGTCGGCTTCGGTGCCGAGCACGAGGGCCGTGGGCGGGCGAAAATCGCAGGCCAGGTAGGAATACGCCCGGGGCGTGAGGGCGGCGGCGTAGCTGCGAACGCCCTTCTCGCGCAGGAAATCCATGATTTCGGCCATTGGGGCGGCGATGACGGGCACCGAGAACACGCAGCCGATGCTGGACCGGATGGTGTTAGGGTTGTAGAGGTCGGTGCGCGCATCACCGATGAGGACGGCGTCGACCGGGGCGGCATCGGCGGTGCGCAGGATGGCCCCAAGGTTACCGGGCTTCTCCACGGCTTCGAGCACGAGCAGCAGTGGGTTGGCGGGCAGGCGGAGGTCGGCCAGGGTGCGGGCGGGGGTGCGGAGCACGGCCAGCAGGCCATCGGAGCCTTCACGGTAGGCGACTTTCTCGAAAACCGGGCGCGTGACTTCGAACCATTCGGGGGCGTCCTTTTTGCCCATAAAAAGGCTTTCCAGTTCGGAAATACCCTTTTCGCCGGCCAGCTCGGGGCAGCTGTAGATGGTGGCAACGGGCACGCCGGCCTCCACGGCAATGGCCAGCTCGCGCAGGCCTTCGACCAAGGTGAGGCCCAGGGCGCGGCGCTCGGCCGCTTTCTGCTGCAGCTTCAGGAGCTGTTTGATGCGCGGGTTCTGGGGGCTGCTGAGGCGGTCGAGGGGAGCAAAAGGCATGGGGCAAAGATACCGGGCCGGCGGCCGGGGCCAACCTTGCCGCCGCCCGGAGCGTAGGGCGGGCCAGTACCTGCACAACGTAAGTAGCAAGACAGAAGTAACAAACAGCAATGTTTTGTTCAAGCAATTGATTGTTATAGCATTAAGGCCTTACTACTTAATTCTGGCTACTTATTTAATGACCTTAAAAACCAACTCTAAAATCATCGTGGGCTTTGCCCTGGCCGTGGGCGTGCTGCTGCTCACGGCCTCGGCCTCGTTCTGGAGCATCCGGGGCCTGAGCGTGCAGACCGACCGCGTGGAGCACTCCTACCAGGTAATGCAGGAGGTCGAAACTGTTACGTCGGTGCTCAAGGATGCTCAGACGGGCACGCGCGGCTACCTGCTCACGGGCGATACCGTGTACCTGCGGCCCTACAGCGTAGCCTCGGGCCAGCTGCCAGCGGCCCTGGAGCGGGTGATGGCGCTGACGGTGGACAGCCCGATGCAACAGAGCCGGCTCGATTCGCTGCGCGGGCTGGTGGAGCAGGAGTTCCGCATTCTGCGCCCGCTCACCGAGATTGCCCGCACCCGCAGTCAGGCCGAGATGCAGACCCTGCTTGACACCGACCGCCAGACCCTGCGCCAGGTGCGGCTGCTGTACGCCCGCATCAGGCGCGACGAGCTGCGCCTGCTGGCCGAGCGCAGCGCCGCGCAGGCGGTGTTCGAGCAAGCTACGCCCGTCGTGGTACTGGTGTCGGCGGTGCTGGCCGTGGTGATTGTGGTGTGGCTGGTGATGAAAATCGTGCGGGAGCTCGACGACAACCGCCGCCTGCAGGCCGAGCTGGCCGCCGTGAACGCCGAAGTAGCCCACCGCATTGCCCAGATTCGGGCCCTGGCCGAACAGGTGGTGCAGGGCGACTACACGGTGCAGATTCCGGATACGGCCGCCGATAACCTGGGCGGGCTGGCGGCCTCGCTCAACCGCATGACCCAGACGCTCGATGCCAGCTTCAGCGCGCTGGAGAAGCGCAACCGCGAGCTCGACCAGTTTGCCTACGTAGCCTCGCACGACTTGAAAGCGCCGCTCCGGGGTGTGACGACCATTGTGAAATGGATTGAGGATGAGCTGGCCGCCGAGCTTTCGCCGCAGCTGCGCACCTACCTCGACCAGATGAAAGGCCGCCTCAGCCGCCTCGAAGACCTGATAAATGGCCTGCTGGCCTACGCCCGCGTGGGCCGCACCGCCCAAACCCACGAGGCCGTGGACGTGCACCAGCTGCTGAGCGAAGTAGCTGAGCTGGTGGTGCCGCCCGATTTCACCCTTATGCTGGCTCCCGGCCTGCCCACCCTGCCCGCCACCAACCGCCTGAGCCTGCAGCAGGTGTTCACCAACCTGCTTTCGAACGCCGTGAAATACCACCACCGGGGCGCGGGCCACCTGGCCGTGAGCAGCCGTGAGCTGGGCGATTTCTACGAATTTCGGGTGCAGGACGACGGCCCGGGCATCGCCCCGGAATACCACCAGAAGATTTTCCTGCTCTTCCAAACCCTGCGCGACCGCCACACGGCCGAAAGCACCGGCATCGGCCTAAGCATCGTGCAAAAGAGTATCAACGAGCAGCATGGTACGATTCGCGTCGAATCGACGGTGGGCCAGGGAGCGGCCTTTATCTTTACCTGGCCAAAATAACTCGTTCGAAAACGGAAAAAACATCTGTCATCCTAAGCCTGCTCGGGATGACAAACGCCCGCCCATTAATCATTACCCATTTACAATTAATCATTACTTTACATGCGCTCCGTTTTACTGGTTGAAGATGACATGTTTGATACGATGACGGCGGAGAAGTCCTTCGCCAAATTCAGTGTACCCCACCAATTGCACACCGCTTTCAATGGGGAGGAGGCGCTGGACCTGCTGCTGGGCCGCAACGGCACCGAGGCCCTGCGCCCGCTGCCCGAAGTGATTCTGCTCGATTTGAATATGCCCCGGATGAACGGCATCGAGTTTCTGACGGAGCTGCGTGGCAACGTGGACCTGCACCACATTCCGGTGTTCATCACCACCACCTCGGCCATGGACGTGGACCGCGCAGACGCCGCGCGCCTGGGCGTGAGCGGCTATATTCTCAAACCACTGGACTTTGAAACTGGCGGCGACCTGGCCGACAGCCTCAGCCTGCTGGAGCAGCTGCTGAAATAGACATTCGGGGCCAGTGGCATTCATCGGATATTCATGGGAATAAGCCGGAATTTGCGGAATATAGCATGCGTTTGGGGGCTGGGCCGATTTCGGTGGGCGTAGCGTTGGCGGTAGTACCTTGCCGCGCCTTTTCACTGCTTTTCCCGCCGTTCTTACTCCCATGAAAATTCCCTCCGTGATACCGGTACTGGCATTGGTACTGCTGGGCAGTGCCAATGCCCAGGCCCAGGATGCCCCCCGCCAGCTGGGCGGTGCCCCCAGCCTGCCAACGGCTCCCCGCCCCCGCCCGGTGCCAGCCCCGCGCCAGCTCGACAGTACCCCCGTGGTCCCGCCCGACAGCACCCGCCGCGCCGTGGTAACCGCGCCGCTGCCGGCCCCCATGCCAGGTCCGGCCCCCGCAACCGCTCCCGCAACTGCCCCGGCGGGCCCGGTGTACGTTCCGGTGCCGGCCGGGCAGCTGCCAGGGGGCAGTTCGCGGCCGCCCCGCTTTCAGGTGGGCCTGAAGAATGGCCTGGTGTACAGCGCCAACGACGTGGAGACGAAAAACCCGCTCTTCGGCCACTCCTATTTGTTGCTCGACGGCCAGCGCAAGTTCGAGCTGACGGAAGTGGGTTTCTTCGAAGATGAGTCGGGCCACTACGTGCGCACCACGCTGCCCGGCTCGTCGCGCGAGGCCACGCTGCGCCGCGAAAAAACCGGGCGCATCAGCCTGTATTCCATCACTACCACGCAGTATTCGGGCGGGTCGGGCGGCTTCGGCTACCCGAGCTATGGCTACGGGGGCTACGGCATGGGCGGCTTCGGCTCGCCCTACGGCGGCTACCGCACTATCAAAACCGAATACTTTTCGAAAGACAACGGCCCGATTCAGAACCTGAACAGCCGCACCCTGCTGCTGGCCACCCGCGACAACGCCGGGTCTCAGCAGCTGCTGTTCGAATCGCGCCGCTACCAGCAGCTCACCACGGCCAGCTACCTGGTGGGTGGCGGCCTGCTCGTGGCCGGCCTGCTGCAAACCCTGAGCCCGGGCCGGGCCGGCGTGTCGCCCCTCACCTACGCGGCGCTCCCGGTGCTGCTGGTGCCTATTGTGCTGCAAAGCAAGCAGGCGTCGAACCAGCGCCAGGCCATTGCCCTCTACAACGCTACGCAATAGCCACTGGCCGTAGCGCGACTATTTTTGGCGGCCCTGGCCGGCCGTGCGCGGCCCGGCGGGGCCGTTTGGCGTGGTGCCGGGCCCGGCCAAGCCGTAACCCCGCCTGCTGGCGCGCGTAGGCCGCATATGCCTACTACCGCCCTCACCGCCGATACCAGCGCCGATTTTGCCGCCCGCCAAGCCAAGGCCCTGCTGGTGCACGCCCGGCTGTGTGCCGAATACGGGGCCCCGTTCCGCTTTTTCAGCACGAAGGACCCGCTGAGCGAGCTGGTGAGTGCCTTGCTTTCGCACCGCACCAAAAACGCCGACTCGCACCGCGCCTACCAAGAGTTGACGGCCACGTTCCCAACCTGGGCTGCCGTGCGCGACGCGCCCCCCGAGGCCGTGCAGCACGCCATCCGGGCCTGCACCTGGCCCGAGCAGAAGGCTCCGCGCATTCAGGCCGTGCTGCGCGAAATCAGCCAGCGCTGCGGCACCGATGCGCCGTGTTCGCTCGATTTCCTGGCTGATATGCCCGTGGCCGAGGCCCGGGCCTGGCTGGAGAGCATCAGCGGCGTGGGGCCGAAAACCAGCGCGGCCACCCTCCTCTTCAGCAACCTGCGCATTCCGGCCATGCCCGTGGATAGCCACCACCACCGGGTAGCCCAGCGCCTGGGCCTCATCGGGCCGAAGGTGGGCGAGGGCCCGGCCCACCAGCTGCTGGCGGCCCTGCTGCCGCCCGGCTGGGACGCCCAGCAAGTGTACGACCACCACGAGGCCCTCATGTTTCATGGCCAGAAGTGCTGCTATTTTAGCGGCCCGGCCTGCGGGCGCTGCGTGGTGCTCGACCAGTGCCCGTTCGGCCAGGCGCGGTTAGGCGGATAGGCGGGTAGGCACTTGGCGATGAGGAAAAAGAACGTCATGCTTCGCTGCGCTCTGCATGACGTTCTTTTTACATAGGACTTACGCACTCTTCGTTTTTTCAGCCCCAGCGGGGCGGTATATCGGCAGTAAACGACTGACAAACAACCTAAAGTCCCAACGGGGCGACATTCGTCTGGCTTCCTACTGAGTGTCGCCCCGCTGGGGCTTTATTCATTTGATATGAATCAGTTACTACCGATATGCCGCCCCGCTGGGGCTGAAAATGCGTAAGTCCTATTACATTTATTTCTCCATGATTCTGCACCTGCGCGCCAAGCCCAATGCCCGCGCCAACCACTTGCTGGTCGGGCCCGATGGCACCATTACCGTGCGCCTGAAAGCGCCGCCCCAGGAGGGCCAGGCCAACGCCGCGCTGCTGGCTTACCTGGCCGAGGTATTTGGCACCAGCAAAAGCCGCGTCGAGCTGCTGAGCGGGCACACCAGCCCCTTCAAGAAAGTGGCTTTGCTGGATGTGGAAGACGCGCATGGCGCGGCCGTACTCGCCCGGCACCGGGCAACTTAGTATTCCGGGCCGGGGCATCCAACTCACTGCAAACAAATTCGTTATATTTAGCACCCGGAGGCCACTGCCTGGCTTCTCTTGTAAACGAATGCTGGCTATGCTCCCTTTCTTCCGCGACCTGCGCTACCTGGTAGCTTACACCTTACCTCTCACGGCGGCCTTGGGCCTGTGGTGGGGCGGGCCGTGGGTCTGGCTCACGCTGGGTTATACCTTCGGGCTGGTGCCGCTGCTAGAGTGGCTGCGACCGCCCGCGCCCGCCGTGCCGGGCGTAGCGGCGGCCACCGAGGCTAGGCGCCATGTCTTCTTCGACGGGCTGCTGTATCTGAATGTGCCGCTGCAGTACGGGCTGCTGGCGTACTTTCTGTATTCCCTGCAAACCCGCCACTTTTCGGCCTTCGAAACCACCGGAGCCGTGATAGCCGTGGGCATCTGCTGCGGGGCGCTGGGCATCAACGTGGCCCACGAACTGGGGCACCGCTCCCGGGGCTGGGAGCAGCGCCTGGCCCAGGCGCTGCTGCTGAGCAGCTGGTACCCGCACTTTTTTATTGAACACAACCGGGGCCACCACCGCCACGTGGCCACCCCGCACGACCCCGTCACGGCCCGGCTGCACGAGGGGTTCTGGCGTTTCCTGCCCCGCGCCGTGGGCGGCGAGCTGCGCTCGGCCTGGGCCCTGGAAGCGGAACGGCTGCACCGGCTGGGCCAGCCGTGGTGGCGGCCCGGCAACCAGCTACTGCAGTTTGGGGCGGTGCAGCTGCTGCTGGCCGGGGCGGTGGGGGCCGGCTTCGGCGGGGCGGGCCTGCTGGCCTGGCTGGCGGCGGCGGCCGTGGGCTACGTGCTGTTTCAGTTGGTGAACTACGTGGAGCACTACGGCCTGCTGCGCCGCCAAGTGGCCGCTGGCACCTACGAGCGGGTGCAGCCTCACCACTCCTGGAACTCGGAGCACGCCCTGGGCCGCATTCTGCTCTACGAGCTCACCCGCCACTCCGACCACCACTACCAGGCTGCCCGGCCCTACCACACCCTGCGCCACCAGCCCGCCAGCCCCCAGATGCCCACCGGCTACCCCGGCATGATGCTGCTGGCCACCGTGCCCCCGCTCTGGTTCCGGGTGATGAACCGCCGGGTGCCAGCTCAGGTCATTTAACAGATATCAACTAACATTTAACAGCCGTTCTGACGACATTCATTGGTGCGTCAGAACGGCTGTTAATTGATAAGTAGCAAGACAGCAGTAACAAATAGTAAAATTTTGTTCAAGCAATTGATTGATATAGCGTTGAAGCCTTACTACTTGCTACTTAATTCTGGCTACTTACTTAATTGTTAACTGACTTACTTTCCGCGTTTCCAGCGGTAGTATTTGCGGTACCAGGGGGAGGTTTTCTTGAACAGGCTGCTGGCCGACTCATTCGGGAACATGTTCACCCGAAACACCTGCATGCGGTCGTCTTCGATGCGCAAGCCGCCCGTGTCAGTAGCAATGCCCAGGGCGAAACCGGCGGCGCGCACAGCCTCCTTCACGGCCGCGTTGCAGTCGCCGTAGGGGTAGGCGAAGCTCACGACTTCGATGCCGAGCGCGGCTTCGAGCGCCGCCTTGCTCTGGCGAATTTCGGCGGTAGCTTGGGCCAGGGACAGCGTGCTTAGGCGGGGGTGCGACATGGTGTGGGCCCCGATTTCCCAGCCCGCCGCCACGAAGGCACGCTTCTGCGCGGCACTCATTATCTCGGCGCGGGGCTCGGTAGGGTCGGCGGCGACGTCCCACTGGTTGTAGCACACCTCAAAATCGCCGAGCAGGTAGATGACGCCGCGGTAGCCGTACCGCTGCATTAGGGGCAGCAGGTTGGTGAAGTTGTCCGTGTAGCCGTCGTCGAACGTGAGGATAATGGGGCGCTTGGGGAATTCGGCCAGCGGGCGTTCGGCCTGGGCAAACTGCAGGTAGTCGGCGAAGGTGATGGGCGTGAGGCCGCGCTTGCTGAAATACGCCAGGTGCCGGGCAAACTGGTCTTTCGTGACGTATATCTGATGCTTGGTGGCGATGGGCGCGTCGGGGACTTTATGGTACATCAGCACCGGGATGTAGCCAATACCGGCCCGGCGCATGCGGGCGGCCTGGTAGGTTTCCAGCACCCGCGCGGCTACCGTGACCAGGGCATAGTGCGCCCGCACCCGGGTCCGCAGCGCCCCCGTCACGGACCGGGGAGCCCGCAGAAAGGCCCTCGCTTCAGCCAGGACGGCCGCAAAATCGACGACCGACGAAGACTGCCGGGCGGCAATGTCGCCGAAGTTAGATGCCGCCGCCGCCCCAAATGTCTCTTCCGATACCAGCCCGGCATAGCTGGCCTCGCCCAGGGCCAGCACCGGCCGGCCGGCCCCCAGTGCTTCGATGGCCACCCGCCCCGCCCCGATAACCAACGTGGTGCGGGCCAGCCAGCCAGCCACGTCGCGGGTGAAGCCCACAACCTCAATACGCTCGCCAAAAGCGACTTGCAGATGCGCCAGCGCCGCTTTGCCGGCGGCGGGCAACTGCGCCAGCTCGCCGCCAATCAGGGCAACGCGCAGGGTCGGAAACTCGCCCAGCAGCGCTGGAAACACCTGCTGCAGCAGGTTGGCCGCCCGCTCGCCCTTGCCGCCGTTGAAGCGCCCGATGAACGCGAGCCTTGGCGGCTCGCTCAATGAGTAATCAGGAAGGAGGAAGGAGGAATTTTCAGGCAGCGCCAATTCTTCCTTCCTCCTTCCTGATTCCTCATTAGGCGCAGCATCAAACGCCACGCCGTTCGGGATTTCCACGATTTTGGCGGCATCCATCTTCACTTCGGCCACCAGATGCTCGCGCAGATTACCACAGATGGCAATTACGGCATCGCCGTACACATCGAAGAGCGAGGTAGAGGTGTGCAGGTGCTGGCGGCCGTGCACGGTGCTCACCAACGGTACTGGCAACCCGCGCAGGGCCAAGTAGCTCACCCAGCTGGCCGCCCGCGAATGGCAGTGCACCACGTCGATGGCCTCGGCCCGCACCAGCTGCCGGATGCGCCGGGCGTTGCGCAGGCGCGCAGCATAGCTCCGGTCGCTGATGGCCACCTTCACCTGCGTGGCGCCGGTGGGCAGCTGGTCCGAATCGGAGAGCAGCCACACGGCATGGCCCTGGGCACGGTGGGCCTCAGCCAGCTGCACGGCATAGGCCACAGAGCCCGCAAAGAACTCAGCCGAAAGAACGTGGAGAATGCGCATGTAGCAAAGGTATTGCCGGGCGCGGGGCTGGCGTTTAACAGGGCAGGAGGGCATGGGGGTGAGAGGGTAGGAGTTGCTACTAGTGGTCTGACAACTTAATTCCGTTTATAACAGTACCAAGTGGACACCATTCGTTTTTGCTGATGCCCCGCCTCGCCAAACCCGTCAACCTATCGCCTGCCGATGCCGCCAACTTGCAGGCAATTGTCAAAAAAGGCA
>JANNDE010000508.1:0-15523 GCA_031387395.1 Hymenobacter sp.
CCTTACCACGGCAGAATGGTATTCGTTCAGCCAAGCTCCGACCGTGGTAAGGTCCTTCGCAAGCTCAGGATGACAACGACTCCCCACACCCTCTTACCCTCCTACCCTAATGTTACTGCAGCTTCTCTTCCACTTTCCCGATGCTGGGGATGTCGTGGTAGTGGTACTTGCCTTTCACCACGCCGTCCTTCAGCAGCAGGAAGCCGGGGTTGGAGCGGATGATGGATTTGAGCACCGTGGCATCGGCGTAGTAGAAGGGCGCGGCCAGGTTGGCGCTGTGCCGAAACACATCGAACTCGGCCGGGCTACTGCTGGTAATGACCAGCGGCGTGATGCCCCGGCGCGAAGCCTTGGCATCGTCGAGCAGCTTGTTGATGAGGACGTAACGGTCACGGTCGGCCTTGTCCACATCCTGAATAATGAGCACCAGCTTGTTGCCGCGCAACAGCTCGGGCGTGTAGTCGCCGTCGTCGTTCCAGACCTTGAAATCGGTGATTTTAGGGCCATCCTCCGGGTTGAGCGTTTCCATGCTCTGGTAGGTCCAGGTCGAGTCGGGGTAGGTGGTGAAGTTCTGCGTTTTGCCGTTCTTTTCCATCACGTACTGGTAGCGCATCGGGGCGCGGGCCTTCATCAGCTGGCCAATGTTGTTGCCCACTTTGTAGGGCAGAAAGTCGAAATAGGGCAGATGGCCCAGCGCCCGCACCCCGATGCCAATAGCAATAGCCGTCACGAACGTCATGGTCATTATTCCAAACGTACCCTGCACAAACGAGTGGCGCAGAAATCGTTGGTGCGTGAACACTACGCCCCACAGCACCAGCAGGAACAGGTCTTTGAAAAACGAAGTCCAGGGCTTGAGCTTGATGAAATCGCCGAAGCAGCCACAGTCCGTCACCTTATTGAAAGCGGCCGAATAAAAAGTAAGGAAGGTAAAAAATACCAGTAGCCCCAGCAGCGCCCACAATACGATACGCAGATGCCAGCGCAGCAGCAGCGCCGCCCCCAGAATCACCTCAGCCGAGCTCATCAGGATGGATAGAGTCCGGGCTATGTCTTTAAACCACAGAAAGAACCCGCCCAGGGCCGGCAGCGACGCGGCGAAGACTTCGAAGTATTCTTCGAGCTTATAGGCCGTACCCACCGGGTCGTTCAGCTTGATGAGGCCGGAAAAGATGAACAGCGCCCCCAGCAAAAACCAGCACGCCCGCGTGAGGGTGCGCAGCGGATGAGAGGCAGAGGCAATGGTGGCAACGGAGCTGGGAATGGACATAGGGAACAAAGGTAAGCCGGGGGCAAAACGCAGGGGAGGGGCGCAAGGTTGGGCGCGTCCAGCACAATGAAGAACGGTCATGCAGAGCGCAGCGAAGCATCTTTACCGCAATAGCAAACTCAATCGCAAAGAATTACTTGCGTGGCAGAGATGCTTCGCTGCGCTCTGCATGACGGGCCACGAAGCCCCGGCCCCTACCCTTCCCCACGCAAAATCAGCGCGAACACCGCGTAGTTGAGCATGTCGCGGTAGCTGCCTTCCACGCTCTCGCTCACCAGGGCCGCCCCGCCAATGTCTTCGAGCTGCTTCACGCGGTGCAGCTTCATCAGAATCAGGTCGGTGATGCTGGCGACGCGCATCTGCCGCCAGGCTTCGCCGTAGTCGTGGTTTTTGGCCAGCAGCAGACGGCGGTTTTCGGCGGCCTCGTGGTCGTAGGCTTCGGCCACGGCGTCGGGCGTCATGTCGAGCGGCGTGCCGGCGGGCAGGTGCAGCTGCATCAGGGCAATGAGGCAGTAGTTGATGATGGCCACGAACTCTTCGTTCACGTCATCAGCCACCAGCTGCACGCCGGTTTCCTGGATGGTGCGAATGCGGTTGGCCTTGATAAAAATCTGGTCCGTAACCGAAGGCAGGCGCAAAATGCGCCAGGCCGTGCCGTAGTCGTGGGTTTTGGCCAGAAACAAGGTGCGGCAGCGGGCCAGCAACAGGTCGTAGTGTTCGGGAGTGGTCAATGGGTGAATAAGCGAATGGCTGAATGGGTGAATGGGGCCACCCCGCTCACGGCTGCAAGTTCGCCCCGGCCGTTGGATATTGAGGCCGCTTTATTTCCCACCCATCCATGCACGCGCCCCCCGTTCACGCATTCACGCATTCACCCATTCACTCCTTGCGCTCCCCCCACGGCCGCCTGCTGAGCCTGCGCCGGCCGCAGGTGATGGGCATTCTGAACCTCACACCCGACTCGTTCTTTGCCGGCAGCCGCGTAGCTTCTGAAAAAGACCTGCTTACCCGAGCCGAAACCATGCTCGCCGCCGGGGCCGCCGTGCTCGACCTCGGCGCCTACAGCACCCGCCCCGGGGCCGACGATATTCCCGAACCCGAAGAAACCCGCCGCCTGCTGCCCGCCATCGCGGCCCTGCGCCGGGAGTTTCCGGCCGCTTTCCTCTCTGCCGATACCTTCCGGGCCCGCGTGGCCGAGGCGGCCGTGCGGGCCGGGGCCGACCTGGTGAACGACGTGGGCGGCGGCACCCTCGATGCCGACATGTTTGCCACCGTGGGCCGCCTGCGCGTGCCCTACGTGCTGATGCACCTGCACGGCACGCCCCAAACCATGGCCCAGCTCACCAACTACGAGGGCGACATCGTGCTGGAGCTGCTGCGCTACTTCCGCGACCGGGTGGCGGCCCTGCGGGCGGCGGGCGTGGTCGACGTGCTGCTCGACCCGGGCTTCGGCTTTGCCAAAACCGCCGCCCAGAGCCACGAGCTGCTGCGCCGCCTGCCCGAGCTGCACATGCTGGGCCTGCCACTGCTGGCCGGCCTCTCGCGCAAGCGGATGGTATATGGCCCGCTGGGCCTGGGGCCGGCAGCGGCCCTCAACGGCACCACGGCCCTGCACATGGTGGCCCTGCAGGGCGGAGCCCGGCTGTTGCGGGTGCACGACGTGGCCGAAGCCGTGCAGGTAGTGCGGCTGTGGGAGATGGTGCGGGGAGAAACGAAAAACCCGCCCATTTGCTAAGGCAGTATCGTCCGCTGCCTGGCCCGGCATCAGGCCAGGGCCGCCACCGCGTGGGGCTGCGACGGGGCGGCAGCGGGCGAAGTCCCCGGCATGAGCTGCTGCCACAGGGCGTGGTACACGCCCGCCTGGCGCAATAGGTCGGCGTGCGTGCCTTGCTCCACCAATAGGCCAGCGGCCAGCACCACGATGCGGTCGGCGTGCATGACCGTGCTCAGACGGTGCGCGATGAGAATGACCGTTTTACCAGCGGCCCGCAACTGTCGCAGCGTGGCCTGCACGTACTGTTCCGACACGGTGTCGAGTGCGGAAGTGGCCTCGTCCAGAACCAGGATTTCGGGGTTGCGGTACAGGGCGCGGGCAATGGCCAGGCGCTGCTTTTGCCCGCCGGAAAGGCCCGCGCCCCGCTCGCCCAGCGTGGTAGCAAAGCCGTTGGGCAGCTTCTCAACAAACTCCAGAATACCCAGCTGCTGGCAGATGCCGATAACGCGCCGCATGTCGGGCGCGGCCTCGCCAATGGCAATGTTTTCGGTAATGCTGCCGGTGAACAGGTCAATCTGCTGCGGCACCACGCTCACCACCCGGCGCAGGCTTTCCGGGCTCAGATGGCGAATGTCAAGGCCGCCAATCGTGATGCGGCCGCCCGAGAGGGGGTACAGCCCTTGCAGCAGCGAAAGCAGCGTGGTTTTGCCGGAGCCGCTCTCACCCACGATGCCCGTAATCGTGCCGCGCGGGATGTGCAGGGTCAGGTTTTGGAACACCGTGCCCCGCGTGTTGTAGGCGAAGCTGACGTCGTACAACTCGATGTCGCCGGCCAGCTCCGGGGTCAGCTCGGTTTTGTTCTCGTGGGCCTCACGCTCCAAATCAATGATTTCAAAGAGGCGGTCGGCGGCAATCAGGGCATCCTGCACGGTTTTATTGGCCCCGATGAGGCTGGTGGCCGGCCCGGTAAAGTAGCCCAGCACGGCGTAGAACGATAGTAGCTCGCCCGGTGTCAGCTCATTATCGAGCACGAAGTACGAGCCTACCCACAGCAAGCCGATGCGGAACAACTGTGAAACGAACTCCGATGCCGAGCTGCCGATAATGCCCTGCTTGCCGGAGTGATACACGGTTTGCAAGAGCTGAATGAAGCGGGTTTCGGTGCGCTCCGCAGCGAAGCTTTCCATCCCAAACCGCTTGATGGTGCCCATGGCCGTGACCGATTCGACCAGCTGCGCCTCCAGCTCGGCGCTCTGCTCCATGAGCCGGCGCTGGTAGCGGCGGTTCAGGTGGTTCTGCACCCAGTAGATGGCCCCGTACAGCGGCAGGATGGCGAGCATCAGCATGGCCAGCTTCCAGTAGTAAGTGAACATAAGGGCGAAGGAGAGCCCCACGATGAACACGTTCACGAGCAGGTTCAGGGCCACGTCGTTGACGAAGGCCCGGATTTTTACCGCGTCGTTCACCCGCGAAATAATCTCGCCCACCCGCATGCTGTCGAAAAACGTTTGGGGCAGCTGCAGCAGGTGCTTGTAGTAGCCCAGAATCAGGCGGGCATCAATCTGCTGGCCGGTTTGCAGGGCCAGCAGGCTCTTCATGGCCCCGATGAACACCTGAAACACCAGCAGCCCCAGCATTCCGAGGCTGAGCAGATTGAGCAGATTGCGGTTCCCGCCAGCCAGCACGTGGTCCACTATTTTCTGCACGTAGATGGACATGGCCAGCCCCAGCACCGTGTACACGGCCGCCCCAAACAAGGCCTGCGTCATCACAGAGCGGTGGGGCTGCACCAGCTGCCAGAATCGGCCCAGCACCGAGCTTTTGTGGTTACCGGGCACAAACGACTCGTCGGGCAGCAGCAGCAGTAACACCCCAGTCCACTGCGCCTGAAACGCGGCCACCGGCACGCGGTGCAGCTGCCCGTCGCCGGGGTCCATGTAAGTCACCCGCTTTTTGCTAACGGCATACAGCACGACGTAATGGTGCAGCTGCTGCTCCTGCACCACCACGTGAGCCACGGCTGGCAGCGGAATTTTGGCCAGGCTTTCCACGGTGCCTTTCACGCCCTTGGCCTGGAAGCCCAGCTTGGTGGCCGCCTTCACCATGCCCAACATGTTGGTGCCGCGCTGGTCGGTGGTGGCGAACTGCCGGATGCGGGCCACTGGCAGCAGCAGCTGGTGGTGCGCCGCCACCGAAGCCAGGCAGGCCGCCCCGCAGTCCGTGATGTCCCGCTGTTTGACTTTGATGGCGTTGCGCATAAAAACGATGCGCGAAGCGAGGCTTCGCGCCCTTAGAAGGTAAAAGCTAGTGGGTGTTCGCGGGTGCGGATTAGCTGGCGGTTCCATTCTGCGTCGGGTTCAGCCAGTCGTCGGCCTTGTCAAATAGCAGCTGCCACAGGCTGCGCTCGGCCAGCTGAAACCGGGCCCGTACCGTCATGCTCTTGCGCAGTTGGCCCCGGTACCCGCTCCTGAGCCGCAGGTAGGAGCGGCTGAGCCGGCAACGCACCTTGAACACCGGCTGCTGCTCCTTGAGCAGCACGAAATCCTGGGCGATGTCCGTGACCCGGCCCTCCACCACGCCCCACTGGTTGTAGTCGAAGGCGTCAATCTGAAAGCGCACCGGCATGCCCACGCGCATGAACCCAATGTCTTTGGGAGCCACGTAGCACTCGGCCAGCAAGTCGCCGTCGGGCGAAATGGTGCCCAGCAACTCGCCGGCCTGCACGTAGCTGCCTGCATACTTGCCGGCCAGCTGCTGCACGGTGCCCGCCACCGGGGCTGTGATGGCATACAGCCGGCTTTCTTGGCGCAACTGCTGCTGCCGCCCGCGCAGCTCCGCCAGCGCGGCCCGATGGGCGTTCAGGTCCGTTTGCCACTGGCTGCGCTGGGTTTCGGCCAGCACGCGGGCCTCGTCCAGCAGCTTGCGGTGCGCGAATGTTTTGTCCTCGAATTCAATGCGGGCAATGACTTTGCCGGCGTACAGCCGCCGGGTGGTGGCCAGGTCGCGGGCACTTTTTTGCAGCTGGTTGCGCAACTGCTGCTGCTGGTAGTGGAATTGTGCGGCCTGCTGCCCGTAGAGTTGGGTACGCAACCCGCCCCTGGGAGCCGTGGCGTCGCCGGTCAACTGTTTCAGGTCCGTGATGAAGGCCAGCTTTTCAGCCTGCTGCTTCGTATTCAAGCCGAGCTGTGCTTCCATCGCGCCAGACTGTAGCACCAGCAGCGTATCACCCTTGCGCACGGCTTGGTTCTCCTTGGCACGCAACTGCGTGACAGTGCCGGCGACAAGCGGGCGGACTTCGGTTTTCTCGGCCAACGGGCGTAGGGTGCCGGGGGCTTGGGAGGAGATGGTGAGGTGGATGAAGGGAAGAAGAGTAAAGGATGCAACAAGTACTATCAGCACGGTAAGATAAATTGCAGGTGCACTCACCGTAATCCCGGTCAGATACTCTTCTGCTGAATCTTCATACCTATAGTGTGTATTGTTCATAAACAATACCATTTTCTATCATTGCTTTATTATAATGTGCTTTGAAGAAAGCAACAGTTAACAATGAAACGGTTGCAAGTATGAAAGCTACGTCTGCATATCTTGAAGCGAATCCCCAATCTATCCAGATGCTTGTCAGGTAGTTAGGGTAGATGAGAATCAGATTATTTACAACGACAAAAATCCCATAAAATAACAACCCATAACTGCCAACATATCCTGCCCAGCGCATTAATAGTTCGCGCTGGGGTAAGCGATACAAAAAATCACTGAATTTTCCATGTGGCCCAAATGAAATGTGAGTTGCGAAGGCGCGTAACGAGTGGCGGTCAGCAACCGATGACAAGTCAAAACGCAACGGATGGCAGTAATGCAGATAAGCCAAGTATAATACCCCGCACGTAATTGCAGTAGTAGCCAAAAACAGACCTGTCCAACCCATGTGGAAAACACTGACCACTGGGTTTAACTCGTACCTCAAATCCGGCGAGCCTATGAATGTGGTGAGCGCATCCGCTAAGCGAGAAGCAAGTACCAAAGCCGCAAGAGTAAAAAATGATTTTTTGTTGGCATTCATACCTGTAATACTTATCGTACGCCATCCAGCCCCTGTAATTAAAACTACAAGAACTGGATGGCGTAGAATCAATTATGGTCGATTAATGTCTGTGCGTTCCCTTGGCAGTTTCCTCAGAGAGCTTGCAGCTAGACAAGCAAAGCAATAGTGCGCAACCGATTATGAGGGGGATAATACCACCATCAGTTTCCTGTAACTCTGCTTGCGAAAGTTCCAAGCAGTCAAAAGCCGCGAAAGCGGATAAAGTGGGGGTGTGCATATAAATTTGAGTTGTACACGAAATTCGTGCAATTGAAAAATAAACAGTTTCGTATGTCGCGACACGTACTTCTGTTTTGCGATACAAAAGTGCAATACCAGTACTACTATCATCAATAGTAGCATCCTATCATTTTTCTACTTATCCTTTATCCCGTTCGCATACTTTAGTAGCGCATTCCGCCCCCGCAGCCCCAGCTTCTCCCGCATTCGGGCGCAGTGGTTGTTCACCGTGGCGGGGCTGATGAACAGCTTCTCGGCGATGCGCGGCATCGTGTGGCCCTGGGCCAGCAGAATCAGCACCTCGCATTCGCGGGGGCTGAGTAGGACGAGCGATGACGTGGGTGGGGCGGGCGTGCTGGTTGCTGCTTCAGGCGCACCAAGCTGCTGGCGTAGGTACTGGCTGCTGTGTAGCAGGAGCCGCACGGGTTGCACCAGCAAATTTGGTTGCGCGTAGGCCAGTTGGTGCAGTTGGCTTGCCAGTTCGTCGTCGGAGCAGGCGTGCAGCTGCTGGCAAAGCTGTAGAAGTTGAGCCAACGAGTTAGCTGTTGGATTTGCGGGGGGGGGGGGTGGACATTTAACATCGGGTAGAGGAGAAAGGCAACTGCTAACTGGTCGACAATATAGCGCGATATATTGTATCGCCATACAGCGCAGAGTCATGTAATTGACGCTGCACAAATTCGTTTTATTGGTGGTTTCCGGCAATGACCGTGCGTGCCGCCGGCCCGGGGTGCTGGGCGGGGCGCGCCTGCCGCGGGTGCACGACGTGGCCGAAGCACGGCAAACCATCGATTTATTTGCGCAAACCTTTCCAATGGCCGAATAAAGGCCGTAATTTGAGGAATGGCGTGCAACTGCAACGCACCTGTCGTTGTCACCCTGAGTACTCTTTCCTCCCCTCCCCCACCACCAATGAACGGCCCTTTTCCCATCAATTTCCTGCAGTTCGGCTGGATTGACGCGGCCGACGTGTTGCTGGTGACGGTGCTGCTCTACCAGCTCTACAAGCTGCTGCGCGGCTCGGTGGCCCTGAACGTGGCGCTGGGGCTGGTGTCGTTTTACCTGCTTTACCTCGTGGTGAAGGCCACGGGCATGGAGTTGCTCACCAAGATTCTGGGGCAGTTTATGAGCGTGGGCGTGCTGGCCAGCATCATCTTGTTTCAGCAGGAAATACGGCGGTTTTTGCTGAACGTGGGCAAGGCCACCGCCATCGAGCGCATGCGGGCCTGGACCTGGGGCCGCCCCACCGAGGCCAGCCCACTGGCCGTGGGCGCGTTTGTGGAAGCTGCCAAAAGCCTGTCTAACAAGTATACCGGCGCGCTCATCTGCTTCACCCGGGCCTCCGACCTCACGCCCTTTGCCGAATCGGGCGACCGCCTCGATGCTGAAATCAGCAAGCGCCTGCTGCTGGCCATCTTCAACAAAACCTCGCCCCTGCACGACGGAGCCGTGATTGTGGCCAATGGCCGCCTGCAGGCCGCCCGCTGCATTCTGCCGGTGAGCGAAAACCCCGACGTGCCCGCCTCGCTGGGCCTGCGCCACCGCGCTGCCATCGGCCTGAGCGAAATCACCGACGCCGTGGTGCTGGTAGTGAGCGAGGAAACCGGGGCCATGAGCCTCGTGCGCCACGGCGAAGTGCACCGCAACCTGCCCACCGGCGAGCTCCGCGCCCTCCTGAATGAATGGCTGCAAACCGGCGTGCGCACTGCCGAACCCGTGCAAAACGAAGCAGCCGCCTGACGTACGTCGGGCGGCTGCTTCGTTACTTAAACCGGGTTTTGGCTAGCTTTTCAGCACTTCCAATTCCCGGCCCACCTTCCTAAAAGCAGCAATAGCCTTGTCCAGGTGCGCGCGGGTGTGGGCCGCGCTCAGCTGCACCCGAATGCGGGCCTTGCCCTGCGGCACCACGGGGTAGTAGAAGCCCACCACGTAAATACCCTCGGCCAGCATGCGGGCGGCGAATTCCTGGGCCAGCTTGGCATCATACAGCATCACGGGTACGATGGGGTGCTCGCCGGCAGGAATATCGAAGCCGGCGGCGGTCATCTGCTCGCGGAAGTAGGTGGTGTTCTCTTCGAGGCGGTCGCGCAGCTCGGTGCTTTCCGTCAGCAGCTCCAGCACCCGCAGACTCGCGCCCACGATGGCCGGGGCCAGCGTGTTGCTGAACAAATACGGGCGGCTGCGCTGGCGCAGCATGTCCACAATCTCCTTGCGGCCCGAGGTGAAGCCGCCCATGGCTCCGCCCAGGGCCTTGCCCAGCGTGCCGGTAATGATGTCGACGCGACCCATCACGCCGCGCATTTCGTGGGTGCCGCGGCCGGTGCGGCCCAGGAAGCCGCTGCTGTGGCACTCGTCCACCATCACCAGGGCCTGGTACTTGTCGGCGAGGTCGCAGATTTTGTCGAGCTGGGCGATGGTACCATCCATCGAAAACGAGCCGTCGGTGACGATGATGCGGTGGCGCGTGCCCTTGGCCACGGCATCCTGAAGCTGCTCTTCGAGGTCGGCCATGTCGTTGTGGGCGTAGCGGTAGCGCTGGGCCTTGCACAGCCGCACGCCGTCGATGATGCTGGCGTGGTTCAGGGCATCGGAAATAATGGCGTCCTGCTCGTTGAACAGCGGCTCGAACACGCCGCCGTTGGCATCGAAAGCCGCCGCGTAGAGGATGGTATCCTCGGTACCCAGAAACTCAGCCAGCCTGGCTTCCAGTTCCTTATGAATATCCTGGGTACCGCAGATAAAGCGCACCGACGATAGGCCGAAGCCATGCGAATCAATAGCTTCTTTGGCGGCTTTGATGACTTCGGGGTGCGAGCTCAGGCCCAGGTAGTTGTTGGCGCAGAAGTTCAGGACTTCGCCGGCTTCGTCGGTTTCAATCTCGGCCCCCTGGGGCGAGGTGATGATGCGCTCCTTTTTGAAAAGGCCGGCATCCTTGATTTCCTGGAGCTGCTGGGTGAGGTCGGGCTGGAGGGTGGCGTACATGGATGGTGGGTTGGTGGGGTGATGGGATACTACTGGAACGGCAAACGGAGACACAAGAACGTCATGCTGAGCGGAGTCGAAGCATGATATTCTTTTTCCCTCATTTGTTAAAAAACGCCTGCGCGCCCTTCCTTCCGCTGTCCATCAGCTGCTTTTTCTGGGCGTCCGAAATCCGTTTGATTTTGGGGCTGAAGTTCAGGAAGTCGATGCTGATGGTGCGGGGCCAGTCGGCGGGTTGCACGGGGTTGAGGTTTTCGAGGGCCACGGTGTAGAGCGCGGCCATGTAGGTGCTGAAATCGGTGATGACGTAGGGGGCGAGCTGCCGGCGGCCGGCAGGCGCGCCATCCAGCGGAATCTGCTCGGCGCGGTCGAGGCGCAGGCCCAGGGTTTCGGGGTTGAAGACGTGGCCGTGGGCATCGGGCGTGGCAGCAGCGGGCAGGTAGCGCGGGTAGTCGAACAGGTCGATGGGATAGTTGGCCAGCAGGCCGCCATCGACGAGCACCTGCACGGGCTGGCCGGGCGCGGGCGTGCCGGTTATTACCTGGTTCTCCGCATCGAGCAGCACGGCGCGGAAGTAGAGCGGAATACTCATGCTGATGCGCACGGCATCGGCCACGCGCATGGCCGGGTTGGTTTCGTAGCTGAACACCTGCACGCGCTGGGTGGTGAGGTTGGTACCGGTGGTGTAGAGGTCGCGGTAGCGGGTGGGCTCCAGGAGCGCCAGCGCGTGCAGCTCGCCCAGGGTGAGGTGGGCGTTTTGGGTTTTGCGGGCCAGCAACTCGCCGAGGTAGGTGCTGAACTCGTCGCCCCGGTACCAGCCATACTCTTTCACCAGGCGGTGCGTGCCGCCGAAGAAGATGAACCGGCCGTCGTTGAGCCGCTGCACGGGCGTGGCATTCACCACCTCCATAATTTCCTGAGCCGAGTAGCCCACCGCCAGCAGCGCCGCCTGAATGGCCCCGGCCGAGGTGCCGCCCACCCGTGTGAGGCCGGCCAGCACGCCGCGCTGCTCCAGCTCCAGCAAGGCCCCGCCATAGGCAATACCCCGGATGCCCCCGCCTTCCAGCACGAGGTTGCGGTAGGGCGGCGGGGCAGCCTGGGCGCGGGCGGCTGGGCTTGCCGGCAGCCCCATTCCAACGCACAGGAGCAGCAAGCACCTCTTCATGGGCCCAAAGATACCGCCGGGCCGCAGTGAGCCCCACGGGGGGCAGCTACTGGTCGTGGGCGCGGCCCTGAATAAAATCGCGCAGCAGCCGGGCAACATCCGGGGTGGGGTGCGCCGCGAGGCCGGGGGCGGCGGGCAGCGGTAGGAAGCCGGTCAGCTTTTCCAGGTCCGTGGTATTGGCGGGGGCGTAGGCCATGCGCCAATCGGGAAAGGCCCGCTCGGCAATGGGGCCGTAGGCGAGGGTGCGCACATTGTAGTGGCGCGGGTCGGCCTGAATGCGGGCGTAGAGCTGGCTCAGGGCGGGCTCGGGGCCTTCGAGCACCTGGATGAATTCGCCGTGGGCATGCAGCAGCAGGCCGCCAATGCGGGAGTGCTCGTTGTGCAGCCGGGCTTTGCGCAATAGCGGCGGCAGCGTCACGTCGTGCAGCGCCCGCGACGCCTGGCTGCGATACATCAGCGAGTAAAGTGTAGGTTGAGGGGGCATTGGCAGCGTATTCGGGATGTAATTAAGGCGGCCCAACACCGTTGCGGGCAAAACGGTGCCCGCGGCGGCGGCGGCCCCGGTATCTTTGCGCCCGTCCCACCGTTCACCCCCCTTTTCGACTCCCGCATGGCCCCCACTTCCGGCGACCCTGAAACTTCTGTACTCCCCGGCTCGGTGCTGGTGATTGGTGCCTGCGGCCAGCTCGGCTTGGAGCTGGTGGCGGCATTGCGCCAGCGCTACGCGCCCCACCTGGTAGTAGCCGCCGACGTGCGCCCGCCCAAAGACCCTACCGGGCACGGCCCCAACATGCTGGCCGGCGGCCCCTTCGAGCTGCTCGACGTGCTCGACCGCTCGCGCCTCGACAAGCTTATCCGCCAGTACCGCCCCAAGCAGATTTATCACCTTGCCGCCCTGCTCTCGGCCACGGCGGAGAAAAACCCGCTCTTCGGCTGGCAGCTGAACATGGACGGCCTGCTTATCGTGCTCGAAGCGGCCGTGGCCCACGGCGTGGCCCAGGTGTACTGGCCCAGCTCCATCGCCGTGTTCGGGCCCGATACCCCGCGTGATAACACGCCGCAGGTCACCATCATGAACCCCAACACGGTGTACGGCATCAGCAAGCTGGCCGGCGAGCAGTGGTGCGAGTGGTACCACCGCAAGCACGGCCTCGACGTGCGCAGCCTGCGCTACCCCGGCCTCATCGGCTACAAGAGCCTGCCCGGCGGCGGCACCACCGACTACGCCGTGGATATTTACCACAAGGCCGTGGCCGGCGAGAGCTACGAGTGCTTCCTCGAAGAAGACACGTACCTGCCGATGATGTACATGCCCGACGCCCTCAAAGCCACGCTGGATTTGATGCACGCGCCGGCCGAGCAAATCAAAGTGCGCACCAGCTATAACCTGGGGGCCATGAGCTTCTCGCCAGCCGAAATCACGGCCAGCATTCAGCAGCACGAGCCCGGTTTCGAAGTGACCTACAAGCCCGACGGCCGCCAGCAGATTGCCAACTCCTGGCCCGCCAGCATCGACGACGCGAAAGCCCGCCAGGACTGGGGCTGGCAGCCCGAATTCGACCTCGACAAGATGACCGCCGACATGCTGCTGCATTTGAAGCAGATGCAGCCCGCGTAGCCGACGATACATTAGCCGCTCCGCGCCCCATGACCAAAGCTGCCAAACCCGCCGAGAAAGAGCCACTGCTGTATCTGAAACAGGTACGGATTCGCAATCATGCGCCTATTTTCGACGCGAAAGTTGATTTTAAGCCAGGGCTCAACATCATTATTGGTCCGAATGGTGCCGGAAAAACGCGGTTTATCAGCTTGGCTGGGCAGTCGGCACTTATTGATGCCTTGCCAACCGAAGATTCTTTGAATTGCGAATTACTGTTTGGGTATAATAACGATGTCGAAGTACACTTTCACGATGAAATTCCAGTGGAGGGAGCTCTCTCTAGCGCTTATTTGGCAAGTGCTAAAGGTGTTGATATTAGAGTTGGCAGGTTCGTCAAACCAAAAGTTCGATTTAAAGGCCAGGCACAATGGGACGACCGATGTTCATCACTAAGCATCCCGTTCGAAACACTGGGAATCAACACTAGAAAACACGTTGTTATTACGGCTCAGTACGGCTCCCCCTTGCAGCATTTGCCATTGGCTGACGATGCCGCTTCCTTGCTATTTAGTCCTAGTAAAGGCATGTTACTTGATAGCGAAATGCCGAACAAAGCACTGGATTTGGTGATGGGTTCCTTATTAACCGCTGCCATTCTCATTCACCTGATACAAGCATACCGCAACCGAGAATGGCACCAACCTGAAGTAAAGCCGCGTCACGTATTCCCGGCCGATGAAGCCAGAGAGCTTATCAACCGGGTAGCCGAACAGCACCTTGGCGCGCTTCAGCCCTATTTGGCCTCCTACTCTGCTATTGAAGACATTCGGCTCGAAAGCTATTTTCAGGTTTATGAGAACACGGCCACGCAGGAAACCATCGTCAAAGGGCTTGTGCTTAGCTACTGCATCGATGGCAATTGGCTGCCGCTGAGTGCGCTTTCTGATGGCACGAAACGGCTGCTTTACCTCATCACTCAGCTAGTTTCACCTGCCGCTCAACCCGGCCTAACTCCGTTGGCTCCGTTCACCCTCTTCGAGCCATCTAAAATCATTTTTCTCGAAGAGCCCGAACTCGGCATTCACCCCAGCCAGCTGCACAAGCTGCTGAGCCTCATCCGGGAAGTGTCGCGCGAGCATCAGGTGATTATGACGACGCACTCGCCGCAGGTGCTGGATATGCTTTCGGAAAAGGAGCTGGACCGCATTACCATTTGCGAGCTGGACCCGAAAAGAGGTACGCAATTCCACAAGCTGAGCGCAGCTAAGAAGAAGCAGGCCCGCACCTACATGCGAGAGGAGTTGCACCTGAGCGACTTTTGGCTCCATTCTAACTTGGAAAACGAAGCGTAGAACGGGGCATAATGGCGAAGAAACCGGCTCAAAAGCCCTTCCGGGTGGGCGTATTGGGCGAGTCGAAATTCGACACGAAAGCCCTACGCGACTTATTACATCGGCAATATGGGCAGCGGGCGCAATTTCTCGCTATGGATTTGGGCTTACAGGGCGGGCAGCTCGATGGACGTAAAGCGCATACCATGTTGCCCCTGAGATATTCGGAAGTACAGCCCGACCTAGTCATCATCTTTCGCGACCTGGACGGTCCGGCCAATGACCGCGCCAAACGACAAAAAAGAGAAGCTCATTTCGAGGAAATGAATGCGCTTATGGAGTATAAAGGGCTGCTATTGCTTCACGTCTATACCATTGAGGCGCTGCTGATTGCGCATATTGAAGTGTTTCAGAAAAAATACGGCTGGCAATGTCAGGTACCAGCCAACCCGACGACCATTCCCAACCCGGCACAGTTTCTACGCGATGCCAGCCGCAAACCCAACAGTACCCGCCGTTACGACAAAGTATCGTGCCCGGCCATGATGGAATTAGTGGCCTATGATTTTCTGGTAAGTCGCTGTGAGTACTTCCGGGACTTCGATACGGCATTGCAGCAGCGCATTCCGCCGGCTATTCAACTACGCTAACTGCTTTGGCCCGCCAGGACTGGAGCTGGCAGCCCGAATTCGACCTGGACAAGATGACCGCCGACATGCTGCATTTGAAGCAGATGCAGTTGACGTAGCGCGGGGCTGCTGCATACGTCATAAAAAAGCCTCCTGAATAATCGGGAGGCTTTTTTATGACGCAGTGTCGGCGGTGCGAACGGGCAGAAAAGAAGGCTGGAAGAAAGGAAAGGACCCGAAGAAAACCGGCTAGAATGCCACGCCCAGCGTGATACCCGTGCGCAGGCTGAAGCCCTGAAACGAGCCCACGTCGAAGCTGGCCGAGGCATCGCCGCTGCTGGCTTTTATTTTCATCAGGTTGGAGTTGTAGGAAGGCCCGATAAACGTGTCGAGGGTAACCCGCTGACGATACAGCCACTGGTGCCCCACCACCAGCCCCCGCCGATGGTATTGAGGACGGCCTTGGCGGTGGCCGGCGTGCCATCTTCGGCAGTGGTTTGCAGGCGCA
>JANNDE010000512.1:0-6948 GCA_031387395.1 Hymenobacter sp.
CGTTCTGGCGGGCGCGCACGAGGCTGTCGAGGCGGTTCTGGCCCACCTGATTGGCATTTTCTCGCAGCAGCGGACTGCGGCGGCGGGCCACCAGCAGAAACTCGTCGAGGCGGCGCGGGCTGGCGGGCGTTTCGGCCTTGGCCGGCAGCGGGCCGAGTACGGCCGGTACTGTCCCGGTCTGGGCGCGGGCGGCCGGGAGACCGGCCAGCAGCGCCGCGCCGAATACCAGGCCGGCAATCAAACCAGAGAAGCGAGCAATCAAGACACGGAATAAAATGGTGGGGCCGGCGGGCAACTGTTTTGCAAGCTTGTGCGGGCTACAAGCTACAATAAGCGTCACAAAGCTGCGGGAGGATTCTGAAGAAAATCGGGCTGGAGCCGCCCGGCTGGCCCGCCCGCTGGGTGCGCATACGCGGCCGGGGCCAGAAAGTCTTCAACCTTTAGTGCGTCCTTCGCGGCTGGCCACCCCGCTAATGGTCCCGCTGCTTATGAAAATTCTGCTTGTTGAAGACGAAGCCGCCCTGCGCACGGCCCTGGCTGCCTCACTGCGCCAGGCTGGCTATGTGGTAGAAGAAGCCGCCAGCTTCGCCCAGGCCCACGAAAAAATCGAGCTCTATCAGTACGATTGCGTGCTACTCGACCTCACGCTACCCGACGGCTCGGGCCTGGATTTGCTGCGCGCCCTCAAGGCTGAGGGCTCGGCGGCGGGCGTGCTCATCATCACGGCCCGCGCCGCGCTCGATGACAAAATCGCGGGCCTTGACCTCGGGGCCGACGACTACCTCATCAAGCCCTTTCACCTGTCCGAGCTCAACGCCCGGGTGCGGGCCATTATCCGCCGCCGGCAGTTCAACGGCCAGCAGCAGATTACCTTCCGCGACCTGCTGGTGCTGCCCGACCTGGCCGAAGTGCACGTGCGCGGCGAGCTGCTCACCCTCACCAAAAAAGAATACGACCTGCTGCTCTACCTGCTGGCCAACCCCGGCCGCATCCTCACCAAGGAAGCCATTGCCGAGCATCTCTGCGGCGATGCCGTGGACGCGGCCGACTCGTTCGATTTCATTTACACTCACCTCAAAAACCTGCGCAAGAAGCTGCAGGAGAAGGGGGCCGACAACTATATTCGCACGATGTACGGCGTGGGCTATAAGCTGAGCCATGAGTAGTGAGGGAACAGTTAAAAGTTGAGAGTTAAAAATCAGATGGATTGGACTTTAACTCTCAACTTTTAACCTTTAACTGTTTTTCTCCCCTAATGAATCTGCTCAACGCCACCACCCGCTACTACCTGCTGCTGGCCCTGCTGTTGCTGGTGGGCGGTAGCATGGGCCTGTACTACGGCATCGACTGGGCACTGCGCACGGAAGTGAGCGAGCAGCTGGCGGCCCGCCGACGCGAGCTGCTGGCCAAGGCACAGGCCAATGAGCTGCCGCCGGTGAGCCAGCTGGCCGTGCTGCTCGACATCAGCCGTACGCCGCGCCCGGTGGGCTTCCGCGATACGCTGCTGCTCGACCGGGCCGAAAACGAGCTGGTGCCGCACCGGCAGCTCACGTTTCCGTTGGTGGTGCGTGGCGAGGGGCCGGTGTGGGTATCGCTGCGCAAGTCGTTGGTCGAAACCGAAGACCTGCTGGGCGTGGTGCTGGCCGTGATGGTGGCCCTGCTGGCTCTGTTGCTGGCCGGCATGGTGGGGCTGAACCGCTGGCTCTCGGCTCGGCTGTGGGCCCCGTTTCGGCACACGCTGGCCGCCCTGCGCGGCTACCAGCTGCAGCAGCACCAGCCGCTGGCGCTGCCCATGCCCGCCGTGGCCGAGTTCGCCGAGCTCAACCTGGCCCTGAACGGCTTCAGCCAGCGCCTGGTGGCCGACTACGAGAGCCTGCGCGAGTTCACGGCCAACGCCGCCCACGAAACCCAAACCCCGCTTGCCATCATGCAGGCCCAGCTGGAGCAGCTGCTGCAGGTGCCCGCCCTGGCCGAAGACCCCGCCGCCGCGCCGCTCGTGGCCGACCTGTACCGGGGCACGCTGCGCCTCTCGCGCCTGCACCAGGCCCTGAGCCTGCTCAGTAAAATCGAGAACCGGCAGTTTGCCCAGGCCCAGCCCGTGCGCCTCGACGAGCTGCTGACGGAGCGCATGGCCCAGCTCGAACCCCTGTTCGAGGCTCGCGAGTTGCACTACGGCCTCGACATCGCCACCGCGCCCATCGTGCTGCAAATGCACCCCGGCCTGGCCGACTCGCTGCTGCAAAACCTGCTGCAAAACGCCGTGCGCCACAACGTGCGCGGCGGCGAGCTGATGGTAACCCTCACGCGCCACGAGCTGAAAGTGAGCAACACCGGCCCCGCTACCCCCGGCGACCCGGCCCGGTTCTTCGAGCGCTTCCGCAAGCACAACGCCGCCTCCGACTCGCCCGGCCTGGGCCTGAGCATCGTGCAGCAAATCTGTGGCTACTATGGTTTCGGCCTGTACTACACCCTGGCCGAGCATGGCACCCGCCACACCCTGCGCGTGGCGCTGCCGGCCGCGTCCGTTGCGGCCGGGGCAGCAGTCCCGGCCGTGCTTGTGGCTTCAGAATAGCCTCAGAATCAGGACAGGATGGCAACAGAATGCGGGGCTAGGTTTGGGCCAATATTCATCAACCCCCACCACTCTCGCATGAAAAACTTTGTGTTAACCCTGGCTGCTGCCGCCCTGCTGGCCCCCGCCGCCCACGCCCAGAAAGTAGCGGCCGCCGACGTGCCCGCCGCCGTCGCGGCGGAGTTCAAAAAAGCCTTCCCCACCGTGAAAAATGTGAAGTGGGAGAAGGAGGGAGCCGATTACGAAGCCGGCTTCGAGATGGGTAAGGCCGAAATGTCGGCCGTCATCACCGCCGCCGGTGTCCTGAAGGAAACGGAAACCGAGATGCCCATGGGCCAGCTGCCCGCACCCGTGCAGAAGGCCTTGGCCGCAAACTACAAGACGTCTAAAATTACCGAAGCCGCTAAAATCGTAACGGCCGCCACCGGCACCATTACTTACGAGGCTGAAGTGAGCCAGGGCGGCAAGCACCACGATGTGCTGTTCAACGCCGACGGCACCGAAGTGAAGAAGTAACCGTGCAAAAAAAGCGCTGCCGTGGGCAGCTTGGCGCTGAATTTGACGTATGACAGGCGGTACCGGAGGGATTCTCCGGTGCCGCTTTTCGTATGTTGTTTTCTGTGAATTATTTAAGCAAAGCCAGGCTGTTGCCGCTAGCCGCTGGCCTGCTACTGGCCGCCACCACCCACGCCCAGCAGCCGATGGGCAACGACGGCTTCCGCCGCCGCAACGGCTAGATGGAAGTCATCCGCAACGGCCAGCCCTACCCCCTGACGCGCGATGCCCACCTGCCCACCGGGGCCATCGTCACCAAGGACGGCTTTGTGGTGAGTGCCGCCGGCCAGCGCACCGAGTTGCGCGAGGGCCAGGGCTGCGACCTGCGCGGCCGTTCCGTAGCCGTGCTGGGCGGCGGGCCTAATGGCGCGCTGGCCCTGGCCGGCCCGGGCGCATCGGCCGGTGAGGTACGCGTGGTGCCGGCCGCCTCGCTGCTGGAACAGGTTTTCGGCCGCGGCGAGGACGAAGGCAACGGCTTCTTCCGATTGAAGAAAGCCAAAAAGCACCACGGCAAGGGCAAAGGCCACGGCCGCTGGAAAGACGACTAGCCGCGCCACCACCCGTTGCGTCTGCTCACTCCTGATTACGATATGGTTCACCTTTTTCTCGCTGCTCCTTTTCCTGATACCGCCCGCGCCGCGCAATTCGCGGCCGTGCGCGCTGCCCTCGCCGCCGACACCGCCACCGATTCGCTGCTGCTGGGCAACTTGGTGCTTGAGGACGGGGCCGCGCCGCTCGATGCCGTAGTGGTGCGGCCCCACGGCATCACGCTGCTGGTGCTGGTGCCGCGCGGCGGCGCGCTGGGCATTCCGGCGCTGGGCTACGGCGGCTGGCAGTTGAACGGCGCGCCTCTCACCGGCGGCGAGGATTTCGACAACCCTTTTGAGCAGTTCCAGCAGCAGAAGGCCACGCTGGCGGCCTGGCTGCGGCCACGCTTCACGCCCGCGCAGGCCAATTTGCAGTTCATAAGTGGTGTGGTAGTCTTTGCAGCGCCGCTCACCTTTGGCCCCGATGTGGAGGCGGCACTGAATGAGGCCCCGGCCAGCTTCCAATTACTAGCCGGCCCCGCCGACCTGCCCCGCCGCCTGCGCCAGCTGGCCACGCCCGAAATCGACCTCACTACCGCCGACCTGGCCGAGTGGGCCGCCGAGCTCAACGACTTCGCCGCCACCCTATCGCCCGCCCCGGTCCCATCAATTAACACCAGCCAGGCAGTAAATACGTCCGAAGCGGCCGCCAACGCCGCCGGGAGCTTCCTGGGCAGCAAGGCCCGCGCCCTGTGGGGCTGGCTGGGGGCCAACGACGTGCCCGACGATGACGTGCCGTACGGCGCGGCCGCCGCCCTCACGGCCAGCAACGAGGAGAAGAAGCACCTCGAACAGCTTCGCCAGCAAATGCAGGCTGACGTGCAGGCCCAGCTTCAGGCCCTCGAAACCCGCGAAGCCGAGCGGGAGCGCAGCATTGCCCAGCTCCGCAGCGAGCTGGCCCAGGCTCCGCCCGTGGCCGCCGAAGCTACCGCGCTGGTGTCGCGCCTCGGGGTCGAAACCCGCGAGAAGGCCGCCCTCGAAGCCGAGATGGAAGCCTCCCGCGCCGAGCTGGCCGCCCGCAACCAGGAGCTTGATGCCAAGATTCAGCAGCTGAGCCAGCTCATCGGGCAGTTGAGCGCCGCCCCGGCGAGCGCGCTGGCGGCTTCCGGGCCCCCGCCTGCATCCGCCAAGGTCCCCGCCGCGCCCGACGCCGCTGCCGCGCCGGCCGTGCCCGTTATTCCGGCCGCGCCGGCCGGGACTCCCGTTGCCATCGTCTCTCCAGCCGCCGGAGTGGCTGCCGCTCCGGCACTGGCCGCCGCTGCGGTCCCCGCCGCCGCTTCGGTTGCCCCGGCGGCTGAGCAGCGCCCCGCGCCCCGTTCCGCCCCTGCCAGTGCGCCGACGGCCCCAACCGGTTTGCCAGCTGTTGGTCCGGTTGCGCCCGCTGGGGGGACAGCCGCGCCGGCCGCGCCGCTGGCTACTGCAGGGCATTCCGTTGCTGCAAATGCGCCCACTGCCGCGCCGGTCGCGGAGCAGCTGCGGGCGTTGGGCGTGCGTGCCCAGGCGGCCGCAGCGGCGGCGGGACTGCATCTGCGGCAGCTGGGCGCGGCGGCCCGGGCCCGGCCCCGCGTGCTGCTGGGAGCGGCCGGGGCCGTGGCGTTGCTACTGGCGGTGTGGCTGTTTGCCCACCGCAGCAGCACCGCGCCGGTGCCCTACCAGGAAAACGGGCGCTGGGGCTACGCCAACGCCAGCGGCGAGCCGGTTATCAAGGCCCAGTTCGCGTCGGCCGCGCCGTTTGAGGGTGGGCAGGCGGCGGTGGAGAAGGGCGGAGCCTTCGGGCTGGTCGATGAGGCTGGCAAGGAAATCGTAGCGCCGGCTTACGATGCCATCAACCCCTATCACGGCGGCTACGCCCGGGTGCGGGTGGGAGAGGCCTACACGTTTCTGGAGGAAGGCGGACAGGAGTTCGACCACTACTTTTTCAACGCCCTCGATTTCGCCGAAGGCCACGCCGCCGTGCTCGACCACCGGGGCTGGTTTTACCTCAACGGCCCCGAGGTGCCCGAAAAGCCGGTAATCTTCCGCGAAGCGTACTCGTTTACTGATGGCCTGGCCCGGGTGCGGTTGCCCGATGGCTACACCTACATCACCCCCGACTACCTCACCAACCCGGCCAATGGTACCAAGCCTTTCGGCCGCTACGAGCTGGCCGCCGACTTCGTCGACGGCAAGGCCCGCGTGACGCAGAACGGCCGCCACTTCCTGATTGATAAGGATGGCGAGGAGGTGAAGTAGCCGGTGTGCGTAACTTCAGGGAGCCAACTGCTGCTGCCGGCGCGGCTTCATCGAATCCTCAAAAGCCAGCCCGTAGGATTGGCCCACCTTTCCACCAACCCTAGCCCTTCGCGCATGCCCACTCCCGACCCCCGGCGACTCGCCAATCAGATTGCTCTCGTGACGGGGGCCAGCTCCGGCATTGGCGTGGCCGTGGCCAGGGGCCTGGCCGCCCACGGAGCCAAAGTAGTGGTGAACTACGGCCACGATGAGGAAGGTGCCAACGCCACCGTGGCGGCCATTGCGGCGGCCGGCGGCACGGCCCTGGCCATTCGGGCCGATGTGAGCCAGGAGGACCAGGTGCAGGCCATGTTCCGGCAGGCCATCGAGCACTTCGGCACCATTCATATTGTGGTGGCCAACTCCGGTATTCAGCAGGATGCCGCCTTCATCGACATGACTTTGGCCCAGTGGCAGCAGGTGATTGACGTGAACCTGACCGGCCAGTTTCTGTGCCTGCGCGAGGCGGCCCGCGAGTTCATCCGGCGCGGCGTGCAGCCCGAAATCTCGAAGGCAGCCGGTAAAATCATCTGCATGAGCTCGGTGCACGAAGTCATTCCGTGGGGCGGGCACGTGAACTACGCGGCCAGCAAGGGCGGCGTTATGCAGCTGATGAAAAGCGTGGCCCAGGAGCTGGCCCCGCATAAAATCCGGGCCAACAGCATCGGGCCGGGGGCCATTGCTACGCCCATCAATCTGTCGGCCCGCGACACGCCCGAGGAGGAAAAAGCCCTGCTCAGCCTCATCCCCTACAACCGCGTGGGCGACCCCGACGACGTGGGCAACCTCGCCGCCTGGCTGGCTTCCGACGAGGCCGACTACATCACCGGCCAGACTATTTTCATGGATGGCGGCATGACGCTGTACCCGGGCTTCGCCTCGGGCGGCTGAGGAAGTTTTGAGGGTTGATATTGAGTAAAAAAAACGTCGTGCTTATCTGGCGTCCGCGCAGTCGAAGCATCT
>JANNDE010000526.1:0-1204 GCA_031387395.1 Hymenobacter sp.
GCCTCCAAGTCTGAGGCAGCTCTATTTGCCCGTCACCTTGAACTCGGTGCGGCGGTTTTGCTGGCGGTTGTCCTTGGTGGTGTTCGGCGCCACGGGCTGCGTGTCGCCGTAGCCGGCGAAAGTGAGCCGGGCTTTGTCCACGCCCTTTGCTACCAGGTATTCGACCACAGTTTTGGCGCGGCGCAGACTCAGGTCTTTGTTGTAGGCGGCATTGCCCACGTTGTCGGTGTGGCCCGATATTTCCAGGCGCAGGGCGGGCAGCTCGGCCAGCAGCTTCTGCAGGCGCTGCAGCTCACCGGTGCTTTCCTTGCGCAGCGTGGCCTTATCGAAATCGAAGAAGATGTTGTTGAGCACCACCTTCACGCCCACGTCCAGCTTCTTGAGCTGAATGTCCTTTACGACTTCCGAATAGGCCGCGCCGGCCGGTAAATCGAAGTTTTCGGAATGGAACAGGTAGCCTTCCTGGCGCACCACAATGCCATAGTTCACACCCGAGGGCAGGCTCACGAGGTAGCGGCCCGACTGCGCGTTGGCCTGGAACGAGGCAATATTTTCGTTGCGCGAGTTGTCGATTACGTCGATGGTGGCTTCCAGCGGCTGCTTGGTGGCCGCGTCCGTGACGGTACCTTTCAGGATGGTTACCTGGGCCGTAGCCACGGGTACGGGCGGGGCCAGCATGATTTCCTTCACGGGCTGGGCGCGGGAGGCCAGCAGCTGATCTTCCTGGCTGAGCACGGGCGGCTTTTCCTCACCCAGAAACGTAATCTGGTAGATGTCCTTGGAACCCAGGCCATCATCCCGAAACGACGAATAGTAGCCGTGCCGCCCGGAGGCCGAAATCACGAAAAACACGTCGTCGTCGGGCGTATTGATGGGCCAGCCCAGGTTTTCGGGCGTGCCCCATTTGCCGTTCTCGAACGTCGACTTAAAAATGTCGTAGCCACCCATCGAGTTGTGGCCCTCGCTGGAAAAGTACATCGTTTTGCCGTCGGGGTGCAGAAATACGCCTTCCTCGCCGTAGGGCGTATTGATGGTAGGACCGAGGTTGACGGCCGGGCCGCGCCCTTCAATCTCCACCTTATAGATGTCGCGCGAACCCAGTCCGCCGGGCTTGTCGCTCACGAACAGCAGGCTGCGCCCATCCGGCGTATAGGCCGCCGACGACTCGTGGGCCTTAGAATTGATGCGGGTGCCGAGCTGCTTG
>JANNDE010000548.1:0-3807 GCA_031387395.1 Hymenobacter sp.
GCCCATCGGCGGCGCGGGCGGGGCCATCATGGGGGCCCGCGGCGCGCGCGGCGGCCGGGGCGGGCGCGGGCCTTCGCCGTCGTTGCTGATAATGGTGCTGCTGTCGCTGTTGCGCGTGACTACCATGGCGTTGTTGCCGGTCAGCTTGCGGCCGGTGTTGCGCTCGTGCAGCTTCAGGTACTTCTGAAACACCTTCGCCGGCTGCTCCCGGCCATCAATCACCAGGGCGCGGGCCGTGAGCCTGACCTGGTAGTGGTCGGGGTCTTTCAGCAGGCCGTCTTTCTGCATCTGGTCCAGCAGGGCGTCGTTGCGGTCACGGGCGCGGTCGGCTTGGTCACGGCCCTGGTCGGCGCGGTCACGGGCGCGGTCGGCGCGGTCCTGCTCCAGGTCGCGTAGCTCCTGCTGCGACTCACGAATACGGTCCTGAAGCTCCTGGCGGCGGTCGCGGGCTTCCTGCGCACGGTCGCGGGCCTCTTGGCCACGGTCAGGGCTTTGGCGCTGGGATTGGCGCTCCTCCTGGCGCAGCTCGGTGAGGGCATCGCGGGTAGCACGGCGGGCCTCGTCGCTGAGGCTGGGGTCGCGCAGGGTGGTTTCGAGGGCGCGGCGGGCTTCGTCGAGGCCCAGGGTGGCGGCTTGCAGGCCAATATTGAGGCCCACGTTGCCCAGTTTCAGGGCGCTGGTCACGATTTGGCCCAGGGCCGCGTCGTCAATGTCGATGTGCGCTTCGCTATTGCTGTCGCCCGTACGGCGCTTGCTGTCATAGGTATAGGTGCCGCTTTTGCGGTCCATTTTCCGGGCTTCCTGGTCCATTTGGCGGCCCATTTTATCCAGCTTGCGGCCGGCTTTATCGAGCTCGCGGCCGGCGCGGTCCAGCTCGCGGGCGTGGTCGTCCAACCGGCGGCTTTCCTGGTCAGCCTCGCGGCCGGCCTGGTCCGGCACGCGGGTACTGTATCCGAAGCGGCGGCCTGGGGCGGCCTCGGGCACCGGCACCACCGTCACCTGCTGGCCGGCGCGGCGCTCGGCTTTCGAGGGCTTGTCGGTGGGCACGGCCACGGACTGGCCGTTCACCACCAGGCTGGTCAGCCGGCCCTTTTTGTCGCGGGTAATCACGACGGTGCCCGGGTCGGCGGGACGGATACCGTGGGTGGTATCGGCGGCCGTTGCGGCGAGCCCGGTCGGCTGGGGCTGTTGGCTGCGGATGGCCACGGCCGGGCGTACCAGGCGGCGCACCGCGGGCAGCGTGGCTTTAGCCAACGGGCCGGCCAGCGCCACGCTGCCGCCCAGCAGGCCCAGCCCGCCCAGCATCAGCGCGCCGGCCATGAGGCCCTCGGCCAGCGTGGGAGCGGCCGGACGGCGCTGCACCAGCCGGCGCACTCGCAGCAGCAGGGCCCCGGGGCGGTTCAGGGCCGCCAGGGCGAGGCGGGGGGCAACGGGTACCGCGGCGCTTTGCGTCCATTCGGCCAGGGCCGTGAGGGCGCGGGCCAGCCGGAGCGGGTCGTCGCCCACGAGGGCCGTGGCGGCGTCGTCGCAGCAGTTTTCGCGCTCGGTGCGCACGCAGCTGCCCACGAACCACACGGCCGGATGGTAGAAAAACAGCACTTCGGCCACGGTCTGCAGCAGGTTCACGAGGTAGTCGCGGCGCAGCACGTGGGCCAGCTCATGGGCCAGAATAGCTTCCAGACAAGCCGGCGGCAGGCCTGCCACCGTGCCCAGCGGCAGCAGAATCATGGGCCGCACGTGGCCCACCACCAGCGGCACCCGCACCAGCGCCGATTCCAGCAACTGCACCGGCCGCTTCAGGCCACTGCGGGCCGCCAGGGCGGCCAGCCGCTCCTGCCATACCGCCGGCAGCGGGCGCACCCGGTAGCGCCGCAGCCGCCGCACATACAGCAGGCCGCCCAGCATGCGCAGGCTCATGGCCAGCAGGCCCAGCAGCCAGGCCACCACCAGCAGCGGCAGGTGGTTGTTCAATGCGTGAATGATTGAATGGGTGAATGAGTGGATGAGCGGCGCGGAAGGCACCACCGCGGCGGCCCCTGGCACAGCAGCTTCCGGTGAAACGTGCGCAGGACTGCCAGCTGTTGTCACCGCTTTCCCCATTTCTGTTGAAGCGGCCGAAACGCCCGCCGCAGAAGCTTTAATTTGCTTCGTCGGCACTGCCTGTAGCGCTTCAAGCGTGCCCGGGCTCAGCACTACGCCTTGCGCCGGGCTCGCATTAAAATACAGCCCGAACGTGATGCCGGCCAGCACCACCACCACGCCCAGCGCCCCGGCCGAGACCGCGTAGCGCACTTCGGCCCGCTGGCGGCGCAGCAGCAACAGCGCCCCGGCCAGCACGGCCGCCACCAACGCCCCCTGCCACAGCGAGTGCAGCAGGGTCCAGCCCAAAGCCCGCGTCAGGGCGGGCGAAACGAATTGCTCAAGCGTGGTCATCGTCGTCGGAATTAGGAGTGGAATTCTGAATCTCAATGTCATTCAGCAGGCGGCGGATTTGCGCCAGCTCGTCGGCCGAGGTCGGGCGGCTGCCCAGCGCCTGCATCACCAGCTTCATCGCCGAGCCGCCGAAGGTGGCATCCACGAACTTATCAAGCAGCAGGCCCTGCGTTTCCTGCTCGCGCACCGCGGCCCGGTACACGTGGCTGCGGTCGGCATCGTCGCGCCGCACCAGGGCCTTTTCCAGCATCAGCTGCAAAAGCTTGAGCGTGGTGGTGTAGCCCACCTCTACCTGGCGGCGCTGGCTCAGGTGGTCGTTGATGGCCCGCACGGTGGCGGGCCCGTGCTGCCAGAGCACGTGCAGGATTTCCAGCTCGGAATCCGTAGGTTTGGGGGGTGGGGCCTTGCTCATGTTGAAAGATACGAAGCTTCTACGAATACTTTCGTAGAATGAGGCAAAGATTATACGAATTATTTCGTAGTTGCAAGAGGCATCTACGAAATAATTCGTATTAGATTAGAAAAAGCTTTCAACCTTCTGATTCAGAGTCTGGTAATTTTTATCCGGGAAACAAAATATTGCTGTACGTTGCACGCCGGCGGTACCACCGGGCGGGTGCAACCCGCCCCTACCGCCGTTTCACCAGCGTGACGCGGGCGCGGTGGCAGATGCCGCCCAGCGGCGGATTGAACTTGCTGACGCTGATTTTGACCTTGCGCACGTGCGGCAATTCGGCCGTAATGCGGTCGAGTACGCGGTGAGCTACGTGCTCCAGCAGGCGGGCGGGGGCGCGCATCTCCTCAGCCACGAGGCGGTAGAGGATTTCGTAATTCACGGTCTGCTGCAGCTTGTCGGACTCGCCAGCGGCCAGCAAATCGGTTTTGATGTAGAGGTCGACGCCGTATTTGTTGCCGATTTTCTGCTCTTCATCATAGTAGCCGTGGAAGGCGAAAAACTCCAGCCCTTCGAGTGCGATTTGGCCCATGTGGTGAGTGGTGGGGTGGTGAATTGGTGAGTTCAGCTTAAAACAGCCGGCGGTGAATGCTCGACATGCTGATAAAGCAGCTTGCAAAGGTTACCCCATAAACAAAGAAAGCCCGCCACGGGGGCAGGCTTTCTAATCTATTAATCCGGCTTCTCTGTCAGTGTATAGAGTTAAAAGTTGAGAGTTAAAAGTTAAAATATTCACCATATGGTTTTTAACTTTTAACCCTCAACTTTTAACTTCTTTAAACGGTGTGCACCAACCGGAAAACCGCTGTAATCCGGGTATAGAAGCTGTTTAGAAAGTCATCAAGCACGTCATGCTCATCTGGCGTGCGCGGTTGGGGGAAAGTAGTACGCGGGAGGAAAACGGTAGATTGGGGTTTATT
>JANNDE010000580.1:0-35232 GCA_031387395.1 Hymenobacter sp.
GCTGGTGCCACCAAAGGGAATATGCCCTAGCTGGCCCGGCCAACTCCGGCCGACCCGCCCACTACCGCCACAAAAAAAGCTCCGCTGACTTACAGCGGAGCTTTTTTTGTGGCGGTAGTGGGCGGGTCGGCCGGAGTTGGCCGGGCCAGCTAGGGCATATTCCCTTTGGTGGCACCAGCCGCAGCGGCGGGGGTCATGCCGGCGGGCACCTGGTGCACCACCACCACGAAGGGAAATTCGCCCTTCATCTGGCTGTAGAGCGTCACATCAAAATCGGGGGCCTGGTAGCGCATGGCTTCGCAGTTGGGGCATGTCACGACCTGCGTAGCGAGCTTGCGGGCTTTGAGCTCGCTGCGCAGGTCGCGCACGCAATTGGCCTGCGCCGTTTTCAGCACTACATCCTGGCCCGGGCGCTGCGGGCGCACCAGTAGCCGGGCGTTGGCCGCCGTGGTCCCGGCGGGCTGCCACACCCAGGAGGCCTCCCGGGCCGTGGGAGTAGGGGCCGCATATACCCATTCGGGCGACAGATGGTCGGTCACAACTTTGCCCGAAACCTGCGCCGAGGGGTCAGCCCCAATAGCGAGCAGGTCATTTAGTGCAATGCATTGAGCGCGTACGGCAGACGCAAATGCAACCTGGCTGCCAAGCAGTACCAGAAGGATAAGAATTCTCATGGGTGGGGATTTTGGAGAGTAGTGAGCCAGTTCTGCCTGATATACGCAAAAAATCGGCCGAATAAATCCAAAGACGGGTTCAACTGACCAAAATTACGGATATCTTTCCTAAGTAACTGCTTTTTACTTTAAAACAGCGAACCTTGCTGGCCGATGGCGTTGGAAATCGGGTCGGTGGCGGGTACGGAATCGGTGGGCGCGGACGCGGGTACCTCGCCAGGCAGCAAGGCCATTAGCTCGGCCTCAGAGATGATGGGTACTTTGAAGCCCAAAGCTTTCTCGCGCTTGGCCGGGCCCATGTTGTCGCCAGCTACCAGGTAGCTCAGCTTCTTACTGATGGAGCCCGTTATTTTTCCTCCGTTCGAAGTGATGAGCTGCTGCAGCTCCTCGCGGCTGTAGTGTTCGAACACGCCCGAAATCACAAATGTGAGGCCCGCCAGCCGGTCAGAGGCCGGTACGGGGGGCTCGCCGGTTACTTCCAGCTGCACGCCGGCCCGGCGCAGACGCTCCACTAGCTCGCGGTTCTCGGGCTGCTGAAACCAGTGCGCGACAGCGTTGGCAATTACGCCGCCCACTTCGGGTATAGATGTTATTTCTCCATATGTAGCCGCATCAAATAATTTATCTATGCTACGGTAATGGGCCGCCAATTTTTGGGCTACAGTCTCTCCTACATGTCGAATGCCTAGTCCAAATAATACTCGCTCAAATGACACCGTCTTACTTGCTTCAATACCAGCTAAAAGATTGTTAATAGATTTTTTTCCCAAACGTTCTACACTACCTAACTCAGGATGAGTAGACAGGTCATATATATCGGCTACGTCATTTACTATTTTCAAATCAAAAAAACGGCCTACTGTTTCAGCACCAAGCCCGTCAATGTTTAGTGCCTTACGACTTACGTAATGCTCTAGTCTAGCTTTCAGTTGGGGAGCACAGCTAAGCTCATTTGGACAACGGAAATGAACTTCTTCATTAGACCTTACTAACGGAGTACCGCAAGCAGGGCAAGCGAGAGGATATTCAATGGGAACGGTATTAGGTGGCCGTAGCGCTAAATCAACACCCGTTATTTTAGGAATAATTTCCCCACCTTTTTCTAAAAATACAGTGTCACCAATACGCAAGTCCAACGACCCAATCTGGTTGGCGTTGTGCAGGGTGGCGCGCTTCACCACGGTGCCGGCCAAGGGCACGGGCGTGAGCACGGCCACGGGCGTGACGGCCCCGGTACGGCCCACGTTGTAGAGCACCTCGTTCAGGCGGGTGCGGGCGGCTTCGGCCGGGTACTTGTAGGCGATGGCCCAGCGCGGGCTTTTGGCGGTGTAGCCCAGCTGGTCCTGCTGGCGCAGGTTGTCGACTTTGATAACGATGCCATCGGTGGCCACGGGCAGGTCGAACCGCTTTTTGGCCCAGTAATGCACGAATTCCAGCACCTGCCCGATGGTGGAGGCCCGCCGCCAGGTGTCGGAAACAGGCAGGCCGTACTGGCTCAGGGCTTCGAGGGCGGCGCTGTGGCTGGCGAAGTGGCGGCCGGGCGTGAGCAGCGAATAGGCGTAGAAGCGCAGCTTGCGGGCCGCCACCTGGGCCGAGCTCTGGAGCTTGAGCGCGCCGCTGGCGGCGTTACGGGGGTTGGCCAGCAGGGCCTCGCCGTTCTGCTCGCGCTCGGCGTTTAGCTCGTCGAACACCGGTAGGGGCATAAATACCTCGCCGCGCACCTCGAAATCGGCGGGCTGGCCGGGGTCGGGGCGCAGGGCCAGCGGCAGCGTTTTGATGGTGCGCACGTTGGCCGTGACGACGTCGCCCCGGGTGCCGTCGCCGCGCGTCACGCCCTGCGTGAGCTCGCCGTGCTCGTAGCGCAGGCTCATGGCCACGCCGTCGATTTTCAGTTCGCAAACGTAGGCATACGGCGCGCCTTCGAGGCCCTTTCGCACCCGCTCATCGAACTCGCGCAGGTCGTCTTCCGAGTAGGTATTACCCAGGCTAAGCATGGGAAAGCGGTGCTCGGCCGTGGGAAACTGCTTGGTGATGGTGCCGCCCACGCGCCGGGTGGGCGAATTGGGCAGGACCAGTTCGGGGTGTTCAGCTTCGAGGGTCTGCAGCCCGGCCAGCAGCTGGTCGAACTCCTGGTCCGGAACCTCCGAGATATCAAGCTGATAATACTGGTGGTTGAGGTGGTGCAGGCGCTCGGCGAGGGCCTGCATCTGAGACTGGATAGCGGAATTTTCGGACATGGCAATGGCGCGGGGCGGCACAACGGTGGGGCAATCGAACTGGGCCTGCAAGCTACGGCCGCCCGCCAAAACATGCACGGCCATAAAAAAAGCCACCCTCGGGGTGGCTTTGGCAGCGGTTTCAGAATCAGCGGGTAAGGGTTATTTTACCACACGCACGCCATCGGCCAGAAAGGTGAGCTGCTGCTCATCCTGCGTGATGGCGGCTACTTCCTGGTCTGTTTTGCCGGCATCCTGCGCGTAGTGCCGCAGCTCGCTTTTGGGCACGGTGCGGCGGTAGGCCCAGCCGCTCACTACTACTTCGTGGCCGCTCAGGTTTTTGGGCACGAAAAAAGCGTAATCGCGGAAGCGAACGCGCATTTCCTGGCCGTCGGCGGTGGGCAGGGTCATCCAGCAGCCTCTGGCCTGGCACACGGCCGAGGCGGTACCCACCAGCTTCACCTGGGCCGAGTCGCGCGCGCCGAGGGCGGCGGGCAGGGCGCTCATGGGCAGGGCCCCGGTGGGCGAAACGGCCGCGCCGTAGGCCTGGCCGGGCGTGGCCGGGGCTACGGCCGCCGTGCCGGCTTCCTCCGCTTCTTCGCCTTCGGTGGCCGGGGCCATGGCCCCGGCGCCTTTGGGCACGTCTGCATTATGGCCGTTCACCTCCTGCTGGCCCTGCTCGATGGGCAGCACCGGATTGATGGGGGCCGAGGGAAACAGGCGGAAATAGGCCAGAATCAGGACGAGGACGACAGCGAAAGCAAGAAGGAATTTCATGGTATCAGGAAAAAAATGCGAGGCCGCAGCCGGAAGCCCGGCCCCAAGGGTTTATTTATTGACTAATGACGACGGCCCGGCCCAGCTTCTGCGAGTAGGCCATGCGACGCTCGGCCCCGCCCGCGCCGGTGTAGTCGAAACCGACGGCGGTGGGGTCTTCGCACAGGGTCGTCCAGGTTTTGGTATCGACTTCAGCGGGCTGCTCGGTGCCGGCGGGCACGGCGGGCTGCGTGAAGTGAGTGGGGGCAAAAAATGCGTTCATCCCCTGCAGAATGGCAATTTCCTGGTCGCGCACGCTGGCTGAGCGCACCAGGCCGGCATCGCCGTGCGCGAGCAGGGCACGGGCGGGCATTACCTCGTGGCGAATGGTATCGCCGGTGCTGCTGGTGACAATGAGGTGCGCCTGCCCCGTGAGCACGCGCTCGCCGCGCAGCTGCAGCACGAAATTGTCGTTGCTGCTGGCATCGGAAAAAGCATGCGTGGCCCGCACGGTATTGAGCACGGTTTTGCCGTTGATGCGGGTGCGGCTGCCCACGGGCGGGGGCGTGTAGGTAGCGCGGGGGTCGCGGGTAGAAGTGCTGGCTTCGCGGTCGGTGCTCACGCACGAGGTAAGCTGCAGCGACGCACCAGCGGCGAGCAAGGCCAGACCCGAAAATTTAAAAAGAGAGAATTTCATAAAAAAAACAAAAGCGCGGGGCGCTGGTCGGGCGAAGGTAGGGCAGAAATACAGCGGGTAAATGCGCCCATCGGATGAAAAAAAGGCAGCCGGCGGGCCAACCGCGCGGCAACGGGCGTTCTACGCAGAAAGCCCGGCGATTGGTTTGTCGGGCCGGCCACCTCAAAACAAGCCTACCTCAATGCCCACCCCCCAGCGCGGCAGCTCGGGCCAGGCCGCGTAGCCACCGGCGAAAGCCGGGCTGAGCCGGTAGCGCGCCACCAGGGCATAACGGTCGACACCCACCCGGCCCCCCACGCTCCCGCCGAAACGGCGCAGGTAGGGCAGGCCGCTCTCGGTGGTTTCGACAGATGAAATGCCGGGCGCGGGGGTGTCTTCGGTGGTGTGGCGGGTGGCGGCGGCCCAAGTGCCGCCGGCCAGCAGGTCGAGGTAGCAGCCCACCACGTTGCCGCGGCGGCCGTAGTTCAGGCGCAGGCTCAGTTCGGAGGCCAGCTGGTGCAGGGCCAGGCTTTCGCGCAGGTGCGGCTGGGGCGCGGGCACTCGTTTGCCGGCTTCCTGGGCCAACCCGTAGCGCTGGTAGGCGTAGGCAAGGTCGCCGCACAGCGCCAGCGCCGGGCCCAGGCGTAGCTTGAGGCGCCCGCCCACCCGGGCTTCGGCCGAGGCAAAGCCGTAGCGCAGGGCCGCCCCGGTTTCGGCCGGGCCCGCCACCAGGCCCAGGGCCACGTAGCCATGGCCAAACCAGCGGCGGTTGGGGCCGAAGGTGGTTTGCACGGTATCGTCGGCCACGCTGGCCTGCACCAATACCTGCTGCGCGCTGGCAGCGGCCGGCACCGCCGAGGCCAGCGCCGCCAGCACCGCGCCGCGCCGCCACCGGGCAGGGCAGCACTTCCAGAAGCCGGATATCTTCATTCCGAATACGTAGCGGTATAGCCTTTAAAATGAACCCGCAGCACATCGCCGTTGCGGAATAGGCGGCGCGGCACCTGCACCACCAGGCGCTGGGTAACGGCCCGGGTTTCGTAGCGGCGCAGCACGCCCCGGCGGTCGGCCAGGTGCCAGTAGAGGTAAGCCGGGTAGCTGGGCTCGGGCAGCAGCAGGCCGGCGGGCGGCACCGGCCGCTCCTGCCCCACCGGCGCGGGCGCGGCCGCCGGGCTAGCTACCGCCGCCGCCGCCGGAGCAAGGCTCAAGGCCGGGTCGTCGGCCAGCAGCGGCAGGTCAATGGCCGGCGAACGAGCCGCCTCGGGCCGGATAACCACCGCCACCAGGCTGTCATGGGGCACAAAATCGAAGGTGGCCGCTACCGGGGCCGCCGGGGCCGCCGCGGCCCGGGCCAGCCGGGGCCGGCCGTAGCCGTGGGCATAGTCGAAATACGGATACAGCTCGCCCGCCCGTTCCAGCAGCGCAAACAGCTGCATGGCCGTGAGCTGGCGCTGGCGCTGCCAGAGCGCGGCGGCCAGCCCCGCCACCAGCGGCGCGGCAAACGAAGTGCCCTCCAGCCGCTCGTAGCGGCCACCGGGGGTAGTGGTAAGCGCCATGCCGAAGGCCGCCAGGTTGGGTTTGCGGCGGCGGTCGGCGGTGGGCCCGTAGGAGCTGAAATCGAGGTGCAGGCCGGTTTCGGGGTCGAGGCCACCAATGGCCAGGGCCGAGTCGGCATCGGCCGGCGTGCCGATGCGCACCCAGTCGTTGTCGCCGTCGTTGCCGGCGGCGCTCACCACCAAAATGCCCTTGCGGGCGGCCAGGTTGGCGGCGCGGGCAATCAGGCTGCGGCGGCCGTCCATCTGCTCGGGGAAGTAGCGCTGCTCGGTGTAAGCCAGTGAAGAGTTGATGATGTCGGCCCCGAGGCGGTCGGCCCACTCCACGGCGGCCAGCCAGGCTTCCTCCTCGGCGTAGCGCTCGCGGTGCAGCTGCTCGGTGCGGGCCAGCAGGTATTCGGCCGCCGGGGCCAGGCCCAGCGCCGGGCCGTGGGCCTGGCCCGGGCCGGCGGGCAGGCGGCCGGCCAGGCAGCCCATCACCTCGGTGCCGTGGCTGCCGCCCGCAAACACGTCGTCGCGGTTGCGCAGAAAATCGTGGGTGGCCACGATGCGCTTGCTGCTTATGAGCTCGGCAAAAGCCGGGTGCGTGGGCAGGCCGCGAAAACCCACGTCCAACACGGCAATGCGCAGCCCCTGCCCCTGCAGGCCAGCCGCGTTCAGCGCCGGGCCGTCGAGGTGGGCCACCTGGCGGCGGGCCAGCAGGTAGTCGTTGGCCGAAATGGTTTCTTTATCGCCCCTAGTCGCAGCTATCGCTGCTTCCGACTCAAACGCGGCGACGCCTGTTTCCGGCTTAGCAGCTACAGCCGCTATTTCTGCCGTGCGGCTGGGCCAGCGGGCCACGCTGGCCACGCCCGGCAGCTGGCGCAATGCGGCCGCCTGAGCCGGGGTAGCCCGGCAGCTTACGGCGTTGAACCAGCGACTTACCAGCGCAATGGTATCGACGTGCGCCGCGATGGCGGCCAGGTAGTCGGGCCGCACGGGCAGGTCGGTGGTTTCGAAGACGGGCAGGTGCTGGCGGCGGCGGCGGGCGCGAGCGCGGGGCGAAAAGTAGCGTTGGGGGTCGAACCGGACGCCGGCCTTGTCACGTAGCGTAACCCAGTATCGCTCCGTTTTTTGCGGCCAACCCGTCGGCCAACCGGCTGCCTGGGCCTGCCCGGCAACTGGCCCGGCAACGACCAACAGCGCCAACGCGAATCCAGTAGCCCAAACCATGGCATTTGGCAGAGGCCGGGCGTTCATAAAGAAGGAAAGAAGGTGCATAAAATTTTGCCAAAGGTAACCCCAGCCGGAAGGCTCCGTTTCAAGGCTGGGCTGTGTTGAGGCCCAACGGTATTTTTTACTTCTCTTTCTCACGCATGAATCTTCGCTTCCTCCCCACCCTGCTGGTTGGTGCCACGCTGCTGGCCCTGCCGGGCTGCAATCAAAAAGAAATCGCGGCCCTGCAACAGCAGAACGCCGACCTCACCAAATCGCGCGACCAGCTGACGCTGGAAAAAACGGCGCTCGCCGCCGACAAAGCCCGCAATGAGGAATCGCTGCGCGGCTCACTCCTGAGCAAAAACCAGCAGGTGAACCAGCTGAACCAGAACCTGGGCGATGCCGAAACGGATATCCGGAACAAGAATGCGGATATTCAGAGTAAGGACGCCGACCTGCAAAGCAAAAACGCCCGCATTGCCGACCTGCAAAATGCGCTGGCTCAGAAAGATGCCGCCACCAAAGCCCTGCGCCAGCGGGTGTCGGATGCCCTGCTGGGCTTCAACGCCCAGGATTTGCAGGTGAGCGTGAAGAATGGAAAGGTATACGTGTCGCTGTCGGAGCAATTGCTCTTCAAATCGGGCTCGACGAAAGTAGACCCCAAGGGCCAGGACGCTTTGCGCAAGCTGGCCGTGGCGCTCAAAGACAACAAGGACGTGAACGTGCTGGTGGAAGGCCACACCGACAATGTACCCATTAAGGGAGCCACCGCCAGCGGGGCCCGCGACAACTGGGACCTGAGCGTGATGCGCGCCACCGAAATCACCCGCCTGCTGACCACCGCCGGCATGGACCCCGCCCAGGTGACGCCCTCGGGCCGGGCCCAATTCCTGCCCCTGGCCCCCAACGACACGCCCGCCAACAAGGCCCTGAACCGCCGCACCGACATCATCCTCACCCCGAAGCTGGATGAGCTGTTCTCGATTCTGGGGCAGAATTAATCCGTTCTTTTTGCAAACGAAACGGCCCCACCTGCGCTTGCAGGTGGGGCCGTTTTCCATCTGTAATCCCGAGCTGGCGAAGGACCTTATCACGTTCGGGTCGATTTCACTTACGGCAAGTCGTTTTCGGGTGATAAAATCCTTCTCCAGCTCGGGACGGCAGGTGACAAAAATCACAGCCCGTACTTGCTCAGCAGGTAGATGAGGCCGGCCATGCTGGCCCCGCCCAGCTCCAGCTCGCGGCGGTTCACCTTATCGAAGGTATCGGCGGCGGTGTGGTGGATGTCGAAGTAGCGCTGCGAGTCGCACTTATAGCCGATGAGGGCTTTCGGGTGCACGGCGGCCTGCAGGGGCTCGATGTCGGTGCCGGAATGGCCGGGCAGCAGGTCGGCGGCGTGATAGGGCTGAAACAGCGGGGCCCAGCGCGCAATGCGGGTCATCGTGGCGGGTTCAGCTTCGAGCGTGAAGCCGCGCGGCGTGAAGCCGCCGCCGTCGCTCTCGATGGCGGCCAGGTGGGTCTCCTTATTTTGCTGAGCCAGGCGGGCATACTCGTCGCCGCCGCGCGTGCCGTTTTCCTCGTTCATAAACAGCACGGCGCGCACGGTGCGCTCGGGCCGGAAGCCGGCGGCGCGCAGCAGGCGCAGAGCCTCCATGCTCTGCACGCAGCCGGTACCGTCGTCGTGGGCGCCCTGGGCCAGGTCCCAGGAGTCGAGGTGGCCGCCCACGGTGATGATTTCGTTGGGGAATTTACTGCCCTTGATTTCGCCCACCACGTTGTAGCTTTTCTCGTCCGGCAAGGTCGTGCACTCCATTTCCAGCTCAAACTGCAGGTCGGCATTGGCCTTCAGCAGCTGGCTGAGCTTGTCGGCGGCGTTGGTACTGAGGGCCGCACCGGGCACCTTGGGCACGGCCTCGTCGTAACGCATGGTGCCGGTATGGGGGTTGTCGTCGCGGGCGCTGCTCATCGAGCGCACCAGCGCGCCCACGGCACCCCGCTTAGCGGCTTCAATTGCGCCCAGCGCGCGCTGGTCCACGGCTCCGCCGTAGGCCGCGCCCGGCTCGATGAGCGCATCATTGAACGGGCGGTTGTAGAACACAAACTTGCCCCGCACGGCCGCCTCGGGCAGGTTTTTCACCTCTTCCAGGCTGTGCACTTCCACTACGCCGGCTTTGAGCTTGCCGCCGGTGCCCACCGAGCCGCCCAGCGCGCACACCGGCACGCGAATGCCTTTGTCCTTGTTGCCCACGATTTCGCCGCGCTCCTTCCCGCCGCGCACCCAGTGCGGCACCATCACCTCCTGCAGGTACACGCGGTCGAACCCGGCTTTTTCCATGGTGGCCTTGCCCCACTCCACGGCCGTCTGGGCCTGGGGCGAGCCCGACAAGCGCGGCCCGATGGTGCCGGTGAGGTAGCGCAGGTTCTCGTAGCTCTCGCCCCGCAGCAGGGCCTCGTCGAAGAGGCGGCGCAGGGCCAGCGAGTCGGTCCGGTCGGGGCGGCGGGCGGCGGCAGCTTGCACCGCGGGCCGCTGGGGGCCTTTTCCTTTGTTACGGGCCTGGGCCTGCGCAGCGGGCGCGGCCAGCAACAGCACCGCGCTGGCGCTCAGCAGGGTCTTTTTCAGCATAAATGGCATAAGGCTACGGCAGATGGGAGCTGCGGCGAAACCGCTCGCAGCCGGGCGAAAGTACGGCCGCCGCCGGTGTTTGGGCACGCCCGGCAATTCGGGAATGCGCCAACACCGCCGGCGGCCGGGGCAATGGGCAGCGAAGAAAGCGCTTATTTAACGGCTTTGGCCTGGGCTTTCAGCTCCTTATTTCTTTTCCTTTGCAGGCGGCTGGCCATGGGCTCGCGGTACTCGGCACCGTAGCCCCGGGTTTCGACGGTGGGCTGCATGCCCGGGGCCACGCGCACAACGAACAGGTAATCATACTCACTATCACGAATTTCATCAACCGGCGGAATGCCGCCAAAGTCATCGATGAGTGAGAGCACCGTGTTGGCATGCCCCACGACAACCACCGATTTGCCGGCGTAGTCTTTCAAAACGAGGTCGGCCAGGTCGCGGCCGCGCTTGGGGTCGTAGGGCTGGGGCTTGAGCCGGGTGGCGGCGGCCAGCGGGGTGAGCGTGGCGCGGGCGCGCCGGGTATCGGTGGTGAACAGAGCGGCGGGCGCGTGCTTGGCCAGCGTCTGGTTCAGGGCCTGGGCGCGGGCGCGCCCCAGCACCGACAGGTCGGGGTCGGCGACGCCGGCAACGGCGCTGTCTTTTTCGGCGTGCCGCACAATGTACACCGTGGTGATGGGCGGCTTGATTTTCGGCTTGGCTTTTTGGGTCGAGGCTTGGGGCTGGGCCCGGCCGGCCATGCTGGCCAGCAACACCAGCAGCACGCAAAACGCTGATAATCGGGTAAACAAATTAGTCATAGGAGGGAAAGTGCCGGGGGGGTTATGGAATACTCCAGCAAATTACGTGGTTTTTTCGGGTCGAACGGGCTTCGTAACCAGAAATTAACACCGCTGGCTTCATCGGCCGTTCAGCTTTGGCTGTCGTATGTTGTGGTAGTATCGCCGCCTGGCCGGGCGGCTCCGGCCCGCGCCGGGGCCCGGCCGGCAGGGCTTTTCCCCTTATCCCTCCCCTTGCCATGCACGTTCTGCTCATCGAAGACGAAAAAAGCCTGCACCAGGAAATGCGCCAGTTTCTGATGCAGGCGCAGTACCTGGTCGATTCGGCCTACACCTACGCCGAGGCCTCAGAAAAGCTCTACGTGAGCAGCTACGATTTCGTGCTGCTCGACCTGGGCTTGCCCGGCGGCGACGGCCTCGACCTGCTCCGTGAAGCCCGCCTGAACGACAGTCAGGAGGCTTCGTTTATCATTCTCACCGCCCGCGGGGCCCTCGACGACCGCATTCGCGGCCTCGACCTCGGGGCCGACGACTACCTGCCCAAGCCCTTTTCGCTGCTCGAGCTCACCAGCCGGATGCAGGCCATCACGCGGCGCAAGTTCAACCTGAAGCGGCCCGAAATCACCTTCGGCACCGGTTTCAGCATGGATGCCAACGCCCGCATCGTGCGCCACGGCAGCCAGGAAGTACCCCTCACCAAAAAGGAGTTCGACCTGCTGCACTACCTGCTGCTGCACCGGGGCCGGGTGCTCACGCGCCTGCAGCTGGGCGAGCACTTGTGGGGCAATGTGCTCGAAGACGACTCCGACTCGAACTACATCGACGTGCACATCAAAAACGTGCGCAAGAAGCTGGCCCAGTTCGCCCCCGCCGACTTCCTCGAAACCGTGCGCGGCATCGGCTACCGGGCGGCGGAGTGATTTTTAATGGGGGAATGAGGGAATGGGTGAGTGGGCGAATGGCGTACCAACCGCTTTCTCCGCATATTCCCCATTCCCTCATTCACCTATTCACCGATTGACCAAAATGCGCCTCGAAGCCAAGCTGGCCTTGTTCAATGCCTTGTCTAAGCTGCTGCTGGTGCTGCTTGGGGCCCTGGTTATTCCGCCCATCGTGCAGCGGGTGGCCGTGGCCCACACCGATTTGCACCTGCGCGATAAGAAACAAAACGTACTGGCCCTCATCGCCCGCGATGGCCTGCAAGCCTTCGAGCGCGGCGAGCGGGCGGAGACGTACGCCGACTACAACATCTTCAGGCAGGAATACATCACCCTCACGCCCCTGCCGGCGGGCAAGCCCTTGCCCGCCGAGCGTATTTTTGAGGAGCCCCGGCAGGTAGACCAGGAAGTGGAGGACTTTCGCATCCTGAGCTTCGCGCGGCCGGCCGAAGCGGTGGGCCAGCCCGCGTTTCGGGTCGAAATCGGCTCGTCGCTGGCTACCGTGGAGCTGCTCACCGGCACGCTGCGCAACCTGGCGCTGTGGGTGCTGGTGGCGGCCTCACTGCTCACGGTGGTATCCGATGTGGCATTTACGCATTACCTGCTGGAGCCCCTGCGCGAGCTCACGCTGCGCAAGCTGCGCGGCATCCGGCAGCCGTCGGACTTTGATTTTGAAACCATTGCGACCGATACCACCGACTTCCGGCGGCTCGATGACCGACTGAACTCGCTGATGCGGCAGGTACAGTCGGCCTTTGCCAAGGAGCGCGAGTTTATGAGCAACGTGAGCCACGAGCTGCTCACGCCGGCCAGCATCCTGCAGTCGCGCTTCGAAAACATGCTGCAGGACCCCACCCTGCCCGAAGCCCACGCCCAGCAGATTGTGGAGTCGCAGCGCACGCTTTACCGCCTGCGCAACACCGTGCGCACGCTGCTGCTCATCGCCAACATCGAAAACGAGCAGTACCTGCGCAACGAGGCCGTGCGCTTATCCGAGGTAGTAGCCGACGTGGCCGACGAGCTCGACGACCGCCGCCAGCAGCGCGACATCACGCTGGAAATGAACCTGACCGGCCCCGACGAGCGCCCCCACGCCAACGCGAGCCTGCTGCACACGCTGCTGCGCAACCTGCTTTCCAACGCCATCAAGTACAACCGCGAGGGTGGCCGCATTCGGGTACTGGGGCATGCCACGCCTAACGGCGGCTACACGCTGCGGGTAGAAGATACCGGCCCGGGCATTGCGGCCGGCAACCTGCCGTTTCTATTCGACCGGTTCCGGCGCTTCCAGGGCACCGCGCCGGGCGCGCCCGAGGGCTACGGCCTGGGCCTGCCCATCGCCCAGACCATCGCTACCTTCCACGGGGCCACGCTGCGCGCCGAATCGGAGCTGGGCCAGGGCACCAGCTTCATTCTCGATTTCCAGCCTTCGGCGAAGTTGGTGGCGGGGTTCATGCCGGCTTCATAGGGGTAGTGGTAGGTTTGGGCAGTAATTTCTCAGCTCGTGCGTATTTTCCTCAAATTTCTATTCGTCAGCCTGCTGCTGGTGCTGCTGGTCGCCCTTGGCACCGAGGTCGCGGCGCTGCGCCACCAGCCTCAGCCGGCGGGCGGCCCGGCGGCGGCCCCCGTAGTAGTGGTGCGCAAGTCGTCGGCCATTCCGCCGCCGCGCCGAAGCGTGCATACCGTACGCCACCGGGCCAGCCAGCGTCAGAGGTAGGGTGCGGGGCAAGCCCCGCCCCTACGACTTACGTCGTTCTCAGTTCTGGTTGGCTACGCCATAATCTTCCGACGCGATGGGCTGGGGCGGCGCGATGGCCTCGCCGGGCGTGGGCAGCGGCAGGGCCCACTGCTCGCTGAGGTGGACCAGGCCGGCGGCGGCCGTGAGGTCGAACTGGCAGGGCACGATGGACACGTAATTGTTGGCCAGGGCCCACTCGTCGGTATCGGTGCCGGGGTCGAGGTTTTCGAAGGTGCCCATCAGCCAATAGTAGGGACGCTGGTAGGGGTCGAGGCGACGGTCGAACTTCTCGGCCCACTTGGCGCGGGCCTGGCGGGCCAGGCGCAGGCCGGCAATGGGCGTATCGGAGTTTTTGGGGATGTTCACGTTCAGGGCCGTGCCGGCGGGCACGCCGTGGGCGAGGGCATGGCGGCACACCTGGGCCACCCACTCGGTGGCGTGCGAGAAGTCGGCGTTGGGCCCGTACTCGCAGAGCGAGAAGCCGATGGCCGGCAATCCTTCGATGGCCGCCTCGATGGCGGCCGACATGGTGCCCGAATACAGCACGTTCACCGAGGCGTTGGAGCCGTGGTTGATGCCGGACACGACGAGGTCGGGAGTGCGGTCCTGCAGAATGTAGTGCTTGGCGATTTTCACGCAGTCGGCCGGGGTGCCCGAGCACTCATAGGCTTCCACGGCGGGGCCGAAAACCGGGTTTTTGGTGAGGCGCAGGGCGCTGCCGATGGTGATGGCGTGGCCCATGCCCGATTGGGGCGAATCGGGGGCGACCACCACGACTTCGGCCCCCAGGACCAGCACGGTTTCGACGAGGTGGCGGATGCCGGGGGCGGTGATGCCGTCGTCGTTGGAAACGAGAATGAGGGGCTTTTTCAAGGGCATAGATATAAATAGCGAGGGAAAGTACCCGTGCAGTGGGCACCCGGTAAAGGTACGCCCGCTCCCGGACCGGCAGATTACCGGGCGGGCCGGTTTCAGACCATGACTACTAGCGGCGGGCAGCCACGGCCCAGGCCAGCGGCGAGCCAGGGCGCACGTAGGCCCGCAACGCCGCAAACGGAATAGTGACCTGGACCTGCTGCACCGCGTGGGGCGCGCCAAAGCTGTCGAGCAAGCAATAAATGCCCTGCTGATTTAGCCCCAGCTCCGGGAGGCTGGCTATCAGATAAGGTTTGATTTCGAGGCCGGGCGTGCCCGAAGCGGGCAGCAGGTCGCGGCCAATGCGGTCGGCCAGCAGGTAACGGGTAAGGAGCTCGCGCAGCTCACGCTCCTTTTCGGGGCGCAGCCAGTCGGTCACCTCACAGACGCGGCCGCTAGCCAAGTCGTAGTTACTTATCGAAAGTTGATTGTTTGGGTAAGGACCACCGGCAAATGTGGACTCATTGCTCAGCAGCGAGAGCACGCCGCAGGCATTGTAGCTCACGCTGATACCCGCGTAGGCACCAAGTTCCTCGTCATCGCAGCTCAGGGCCGTCAGTTCGTCCTGCAGCTGCGTGTGCCGCTGGGCCGGCACCGGGCACTGCAGCTTTCGCAGGGCCGGCAGCAGCGTATCGGGCCCCAGCAAGTGCAGGTATTCACGGCTCACTTCCAGCGTGTGCGGGAATTCCGGGTTGGCCTGGCAGGTAGGGCCGCTTAGCATCTCGCGTAGCACTCGGTACCGCACCGACTTGATGGTGGCGGAGGGCCCAGGAACGGCCGATACCGCCCTGGCCGCCGGTGGCGTGGCAGCGGGCCGGGCAGCGTGGGGTGCGTGGGACGCGGGAGAATCACAGCCCGTCGCCATTACCAGCGTCAGGAACAGGGCGGCGCAGCGTAAGAAGCTCATGCCGCAAAACTACGCCGTTCTTTTGCACCCATGCTCACCCTGTTTCTCGCCACCCTCATGGCCCTCGCGCCCACCCCCGCCACTCCGGCGCCCGCCTGGCGCACACCTTTCGAAAACGACCCCGCCGGCAACACCACGGCCACCTACGCCGAGTGCATCGGCTACTACCGGAAACTGGCCGCCGCCTACCCGGCCCACCTGCACCTGGCCGAAGCCGGCCCCACCGACAGCGGCCAGCCCCTGCACGAAGTGGTGCTGAGCGCCGACGGCGATGCCGACCCGGCCAGCACCCGCGCCAAAAACCGCCGCGTGCTGTTCATTCAGAACGGCATTCACCCGGGCGAGCCCGAGGGCATCGACGCGAGTATGATGCTGGCCCGCGATATGATGCAACAGAAGTCGCCGCAGAAGCTGTTGGCGGGCGTGACCATCATCATCGTGCCCGCGTACAACATCGACGGCATGCTGAACCGCAACGCTACGACCCGCGTGAACCAGAACGGGCCGGCGGCCTATGGCTTCCGGGGCAACGCCCGGCACCTCGATTTGAACCGCGACTATAGCAAACAGGAGTCGCGCAATGCCCGCTCGTTCGCGGCGCTGTTTCAGAAATGGCAGCCCGACGTGTTCGTGGAAACCCACACCTCAAACGGGGCCGACTACCAGTACATGATGACGCTCATTGCCACTCAGCATAGCAAGCTGGCCCCGGCGCTGGGCGCGTACCTGCAAAGCCAGCTGCTGCCGGCGCTGTACCAGGGCATGGCGCAGAAAAAATGGCCCATGACGCCTTACGTCGACTTCGAAGGCCCGACGCCCGAGAGCGGCCTGCGCGCCTTTCTCGAAACGCCGCGCTACTCCACCGGCTACGCGGCGCTGTTCAACACCATCGGCTTCATGCCCGAAACGCATATGCTGAAGGCCTTTGGCCCCAGAGTGCACGCCACGTATGATTTCCTGCTAACCATGCTCGAAACCGTGGCCCGGCAGGCCCCGGCGCTGGCGGCCGCCCGCGCCACGGCGGCGGCCGACATGCAGGCCCAGGCCACCTTCCCCCTCACCTGGACCCTCGATGAAAGCCAGGCCGAAACCGTGCAGTTCCGAGGCTACGAGGGCAGGATGAAGCCCAGCGAAGTGAGCGGCCAGCCCCGCCTCTGCTACGACCGCGCCGCGCCCTACTCCCGGCCGGTGCCGTACTTCAACACCTACAAGGCAACCACCACGACCCGCCGGCCCACCGCCTACATCATTCCCCAGGCCTGGACGGAGGTGGCCGATATCCTGCGCCGCAACGGGGCTACGCTGGAGCGGCTGGCCCACGCCGTGACCGTGCCCGTGCAAACCTATTACTTCACCGATTTCAAGACCACGCCCCGGCCTTTCGAAGGCCACTACGTGCACAGCCAGGTGCAGCTGCGCACCGTGGCGGCCCCGCGCACCTTCGCGGCCGGCGACCTGGTGGTGTACCTGAGCGCCACCGCGCCCACCCGCTACCTGGTAGAAATGCTGGAGCCGCAAGCCACCGACTCGTTCTTCGCCTGGGGATTTTTCGATAGCGTGTTGCAGCAGAAGGAGCACTTCTCCGACTACGTGTTCGAGGACCTGGCCGCCCACCTGCTGCGCCGCGACCCGGCCCTGCGCGAGCAGCTGGAGCAGCTGAAAGCGGCCAGCCCAACCTTCGCGGCCGACGGCCCCGCCCAGCTCGAATGGGTATACCAGAATTCGGCCCATCACGAGCCGGAGCACAACCGCTACCCGGTGGCCCGCTGGCTGGGCCCGGGGCGTTTGTAGGCCTTTGCCGACGACCACCGCAGGTTCGGGCTGCAAAAAAGGCGGCCCCGATGGGGCCGCCCTGGTACTTGCCCGATGGGCCCTCACGGTCGTTTGGGCGACCGTGAGGGGGGCAATCTGCGCGTCAATCTGGTCGCCGTCCGCATCGGCGAGGTAGGCGGCCGCGTCGGTCTGGCCCCCAGTAGCCAGCGCAGAATTGCTACGTTCAGGGGGCCGGGGGTGAGGTGCTAGCGGCGGCGACGCGGCTTCTCTTCTTCGTCCTCATCGTCCTCATCGTCCTCATCCTCACCGAAGCTGGGCATGGTGAACATCGAGGAGAGCAAATCCTTGAACTGCGCGCCGGCCGTGAGGCGGTTGCGCGAAATCAGGCTGTGCTCGCTCAGGCCGTGGAGCAGGAACTCCATGAGGAAGTAAGTGTGCTCGGGCGTTTCGTTGGGGTGCAGCTCGGTCACGATGTCGCGCAGGCCGGGCACCAGGTCGAGGGCGGCGCGGTAGTCGGCCGTGCTGGCGTCGTGCAGCAAATCCAGGGTGTGGCCATTGCCGAACCACTCCTGCGTGGCCTTGTAGGGCGAGACGCGGTTCTTGAGCTTCTTAGACTTATCGGGGTCGGGGAAAAACTGCAGAAACAGCGTGCGGATGGCCTTACCCATCAACTTCTCGGCCACGATGCCGGCTCCCTCCTGCTCGCCCTCATACACGAGCTCCACCTTGCCGGTGATGGCGGGTACGGCCGAGATGAAGTCGCCCACGCGCACGTAGGTATTGGTTTCGCCATTCACCAGGGCGCGGCGCTCGGCCCCGGCAATCACCTGCTCGTAGGCCGAAATAGTGAGGCGAGCCGACACGCCCGACTTGGCATCCACGAACTCCGACCCACGGGCCTCCACGGCCACCTGCTCCACGAGGTCGTGGATAACTTCGTTGCTGGTCACCATGCCCTTCTGCTCGTCTTTGATGCGGGCTTCCTGCTTGGTGATGCGCTTGCCGATTTCGGTGCTCTTGGGGTAATGCGTGATAATCTGGGCGTCAATCCGGTCCTTAAGGGGCGTCACGATGCTGCCGCGGTTGGTGTAGTCCTCTGGGTTGGCGGTGAACACGAACTGGATGTCGAGCGGCAGCCGCACCTTGAAACCGCGAATCTGAATATCGCCTTCCTGCAGGATGTTGAACAGCGACACCTGAATGCGGGCCTGCAAGTCGGGCAGCTCGTTAATGACGAAAATGCCCTGTGCGCCCGCGGAATCAGCCCGAAATGAATCACCCGCTCGTCGGAGTACGGCAGCTTCAGCGTGGCCGCTTTGATGGGGTCGGCATCGCCGATGAGGTCGGCCACCGATACGTCGGGCGTGGCCAGCTTCTCGGTGTAGCGGTCGTCGCGGTGCATCCAGGCCACGGGGGTGTTGTCGCCGTGCTCGGCAATCAGGTTTTTGGCGAACACCGACAGCGGCTGCAGCGGGTCGTCGTTCAACTCGGAGCCGGCCACCACGGGCATGTAGTCATCGAGCAGGTTGATGAGCAGGCGGGCGATGCGGGTTTTGGCCTGGCCGCGCAAGCCCAGCAGGTTGATGTGGTGCCCGGCCAGAATGGCACGCTGCAGGTCCGGAATCACGGTTTCATCGTAGCCAAAGATGCCGGGGAAAACGTCTTCCTTCAGGCGCAGCTTGCGGATGAGGTTTTCCCGCAGCTCCTGTTTCACGGTGCGGGGCTTGTAACCAGACTTTTTCAGCTGGCCTAAAGTGGTGATGTGGGCGTGGTGGTTGATTGGAAGCGGTTGGTTAGCCATGTAATGTTGTAGGGGCGGGTTGCACCCGCCCGCCGTTGGAACGATGAAATTGTAACAAATGAATGCCGCCGTTGAACTCGGGTGGTGCAACGATTGGGGCGGGTGCACCCGAAGGAAAGCGTAGCGAACCCGCCCCTACAGCGTCTTGCGCCGGTTTTTCTTGTAGTCCTCGAACACGAGGTGGCCTAACCCTTTCAGGCCCGAGTAGTAGGCCTTGCCCTGGTTCACCTCCGTAAATTCCTCCACGAACTTCTGCAAGTATGGGTCGGAGGTAATCATGAACGTGGTGATGGGAATTTTCACGCGGCGGGCGGCGGCGGCCAGGTTCAGCGTCTTATTCACCACCTTGCGGTCGAGGCCGAAGCTGTTTTTGTAGTAGCCGGTGCCCTCCTTCAGGCAGGTGGGCTTGCCATCGGTAATCATAAAAATCTGCTTGTTGGGCGTTTTGCGCTTGCGCAGCAGGTCCATGGCCAGTTCCAGGCCGGCCACGGTGTTGGTGTGGTAGGGCCCAACCTGCAGGTAGGGCAGGTCCTTGATTTCAATCTGCCAGGCGTCGTTGCCGAACACGATGACATCGAGGAAATCCTTGGGGTATTTCTGCTTCACGAGCTCGGCCAGGGCCATGGCCACTTTTTTGGCCGGTGTGATGCGGTCTTCGCCGTAGAGTATCATCGAGTGCGAGATATCAATCATCAGCACGGTGCTGGTTTGCGACTTGTGCTCGTTTTCGCGCACTTCGAGGTCTCCCTCGGTCAGCATGAAGTTGTCGTCGTCCATGCCGTGGTTGAGCTGGGCGTTGCGGATGGACTCGGTCATCTGAATCGACTCGAGCGAGTCGCCGAAGCGGAACTCGCGCAGGTCGGTGCTCTGCTCGTCGCCCTGGCCGGTGTGGGGCGTGCGGTGGTTGCCGGTGCTGCTCTTTTTGAGCTTACCAAAAATTTCCTCCAACGCCGATTTGCGGATGCCCTGCTCGGTTTTGGGCGTAATCTTAAATTCGCCCTTCTGCTGCTCGTTCTCATCGATGTAGCCCTTTTTCTTCAGGTCATCGATGAAATTGCCCATGCCGTAGTTGTCGTCGGTGAGACCGTACTGCTTGTCGAGCTCGTTGAGCCAGGAAAGAGCCTCGCCTACGTCGCCGCTGGTGATGGTGACGAGCTGCATGAATAGCTTAAACAGGGACTCAAACCCTTTTTCGGGCTGGTCCTCGGGTACAAAATCGCGGAAGCGGAAGCCAACGGCCATAATTTATTCTTTCAGGATAGGCCCGGAAAACAACGGGCGGCAAGGCAATGTTCAATTGTACGTCGTGCGGCAGGCTTTAGCTTGCCGTGGCGGGCACTCAAGAATTCCCAACTCATTTAACGGCAAGCTAAAGTTTACCGCACAACTCCCATGAAAGCCATCTGGAACAACACCGTCATTGCGGAGAGCGATGACACCGTGGTTATCGAAAACAACCACTATTTCCCCGCTGATTCCCTCAAAAAAGAGTTTTTTGAGGACAGCATCGCCAACACGAGCTGCCCCTGGAAAGGCCGGGCCAGCTACTATTCGCTGAGCGTGAACGGCGAGAAAAACAAAGACGCCGCCTGGTACTACCCCGAGCCGAAGGATGCCGCCAGGGAAATAAAAGGCCGCGTGGCTTTCTGGAAGGGCGTGTCTGTAGTTAAAAGTTAGGAGATAAAAGTGAAAAGGCCCGTCTGGACTACAGAACGGGCCTTTTCACTTTTAACTCCTAACTTTTAACCGCTCTCTAAGTAGTCAGTCATAGGTAATCAGTAGTCAGACTTTGTTTAATGCGCTCATAACCAAATTTTTATTATCTGACTACTGACTACTTAATTCTGACTACCTACTTAGCTAATCCACTTGAACTTGTATTCCAGCTTGGGCACGGCCATGCGGTCGCTCACGCGGCGCAGGCGGTTGGGCAGGGCCATGATGTAGTCGCGGGCACGCTCGGCCTCGCCGGTGAGGCCCCCGATGCGGGCGATTTCCCAGTCATGAATCAGCGAGTCGAGGATGTCGGTGTAGTCGGCGCTGGTGTACACGCCCAGGCGCTGGGCGGCGTCGGTGAAATGGCCGAAGGTTTTACCCATCTCCACGCCCATTTCGCGCATGTAGTGGGCGGGCATCACAATTTTCTTGCGCATCATGTCCTCGAAGGCCAGCATCATTTCCGAGGGGTCGAGCTTGAAAATCTCGGTCACGAAGGCCTTGTACACGCGGGCGTGGCGGTTTTCGTCGCCGGCAATCATGCCGCAGATTTTGGAGAGCTGGTCGTCGCCGGCGGTGCGGGCCAGCTGGCCCACGCGGCGGTGCGAGATGTTGGTGGCCTGCTCCTGGTAGCTGGTGTACACGAAGGCGCGGTACGGGTCGTTGGCCGTGCCGAGGTCGAAGGCGTCGTTGATGAGGTACTGGGTGCTCACCTCGAACTCGCGCATGTTCACGCGGCCGCTGAGGTAGAGGTAGCGGTTGAGCAGGTCACCGTGGCGGTTTTCCTCGGCCGTCCAGCCCCGAATCCACTCGGCCCAGCCGTTGTTGCGGTCGCGGTTGATGTTGTCGAGCTCGTGGAACCAGGCTTCGTAGTTGGGCAGGGCTTCTTCGGTGATGGTGTCGCCGATGAGCACGGCCAGCAGGTCGTAGCTCAGGCTGCCGGCCTTTTCGCGCAGCTCTTTTACTTCGTCGAAAAAGGTATCGCGGCGCGAGTCGGGCAGAAAATCGGCGGGCTGCCAGCTGTCTTCCACGCTCTTGAGGAAGGTGCTCATATTCTCCTTCAGATAGCCTTCCATCTGTTGCAGAACTTCGCCGCGGGTTATCGATATGGAGGTTTGCATAATGATAGGTCGAAAAGCGTAAGGGGTAAATGCAGAAACGCTTTTGAACAAACGCTTTTCGCGCAACAAAGGTCTTACCCAACCGTAGGGGCCCGGGTATAAGATTATGGCATTAGGTGCCAGGGCCGGGCAAAAACCGGCTTCCGCACCCACAAAATCAGGGTTTGGGGAGGGCCTGAACCCGGTATTCACGCACGGGTGCCATAAGCCCGGTGGCGGGCAGCGCGGCATCGGGCACCAGCCGCAGGCCCGCACCCCCCAAGCGCAGCCGGTGGCTGAGCCAGCGCGCCGTTTCGGGCGTGAGCAGCCACCGGACGCGGGTGGGCGCACCAGCAGCTGGCAGCCGGGCCAGGCGACGGAGGCATTCGGCCTGGCGGGCAGTGCCCGTCAGGGCCTGCCGCAGCCGCGCCTGAGCGGCATCGTGCGCCGGCCAGCCGGTCAGCTGCAGCACCGGGCCCGCACCCAGCGAATAGGTGCGGAAGGGCGAGAGGCTTTTCAGGAAATCGTTCGTGCCCGCCAGCACCCGCACCGAATTCGCCGTCCGGTTCCGAATATAGGCCAAGGCGTTTTCGTGGCGGCGCTGCTCCTGCTGCAGTATCTGGTACCGGTGCCAGGTTTTGGCCGCGTAAAGGCCACTGATGAGCAGCAGCGCGGCGGCACCCATCAGGCGCAGGCGCGGCGAGAGGCCGGGCCGGGACTGCCGCCCTACCAGCGCCCCGGCGGCAACAGACGAAACGATACGAAAAGCACCTGCTTCCGAAGCAGCACCCGCCTCGGAAGCAGCGGGCGCGGCAGCGGCCGGGGGAAGGGCTTGCAGCCAGTAAATCAGGTTGGCTAGCAGCCAGCAGTCGAACAGCGGCAGCGCGAGGCGCGGCGGCAGCTTGAGCCCGCCGGCCAGCCCCACCAAACCCAAAGCAAAGCCCAGCTGCACCAGCCAGAACCCACGCGCGCCGCGCCGGCGGGCGCGCCACACCGCCCCGGCCGTAGCCAGCAGGGCCAGCAGCGCCGGGAAGTAGTCGCGCAGCAGCAGGCCGGCACGCAGCTCTAATTTGGCGGGGAATACGCGGGCCAGAAAATCGGCCGCGTCGAAATGGTAGGCCGTGCCACGCAGCACGGAGTCCACAACCGCGGAGTCGCCCAGCAGCCACAGGCTAACGGCGGCGGTGCCGAGGCTGTCGGCCGGGGTGCGGGGCGTGGGCAGCAGCAGCTCGTAGTCGAGCACAAGGGACAGCCGGGCGTCGCGAGCCTGCACCCGCGCCTCGGCGGGCGACTGCACCAGGGCATTCAGGCCGAAAGCCAAGGCCAACAGCAGCCCCGCTCCCAGCAGCAGCGGGGCCGCCCGCCGCCCGCCGCCCGCCAGCCAGACCACGGCGGGCGTGATGGCCGCCGCGCCCATGCCCGCCAGCCCCGGCCGCACCAGCCAGGCGGCCAGCAGGGCCCCCAGCCCCAGCAGCAGCCCGCGCCACCCCGGCCGCTGGGCCGCAAACAACAGGCCGCCCGCCGCCAGTAGCAGCGCCACCCGCGCGTGGCTGAACCACAGCCAGTGCTCCAGCCACAGCAGCCCGAAAAACAGCCCGAGCGCCAGCATCAGCCAGCCCGGCCGCAGCCAGGGCCGCAGCAGGCGCTCCAGCACCGCGAACCACAGCGCCGTGGCAGCGGCCAGCAGTGCCGCCAACAGCAGCCCCAGCCAGGGCACGGCCGGAGCGACGCCGTAGGCCAGCGCCAGCAAATGCCCGTAGCCGTGCAGAAATAGCGGTACCGACGCCACCGGCCGCCCCGCCAGCACTCCGCTGAACAGCCAGGCCAGCGAGCCGTCGTCGCTGGTTTCGAAATAGCTGCCCAGCCCTAGCACCACGGCCAGCGCCAGCAGCAGCGGCAGCAGCACGGCGCGGGCAAATACGGCAGGGCGGGAAGTGGGCAACACGGGCGGCAAGGGCTGAAAACAATGGCCCAGGGCGACTTGGGCGGCACGAAGAAACGGCACAAACCGGCGCGGCCACCTATTGGGCAGCTGCTTCCCTCCTATTTCGGCTCAGCCGCGCAGGCGGCTCCAGGTGGCCAGGGCCCAGTCGAGCGGCGTGCGGCGGGCCACCTGGCGCAGTAGGGCCAGCAGCGGCCGCACGGCGGCGTGGGGGGCGTGGCGGCGCACGGCCTGGCGCAGCTCCGAGCGCAGGCGGACGGCCAGGGCGGCGTGTTCGGCGGGGGTGCGGAGCAGCGCCAGGGCCTTGGCACACACCCGGATGGTGGAGGCCAGATAGGGGTCGTGGCGGCGGTAGGCGCGGGCACTCATGCTGTGCGGATGCCTGCGCTTGCGGGTGGTTATGGCATCGAGGTACAGAAACTGCCAGTCGCGGCTGGCCCGCACCCAGAAATCGAAGTCCTCGTAGGCCAGGGTTTCGTCGTAGCCGCCCAGGCTTTCGAGGCAGGCCCGGCGCATGAGCATGGTAGGCGTACTGATGAAGTAGCGGCGCAGTACTTCGGCAAACACCCAGCCGCTGGCGGGCGCGGGGTGGTACCCGGCAGGGTGGTACCCGGCAGGATGCAGGCCGCCGCCGCCGTCGGGCCGGTGGTGCAGGCCCAGCGGGCGGCTGGCTTCGTCAATGAGCTCACAATTGGAATACACCATGCCCACGCGGGGCCCCGCCGCCCGGAATGCCGCCACCTGTTGCGCCACCCGGGCGGGCAGCAGCACGTCATCGGTGGCAAAATCAATCACGAACTCGCCCTGGCTCCGGAAAAAAGCGGTGTTGAAGGCCCGGCAGTTGCCCACGTTTTCGGGCAGCAGCAGCAGTCGCCAGGCCGGGTAGCGGGCAGCATACTCGCGCAAAATCGCCGGGCTCTCGTCGCTGCTGGCATCATCCACGAGCCACACCTCCAGGTGCGGGTACGTCTGAGCCAGAATAGAATCGAGCGCCTCGCGCAGAAACGGCGCGTGGTTGTGGCTCAGCGCCAAGATGGTAACCAGCGGCGGCGCTTCGCTTAATAAAGAATGAGGAATGAGGAATGAGGAATTCATAGCGCGGAAGCCACAAAGAAAACCCGGATAAATTCCTCATTCCTCATTCCTCATTCCTGATTCCTCATTCCCCAATGCGCCATGGCACACCCGGCCAGCAATAGCCCGTAGCGGATGGCGTGGGCCCACACGGCCCCCTGCAGGCCCAAGCGCGGCAGCAGCAATACCAGCAGTCCGGCAAATACGGCCGCCGACCCGGCCTGCACCGCCACGTAGGGGCCAGTGCGCGCTTTAGCAGCCAGCTGAAAGATGAAAATCCAGCTCAGAAACTTAGCCCAGTCGCCCAGCAGCTGCGGGCCCAGCAAGGACTGCGCCGCCAGCAGGCGCGGCGCAAAAAGCAGCGGCAGCAGCCAGCTCCGGCAGGCAAAAACCACCCCCAGGCCTCCTGCAAGCACCGGGGCCAGCAGGCCCAGCACGCTATGCAAGTACTGCCGCGCCGCCCGTGGCTGCCCGGCCAGCGCGGCCAGCCGCGGATAGAACACGCTGCTCATCACCGCGCCGAATACCATGGTGTAGTTATCCGAAAGCTTGGCCACGGCCTGCCATAGGTCGGTGCGCGCCGGACCGAACGTGGCCAGCAGGTGGTCGCGCAGCACGTAGTCCACGGCTTTGCCGAAGAGCAGCGAGCTCCCGGCCATAAGCAGAAAGTGGCTGAGCCGCTGCAGCGCCAGCCGGCTGATGGGCGCGGCCAGCCGCAGGTGGCGCAGCAGGCCCGCCCGCGCGGCCAGGGCCAGCGCCGGCAGCAGCGTGAGGCCCTGGGCCAGCAGGTAGGCCAGCAGCACCACGGGCAGCGAGCGGCCCGCCAGCAGCGTGGCGGCCGTGGCGAGGGTTCCGAGCGCCGCCAGGGTCACCGTCAGGCCCACGTAGGCCCGCAGGCGACCGGCGGCCAGCAGGGCGCTGCCCAGCATGGCCTGGCCGGTAACGAGCGTAATGCCCAGCATAAACACGGCCAGGCTGACCCCGTTCCAGCCGAGCAGCCCCCGCCAGGCCAGCAATGCCGCCCCGGCCAGCAGGACCGCCGCGTTCAGCGCGGTGGCGGCCCCCAGCCAGGCCCGGTAGCGCCGGCTGCCGGGCCGGAGCGGGGCGAGGTATTTCACCAGGCCCACCTGCACGCCATCGTACGGCAGGGTGGTGAGCAGGGCCATCAGGTTCTGGAACTGGGCCAGCAGCGTGAGCCCGCCGGCCGGCGCATACGTCGCAAACAGCTTGTTGACGACCAGCGAGCCCACCGCCCGCGCCACCACGGCCACGCCCGTGCCCAACGAGCCGCGCACGAAGTGACGAATGGAGGCTTTGGCAGTAGAAGAGTCGGGAGGAGGCATGCGGGCGCAAAGAACGGAGCGGGAGTACCATGGCGCGCTCCGCCGCGCTGCCAATAGCGAAAGTACGGCGGCTACAAAGCCTTTTCCCAGCTCAGGCGCAGGCCCGCCACCCCGCCCAGGTGCCGCTTGAAGCGCAGCAGCGAAGCATTGGGGCCGGTATCCAGGGTGGAAGTACCCAGGTCGACAACGGCCATGCCGCTGGCGCGGGCAAAGGCGTGCAGACCCTCGTTCAGCAGTACCACCGGGCTCAGGGCATTGCAGCGCAGGGGACTGGCCGGGTAGAAATTGTAGAGCACGGTGGCGCTCACCTGAATGGCCACCGTGAGCGCGGCCCAGGCCCCGTCGGGCTGCCGCACCGAGAACAGGAAATGCTCGCGCGGGAAAGCCTTAAACAGCGCCTGCACCCGCTCCAGCGACAGCGACAGGCCCTGGCCCCGCTCCTCCCGGCACTGCCGGATGAACTCATAAGCCAGGGGCAGCAGGTAGGCCGGCTCCTGCTCAACGTGCAGGCCGAAGCGGCGGCACTTGTGCAACCGGCGGCGCTCGGAAGGGTGCAGGTGGGCTTCGTAGTCGCGGGCGGGGTCGAGGTAGTAGTTCTGCTCGGCCAGTGCTACCCGGTAGCCGCGGCGGCGCAGGACTTCGGCCAGGGCGGCGGCCCCGGCGGGGTCGTAGGCGAAGGGGTAGCCGCGCAGGGCCAGCCGGCGCAGGCCCCGCCGCCGCAGCTCGGCCTCGGCCGCGTCGAGCAGCTGGTGCACCGCCGCCGGCCCCAGGCCGGGCGCGAGCTGCACCGCGCCAAACGGAGCCTGCGCCGGGCTGCGGGCCAGCCCCGCGGCCGCCTGGTCGAGCGCCACGTGCAGCAGCGCCACGGTGCGGCCGGTGCCGTGGGCTTCGAGATAAAAGCTAAGCACGGGGCCAGGCGTGGCCTGCAGCGCCTGGTGGTCGGGCTGCAGATAGAGCAGGGGCTCGAAGGCCAGCGGCAGCCGGGGGGCGGCGGGCCGGGAGCCCTCCCCGGCGGCAACCCACACGCCCCAAACCGGGGCCGGGCCAGGGGGGCCGTCCTGTTCCGCAACGAATGTTTCCGTACTTTTCAAACCTGGTGCGCGTGCCTTTCCCGGCAAAGTACGGTACGGAAGCCGGGCCCGCCATGCCGCGGAAGCCCGGCATCTTCATCTACCCGCCATCCGTAGGCAGCAAACATTGCCTTTTTTTGCCCCAGACCGCTGCCGCATGACCCCGCTTACCTCTTCCGCGCAGGCTTCGCCCAACCGCTCGCCCGCCCTCACCGAGCCGGCCGGCTCCGCTCCTTTCTCCATCACCGACCGCGAGGCCACCCGCCAGGCCCGGGAAATTCGCGTGGGCCAGCGCCCCGGCACCCTGCAGCTGCGCCCCGGCGCCCTGAAGCCGCGCCTGTTTCTGATGTCGTACAGCGATAGCACGTTCAGTGAGCAGGAATACACCGACCGCTACGATGAGCTGATGGATTTCCTGCGCGCCCACCCCGAGCTCAAGCACTGGATTGACGTGCGCGGCTACGGCGACCTGCCCCTGATTGAGCGCTTCATGCAGGATTTCGGCCTGCACCCGCTGCAGATGGAAGACGTGCTCAACGACTACCAGCGGGCCAAAATCGACGTCTTCGACGACCAGCGCCTGTTTATGGTATCGCGCATGACCGACTTCACCCGCGACCTCGAAATCGACGACGACCAGCTTTCTATTTTCACCGGGCCGAACTACGTGCTGTCTTTTCAGGACGACTACGACGACTGCCTCGATGCGCTGCGCACCCGCATCCGGGCCAATTTCAGCACCCTGCGCCGCCAGCCGGTCCTCTACCTGGCTTACGCCCTCACCGACGTGGTGCTCGACCATTATTACCCCACCATGGCCGCCATCGGCGACTACATTGAGGAACTGGAGGAAGCCATTTTTGCCGACCGCCGACCGCGCCGCCTGCTGGCCCGCATCCTGCGCATCAAGAAAGACGTGGTACGTTTCCGCCGCCTCGTGTATCCCGAGCGCGACAAGATTGCCGAGGTCCTGCGCCTGCCCGAAGAAATCATGCCCGAGAGCCTGAAAATCTTCTACCGCGACGCCTACGACCACGCCATTCAGGCCCTGGACCTGGCCGAAAGCTACCGCGACAACATCTCCTCCCTCACCGACCTCTACATGTCGGACCAGGGCAACCGCATGAACGAGGTGATGAAGGTGCTCACCATTATCAGCACCATTTTCATTCCCCTGAGCTTCGTGGTGGGCCTCTACGGCATGAACTTCCAGCGCGACGACGGCCACGGCCACTTCCTGCCCCACAACATGCCCGAGCTCTATAGCCCCTACGGCTACCCGGTCGTGCTGATTGTAATGTGCCTCGTAGTGGCCACGCAGCTCTACTACTTCTACCGCAAAGGCTGGCTGACGAATAGATAATTAGTCATTATTTCCAAATCGAGCCTGCACCATTGCCGCTACTTCCTGTTCCAAAACCGCGAATGCAGGTAAGGTCCTTAACGCATGAAACCCAAGTTCCTGCTGAAACTCTGCGAGGCGGTGAATTGCTTGCCGTACGTTAAATGAGCGTCGTCGCCGGGGAGCATTTTCAGTGGCTTGCTTTAGCAATTCCAACAATACCTGCTTGGGGTCCGGCAAGGCGTCGAGCCGGCTAACGGCTGGCACTTGTAACCTCACTGTGCCATTCGGATTACCGGCAGCCTCCCTGATAGCAGATTCACTCAGTAACAGCCATGCTTCAGTCATACGCACAGGCACTACTTTGACGTAGGGTGGCGGAATCGGGAAAACTTCCGCTACCCACGCGTCTATTTCGGCCTGGCGCTTCGGCAACGCTTCTTTTTCGGAATCCCGATGTACAAACAACACGTCGCCCGTAAAATATTCCCAGGAAAGACGCAGTCGGTCGTTGGGAGCATGCTGCCCCGGCAGTTGGGCTACCACTACTTCGAACTCGGCCCCTATTGGCAAGTGCTGTTGCAGCAGCCACTCAATTATTGGTTTTAGTGCCCGGTCGGAGCTACCGTCGACCACTAAGGTTATTCGCAGAAACATGAGGATATTTAAGCAGCGTCAAGGCTAAGGGTCAATTGTCGCACATCTGCTCGGTCTATTAGCCGAGGAGAGCGTCTTTTTTTTGCTGTCTGTTTTTCCTCAGGCTCGTCCCATTCATCATCGTGTTCTTCTCCCGGCAGCACCCGCAAATAATCCAGTAGTTTACCGATTAATACTGCGGTTGCGGCCTTCTCGCCTTGTGTTCGCCATGTGCCCGGCACCGCACTAAAGCGAACACGGCTCACCATTTTTTGCTCAGGCCCCGCAATAATATTTGCTCGCTCAGCGATAATCAGACAATCCTCTGGGATGAGTTTAACTACACTAGGCGAATGGGTATTTATAATTACTTGCCGCAGAGGATTATTAGGCCCAATCGGTACCGACGGGTCTGTTGCAATCTCCTGTAGCAGTCGGAGCATGGCCCGAATGCGAGCCGGATGAATGCCATTTTCAGGTTCTTCTAAGCACAATACTCCCCCAAACTGAGTGTCTTGCTCGATAACTGTCAATGCTAAAAAGCGGAGAGTGCCGTCTGACAATGCGCGAGCCGAATGGCGCGTTCCTGACCGGTCTTCAATTTCCAACGTGAGCAACTCACGTTTGTCATCCCGGTCGATGCGTACCCGTCGCACGTCCTCATTCAGCTCAGCCAAACGGTTTCCGACCTGAGCAAAGTGCTCAGCTTCCCGCTCCGGGCCGTCTTGGCGGGCCAAACGGTACAGCGTAGCCGGCAAATGAGAGCCATCGGAGCCTAATCGGGGCGGGTCCATGAAACGGTCAGGCTTACGCAATGCGCCCGGCTCCAATTGTAACAAACGCCACGACTGCATTTCCTGACGAGCCAATAGAGCCGTACTGGCTTCAATAGCATTACTAGCAGACAGCACTGTACGTGTAAGTGTTGCCACCGAATATTTCCACGTTCGCCCTTGATTGCCTTCTTGGTGGCGCTGGATAATGGCAGGGCCGCTTTGTTCGACAACGCTAATAAACGGCGTCGTTCGACGCCCCGTAATTACACTGTCCCGCCATTTCGGAGAATTAGCAAATCCTAGTTTCTTGGCAGCATCCCCACGGTTGATGTGTATTAATTCTTCCGACAGCAGTACCAACCGCCCACTCGTGCTAATGGTGGATGACTCCTCGTAGCCAAGCACGAGCTTATATCGCAAGAAAGTAATGGAGGCATTGGCCGTTTGCCCCAGGTCATCGGTGCCCTGTTGGGGCACTATCATCTCAGCCTCAAACGACATGCGTATTTCGTGCGCGTCGCCAGTACGGGTGAAGAGGCTGCGAAGGTCTCCCGTTTTACTTTGCTCATCACGCACCATCAGTGCAGCCTCCTGCAACGGGTGTTCGGCTAGGTAGCTCAGAAAAGTAATGGCATCAAACAGATTTGACTTTCCAACCCCATTTGTACCGGCAATGCAAGTGAATGGTCCAAACTTCACATCAACATCTACCAAGTTCTTAAATCCGGAAACCGCAAGGCGAGTTAGCATAACAATAAAAAACGTTGGTCAATGATACGAAGAAATGCTCCGGATGCCGGGAAGTACAAATATCCGCCAGCTTAGCTATGCGGAAATAGCCCTCGCGCCAGACCGACTATTCTATCAAAAACATAATATTTTTTGACCAAGCCTGTTCCTCAACTGGCGCGTAAAAAGGCCTTTTGTCCGCTCTAGCTTGTTCACCATATTTCGGATTAGACTTCGTCATAAGTTGAAATTTGCACAAGCAGCGCCTACCCCAGCACCTGCCGCACCTGCGCCACCCGCTCTTCCACCGTGCCTTCCACCAGCGTGTAGGGGATGCCGTAGAAGTCCAGCTGCATCAGTATCATGCCGTGCTGGAAGCTGCGTAATGCCTCGGGGCCGCGCCAGCCGTCCTGCTCGAAGGGCACGGTGGGCGCGCACACGAACGTATGGGCGTAGCGCTGCCCGCACACGGCCGCCATGGCTTGCAGGGCCGGGTCGCAGCGATGGAAATACGTAGTAGGAATACAGCGCCGTGGTGGCCGCGTTGGTATCGCAGAAGAGCACGCCGTGGGCCTGAGCGGCCGCATCATCCTCCAGCTCGGCGTGGCGGCGGGCAATGTAAAGCAGGTCCTCGAACGCCAGGTGGCCGTTTTTTTGCTCGTGCAGGGTGCGGCCGTATTCGGGCACCCACGCCGTTTCGCAGGCTTCGGCCAGGGTCGCGCACAGCGTCGACTTGCCGCTGCTTTCGGCCCCCAGCAGCACCACGCGCGGCACCGGCGCGGGTGGCACCACCCCCAGCTGCGCCGCCACCAGTGGATGTAAGTACGCAGCCATTTCAGCCGCCCCGGCCCGCACCCGCGTGCCCGAAATGGGCACCTGGCGGCGCTCATTATCCACAGCCACATGGGCTATGCCCAGGTGCGCGGCGAAGCCCGGCCCGTAATCCTCGCTGCTGAACACCTCATCGACGTGCTCCCCGTGGCGGGCCAGCCACTGCCGCACAAACTCGCGCTGCATGTCGTCGTCGGCCGCGTCGGGCGGCACCCCATCAACTTCGGCTGTGAGGGCGAAAATGCGCAGCGGCGTAGCACCGATGCGCGGGCCATCGGCCAGCTCGTCGCCCCGGTACAGCTCGTGCAGCCACTGGGCGCGCACGGCCGCCGGGTGGGTGGCCGAGTCCGGCCGGGCGTACACCAGCACCAGCAGCTCGGCAACCTGGGCGGCGGCCGTTTCGAGCAGCAGCTGATGCCCCCGGTGCGGCGGCCAGAACTTGCCCACAATGAGGCCAGTGCGAGGGGTTGGGGGCATGAGGGCGGTAGCAAACAAATGGATATGGGGTAGAGACGCATATTTGCATCTTGTTGTTGAACGGCTCGCTTAGCTCGGCCAACGACAAGACGCAAATATGCGTCTCTACAGCCCTACTTTCAGCTCGGTGCGGCGCAGCTCGCGGCCCACGATGCGTACCAGCTGGTAGCGGTCGGTGGTGGCGTCGTAGCTCAGGCCCACGCCAGTTCCAGTGCTGGGCAGGGCCTCGCGGCCCAGCAGCCCACCCCGCCCATCGTAGAGGAAAACCTGCCCCGGGCCGGTTTCGGTGATGGCGGCCAGGTGCCGGCCCCCGCCGAAATCGAACCACTGCACCCCGCGCTCGCCCGAGGTCACGAACGTCTGCGTCAGCAGCGGGTCGTTCAGGGTGGGCAGGTAGAGGTCGAGCTGATTATTATCCTCCCGCGCCACGGCGAAGGAGCGGCCGTTCGGGTCGGCCACGAGGTAGAACCGGGCGGTGCGGCTCCAGGTAGCCATCCGCTTGCGGCTGAGGATATCGCCCCCCAAGGTGAACGTCACCAGCTCGCCGTGCTGGTTGACCACGGTGAGGCGCGAGCGGCTGAGCGTGCTGCCCACCTGCGCGAAAACGCCGCCGGCCAGCCGCGCCCCCACGCTAAGCGGGAAGCCGGGCAATAGGTTGCCGGTCCCGTCGAAGGCATACACGTAACCGTTTTGCAGCGGAGCTACCACCACGTCGCGCCCGCTCACGTTCAGCAGCGCCGCCCGGCCGGCCAGGGGGAAATCGAGCCGCTTGGGCTGCCAGCCCGGAAACAGGTGGCCCCTGGCATCGAGCAGCAGCAAATGGTGGCCGGCCGTGCTGGCCAGCAGCCGGGCCGGCTGCCCGGGTATCAGGCCGGCCTGCAGGTCGGCCACGCGCACGGTATCGGGCAGGTGCAGCGGAAAGGGCAGCACGGCCGCGCCATCGGCGGCCAGCAGGTGCAGCTGCGCGCCGGCCCCCAGCAGCAGGCCACCCGGCACCCCGCCACCGGCCGGCAGCAGGCTCAGCCCCGTGGCCGGGCCAGCGAGCGTATCCGACCACAGCACGGCGTTTTCGGCGCTCACGTAATGCAGCACCCGGGCCGAGTCCTGCACCACCACGGCCGGCACCCGCGTGCCCATGGCGGGCAGCAGCATGGGCAGCCCCACCAGCGCCCGCCGAAACGCCAGCACCCGCCCGTTGGCCGCCGCGCCGCCGGCCTGCGTGGTGGCCGGGCCATTATTCGGGTGGCGTAGTAATAACTGGGTGAAGTACTGCGCCCCGGGGCTGCCTTCGTTCTCGGCGGGCTGCAGTTGGAAGGCCACCTGGGGGAAGCGCTTAAACAGGGCCTCGTTGCGCAGCAGCCCCGCCCGGCGCTCTTCCGTGAGCACCCCCAGCAGCGCATTCCAGCTGTTGCGCGTGTCGATGAGCACGCTAAGCCGGGCCCGCGGCAGGGTTTCCTGCAGAAAAGCAACCTGCGCGGGGGTTTGGGCCCAGGTGTGGCCGGACGCGACGTCGGCCAGGTAGGCGTTCAGGGTCAGCTCGTCGGCCAGCACCAGGTAGCCGTTCACCAGCGCGCCGGCGTGGGCCGTCACCTCGGCCGTGCGCGGGTCGGCGGTGCTCAGCACCGGCCCCAGCACGTCGGCTTCGGCAAAGCCCACGGGATGCACTTCGAACGGCCCCACCCGCGTGAAGGCCGGCGAGTTGCCATCGAGCCGGCGCAGGCGGGCCAGGCAGGTGGCCGTGCGGGCCGGGGCCGGGCAGCGCACCAGCGCCAGCCGGCCGGGCCGGCTGCCCGGCGTGGCGGCGGCCAGGTAGGCCACCGCCAGCTCATCGCCAAAAGTGGCCCGCAGGCTGTCGAGTGCGGCATTCCGGCCCAGCGAATCGGGGCGCACGCTGGGGAGTGCGGGCCAGGTGCGGGCCGGGCGGGCCGCCAGGTGCAGCAGCAGCGCCGTGCGGTTGCTCAGCACGGCGCTCAGGGCCAGGGGCTGGCCGGGCTGGCCACGCAGGCGGGCCTGCAAGGTGCCGGCAGCCGTTTCGGGGGTCGAAAACCCTTGTAGCTGCGCCCGGCTACCCGCCAGCTTCACGCTGAGCAGGCCCTGCGATACCAGCCCGGCCAGCTGGTCGAAGGTGCTGTGGGCTTCGGGCCGGAACAGCACGTCGAAAAACTGCGGCAGGCGGCGGTAGCTCACTAGCAGCGTGGCATCGGTGCCGGGCACGCGCAGCAGGTCGGTCGAAGAAAAGGCGGCCTGCACGGTGGGGGCATCGGCGTGGGCCAGGCGGCGCACCACGGCCTCCACCAGCCCGGCATTGGTGCTTACCACCAAGTGGTTGCGGTAGTTGAGCACGGTGAGGCGCTGCTCGGTGCGCTGCTCGGTGAGGACGGTGAGCTCCTGGCCTTCGTAGTCGCGGGTGCTGAGGCGGTAGCGCGGGTCGCGGCCCAGGGTTTCGAGCAGGCCGCGCACCTGGCGGTACTCGCTCACGCGGCTCAGCGGCACCTGATAGAGCACGTCGAACTCGCCCGGTCCGGTGACGTGCACGGAGGTGATGACCAGCTTGTTGCCCAGTAGGTTGAGCAGGGCATCGCGGCGGCGGGCATTGCCGCCGGCCAGGCTGTCGGCCAGGGCCAGGTGGCCGGCCGCCTGCTGGAAGTAGCGCACGGCCGTGAGGTTGTCCCACAGCTCGGTTTCCTGCAAATGGCGCACCAGGGCCGGGTGGTCGTGGGTCGAGAGCACGAACACCGCATCGTCGGGCACCAGGGCGTAGGGGTCGACGGGCACGGCGGCCAGCGTGCGCCGGTAATACACGTACGTGGCCAGGCTCAGGAGCAGCAGCAGCGCGGTGAGTAACGCCAGAAGCTTTCGGGACATGCGGAGGATGGAGCGGTGGAGTCGGGTGGCGAAAGTACGAACCGCCGGGCGGAGGCCGGGCGCGGCAGCCGGGCGCGCTTATCTTGCCGCGTGTCCTCAACTTCCCGAATACTCCTGGCGCTGCTCCCGCTGCTGGCCCTGCCGGCTTGCTTCCAGCTACGCGAGCCCGAGCCGGCCGCCGGAGCCAGCGAATGGACTCAACCCACTCAGATTGATATTCTGCTGGCCAATTTCACCACCGCCGTGCAGCACGTGAACGTGGCCAACTACGAGCGCACCTTCAGTGGCCCCGGCTACCACTTCGTGCCCGACCCCAGCAGCGCCGGCTCCTCGCCCGCCCTGTTTGCCAACTGGAGCGTGCCCGACGAAACCACTTACTTCAGCAGCCTGCGCCGCCGCACCCCCGCCACCGCCAACAACACGCTCACCCTCAGCGGCCGGCGCGACCAGCTCTACACCACCGACTCGGCCGAGGTATCAGCCCTCTACCAGCTCAAAATCACGCAGCAGGACACGGCCTTTCGCGCCGGCCTGCTTCAGGGTAACCTGCGCCTCATCCTGCGCCGCCGCAATAACGAGTGGCGCATCGTGGCCTGGCGCGACCAGCGCACCTCCCCCGCCCTGTGCTGGACGGATTTGAAGACATACTTCAGCTCGCACTGACGCCTGCGGCTTAATGAGGAATGAGGAATGAGGAATGAGGAATGAGGAATGAGGAATGAGGAATGAGGAATGAGGAATGAGGAATGAGGAATGAGGAATGAGGAATGAGGAATGAGGAATGAGGA
>JANNDE010000623.1:0-1280 GCA_031387395.1 Hymenobacter sp.
GAGGAGCTGACCCTGCCCCAGGCCGCCGACCGGCTCAAAAATCCCGACCGCGCCGTGCGCGAAGCCGCCTGGCACGCCATCCAGGCCCGCCGCCTGCAGGATGCCGGGCCGCTCGATGCCCTGTTCAGCGAGCTCATTGGCCTGCGCACGCAGGTGGCCCTGAACGCGGGCTTCGCCAATTTCCGCGACTACATGTTTGCCGCCCTGGGCCGGTTCGACTACACGCCGCAGGACTGCTTCGACTTTCACGCTGCCATCCGCGAAACGGTAGTGCCACTCATTGATGGCTTCGACCTGGAGCGTCGGCAGGACCTCAACCAGCCCGCCCTGCGCCCCTGGGACCTCGACGTGGACCCCAGCGGCCAGCCCCCGCTGCGCCCCTTCGGCACCGGCGACGAGCTGTTGGAGAAAACCATTACCGTCTTTCAGAACCTCGACCCCTACCTTGGCGACTGCTTGCGCACCATGCGCCAGATGGGCCACCTCGACCTGGAGAGCCGCAAGGGCAAGGCCCCCGGCGGTTACAACTACCCGCTCGATGAAACCGGCGTGCCGTTTATCTTCATGAACGCCACCAGCTCGCTGCGCGACGTGGTGACCATGCTGCACGAAGGCGGCCACGCCGTGCATAGCTTCCTCACCCGCGGCCTGCCGCTGGGGGCCGACAAGCACCCGCCGTCCGAAGTAGCCGAGTTGGCCTCGATGAGCATGGAGCTGATGAGCATGGACCAGTGGGACGTGTTTTTCCCGAACCCCGCCGACTTGCGCCGTGCCAGGAAAACCCACCTCGAAAGCGTGCTCGAAACCTTCCCGTGGGTGGCCACCATCGACAAGTTTCAGCACTGGATTTACGAAAACCCGCTGCATACGCACGAGCAGCGCCACCAGCGCTGGGTGCAGATTTTCGACGAGTTCAACCAGCGCACCGTGGACTGGCGCGGGCTCGAAAGCTTCAAGCCCTACCTGTGGCAGAAGCAGCTGCACCTCTACGAAGTGCCATTCTACTACATCGAGTACGCAATGGCCCAGCTCGGGGCCATTGCCGTGTGGCGCAACTTCCGCCAGAACCCCGCCGAGGGCCTGGCGGCCTATAAGCGTGCCCTGGCCCTTGGCTACACCGCGCCCATCGGCCAGATTTACGCCGCCGCTGGCATCCGCTTCGATTTCAGCACCGAGTACTTGCGCACCCTGGCCGACTTCGTGCGCGCCGAGATGGAGGCGCTGTAAGCACCCGGTTGGCAAACCGGAAAGCCCAGTAAAAAGGCGGGCGGCTAATTAGC
>JANNDE010000632.1:0-29490 GCA_031387395.1 Hymenobacter sp.
GTGGATTTGTGCGGAGCCGATACATTGGCCGAAGTTGAGCGCCGCGGGCTGGCCGTGGAGCATGAAGTTTACGCTCGAACGCTGGCTGAACTGATTAAAAAGGGCCGTCATGCAGAGCGTAGCGAAGCATCTTTACCGCAATAGTAATTCTAATCGAAAGAGTTAGTACCGAGGTAAAGATGCTTCGCTACGCTCTGCATGACATACACCACCTGATTTAACGAAATTAACTCCCATCCCATGTGCGGAATAGTAGGTTTTCACGGTCCCGATAACGTCGTGGGCGATATGATAATTGGCCTCACCGCCCTCCAGCACCGGGGGCAGGACGCGGCCGGCATCGCCACGTTCGATGACTCGTTTCACCTGCACAAGGGCCAGGGCCTCGTCAACGACGTATTCAAGCCCAAGCACGTGAAGAAGCTGAAGGGCCACACCGGCATCGGGCACGTGCGCTACACCACCCAGGGGGCCAACGATTCCGACCTCGCCCAGCCCTTCACCACCAGCTACCCGTTTGGCTTGGCGATGGTGCACAACGGCAACGTCATCAACTTCCGCGACGTGGCCAAGCGCCTGCACGACAAGTACCACGTGCTGCCCAAAACCACCAACGACCTGGAGCTCATCATGTACACCTTCGCTTCGGAGTTGCGCGTGAAAGACCTCGACCACCTCTCGGTAGTGGATATTTTCGACGCCGTGGAAACCACCCAGGAGTTGGTAGAGGGAGCCTACGCCACCATCACCATGATTGCCGGGCACGGCCTGCTGGCCTTCACCGACCCGCTGGGCATCCGGCCGCTGGTGCTGGGCCGGCGCGACACGCCCGCCGGTCCGGTCTACGCTTTCGCCTCCGAAAGTACCTGCTTCGACTACCTCGATTTTGAGTTCGTAAAGAACGTAGGGCCGGGCCAGGCCATCTTCATCGACAATAATTTTGTGGTGCACTACAAAAATCCGTACGCCGCGCCCAAGGCGTTCTGCGCGTTCGAGCACATCTACTTTGCCCGCGAAGACTCCGTGATTCACGGCCACCTGGTGGCTCGCGAGCGGGTGCGCCTGGGCAAGCGCCTGGCCCGCAAGGTGGTCGATGCCGGCCTGAAACCCGATATGGTGATTGACGTGCCCAGCTCCGGCTACTTCGCCGCCTCCGGGCTGGCCGAGGCCATTGGCGTGCCCTACCGCCGGGCGCTGGTGAAAAACAACCACATGGGCCGCTCGTTCATCGTGCCCACCCAGGCTGGGCGCGAAGACGTGGTGAAGAAGAAGCTGAACCCCATCCGCGAGTTCGTGGAAGGCAAAAAAATTGCCGTAGTCGACGACAGCATCGTGCGCGGCACCACGTCGCGGCGCATCGTGCGCCTGCTGCGCGAGGCGGGCGCTTCGGAGGTCTACTTCATTTCCAGCGCGCCGCCCATCGTGTCGCCCTGCATCTACGGCATCGACATGGCCATGAGCACCGAGCTGATTGCGGCCAACTACACGGAGGACGAAATCTGCCGCTACATCGAGGCCGACAAGGTGATTTACCAGGATTTGTCGGATTTAGAGGAACTGTTTGCCGAGGAAAAAGGCCACGGCGGCAGCTGCTTCGCCTGCTTCTCGGGTAAGTACCCCACCGGCGATGTGACCCACTACCTGCGCCACGTGCAGGAGGAGCGCGCCAGCCACCGGAGCGATAAAAAGGCGAAGAAGTCGGTGAGCGCCAAAGCGCCCGCGCCGACGGAGCATTAACCGCCCACGCCGTAACCTCACCCCCGGCCCCTCTCCTTAGGGAGAGGGGAGCCTGACGAGATTTTACTTATAACGCATATCAAATTGTCCGCGCCGCCTCGGCTCCCCTCTCCCCAAGGAGAGGGGGCCGGGGGGTGAGGTGAACCGCATGAACGACTCTCAGAACAACCCCGCCGGCTACTCCATCGAAGAAGGCAACGCCGCCTCGCGCAACGCCTATAACTGGTCGAAGAAAACCTTTGCCAACCGCAGCGGCAAGCCCGGTGAGCCCGCCCAGGACCTCGACGGCGGCTTCTCCAACGAAATCCGCTTCGGCAGCGAGCGCCTTGGCATTAGCTCCGACGGCATCGGGACCAAGATTGAGGTAGCCGAGCGCCTGAACCAGTACGACTCGCTCGGCTACGACCTCATCGCCATGACGGCCGACGACCTCATCGCCGCTGGCTTCGTGCCCACTAACCTCTCCAACATCATCGACGTGAACCACCTCGACTACGACGTGGTGGACCAGCTGATGCGTGGCCTGCACGATGCCGCCAACTTCGCTCAAATCGCCATCACGGGCGGCGAAATCGCGGAGCTCGGCAACCGCATCGGCGGCTGGCCGGGCGCGAAGATGAATTTCAACTGGTGCTCCACGGCTATTGGGGTGCTGCACCCCAGCCTGGCCCAGCCCCTGAGCGGCAAAACCGCCCGGGCCGGCCACGCGGTGGTGGCCCTGCGCTCGCCCTCGTTCCGTTCCAACGGCTACTCGCTGGCCCGCAAAACCCTCACCCGCCTCTTCGGCGAGAACTGGCACGAGGCGCTCTACGACGGCCCCGACCAGTACGCCAACTGGGGCGAGGCCCTGCTCGCGCCCTCGCTCATCTACTCGCCCGGCGTGGCGGCCCTGCTCGATGCCGGCCTGCCGCTGCACGGCATCGCCCACATCACCGGCGGCGGCGTGGCCGACAACTTCAAGCGGGTGCTCAAAAACGGCCTCGGCGCGGTGCTCGATAACCTGTTCGAGCCCCTGCCCACCATGCAGCGCCTGATGGAAATCGGCGAGCTCAGCCCCGAAACCGCCTACCTCTACTGGAACATGGGCACCGGCATGCTCATCGTTACGGAAGAAGCTTCGGCCGCCGCCGTGGTGGCCTCGCTGCAAGCCAGCGGCTACTCGGCCCAGGTAGCAGGCCTCCTCACCGCCGAGTCCGGCGTGACGCTGCGCGTGGCGTCGGGGGAGCTGCGGTATGCGTAATGGCTTGACATCAGATTGCCTGCCTGCCAAGTAAGAAACAGATGTGCTTCTGAATGAATGGAATACTGCTGCCTCGATAATTTTGACAAGCTCCCGCCAGGGACTTGGGACTTGCTGCTGGACAAGGTGCTGCGTAGAGCAACGCATTTGGAGGTATCCCGAACCTTCAGCGTTTTGCCTTTCGCTGCTGCGTTCAGCGCTGCAGTGGTTCCGCTACCGGCTCATATTCCCAGGGTGTATTCCTTCACCCATCGTTTTTTGCTAACGCCAGCAGTTGTTGCCGAAGTTAGAAGTAGAAAATATTAGAACTGGAATTGGAGCGAGTGCGATTCGGAAGACCCCGCATTTTACGAGGAGGACATTTTACTTCTCGGAACAATTAGCCATGAAGACATAGTGGTTATGCTGCTCGATGAAGAAAGCCGCAATGAGTTGAAAAGCGAAGGAATAGATTTCTGGTGTGTCTGGAGCTTCACTTAGCAGCTTAGATACTTAATCCCTTGTCCAATATGCTTTCAGTAGGCCAACGCTATTCCTTTCCATGTTCTTCGAAATCTTCTTCATCACCCTTGTGATAGGAGCAATGTTGCTGCATACGGGCATAAAAACCTGGCGCATGAATGAGGAGCGGCGCTGGCTGATAAGAGGATTCGCCGTGTTATTCACGACGTTTGGAGTCGGAGTGTTGGTCTTGACGGCCGCTGGTTTCGCTGGTTGGTTCTAGCCCCTCTCTACGCCGAGCGCATCGGCCGCTTCTCCAGAATCAGGCTCGTGCGGTACTCGTAGAGGCCCATTTCGAGGCCCACGGGGAAGGTGTGGGGGTTGAGGAAGCGGCGCACGCCGGGGTCGAGGCTTTGCACTTCGCGCTGGGCGTGGGCGCGGCTTTCGGCCAGGGTGGGCAGGTCGAGCACGCGCTGGCCGCGCCGGAACACGGGCTCCAGCAGCTCGCGGAAGGGTGTGTCGGGCCGGATGGGCAGGCGGCGGGTGCTGTCGGCGGGGTCGATGAGGATGAGGTGGTTGGGCAGGTCTTCGGCCGTGTTGTAGAGCATGTCGGCGCGGGGCTTGCCGTACTCGTTCAGGTAGCGGCGCACTTGCAGGATGCCCGGAATGCTGGTTTTGGCCACCTGCTCGGAGAGCTTGATGGTGAAATCCCAGCCCGAGTCGTCGGCTTTGCGCAGGGCGGCCAGTTTGTACACGCCCCCCAGCGCGGCCTGGTTGTAGGCCGTCACGAGCTGGGTGCCCACGCCCCAGGTGTCGATGCGCGCGCCCTGCTGCTTGAGGCTGGTGATGAGGTTTTCCTCCAAATCGTTGCTGGCCACGATGCGCGTCTTCGTGAAGCCCGCCTCATCGAGCACCGCCCGCGCCTCGCGGCTTAGGTAGGCCAGGTCGCCCGAATCGAGCCGGATGCCGGCCAGCTCGTGGCCGTTGGCGCGCATCTCGCGGGCCACCTTGATGGCCTGCCGCACGCCCTCGATGGTGTCATAAGTGTCCACCAGAAATACCGAATCGTCCGGGAAAGCTTTGGCGTAGGCCGTAAAGGCATCGACTTCGTTGGCAAATGACATGACCCAGCTGTGCGCGTGCGTGCCGCGCACCGGAATGCCGTAGCGCTGCCCGGCCAGCACGTTGCTGGTGGCATCGGCCCCGCCCAGGAAGGCCGCCCGGCTGGCTCCCAGGCCGCCATCGAAGCCCTGGGCGCGGCGCAGGCCAAACTCCAGAATCTGGTCGGAAGGCCCGGCGGCTTCGCGGATGCGGGCGGCCTTAGTCGCAATCAGGGTCTGGAAATTGATGAGCGTGAGCAGAGCCGTTTCCAGCAGCTGGGCCTGCAGCAGCGGCCCCTGAATGCGCATGATGGGCTCGTTGCCGAACACCACCGTGCCCTCGGCCACGGCGTCGATGTCGCAGCTAAATTTCAGGTGCCGCAGGTAGTTCAGGAATTCGATGGGAAACATCACCCCGCCCTTGCTGCCGCGCAGGCTGCCGAGATACTCCAGGTCGTCTTCCGAGAATTTTAGGTTTTCGACCCAGTCTACGGCCAACGCTAGGCCCGCCGCCACCGCGTAGCCGCCCTGAAACGGAGCCTTGCGGAAGTAGAGATGAAACACCGCCTCGCGGTCCTGCAAACCCTGCTGCCAGTAGCCATAGGCCATCGTGAGCTGGTAGAGGTCGGTAACGAGGGCGAGTGAGGGCGCGTATAGGCCGGAGAGGGGGGCAGCATTCATAGAACGAAATAACAGCGAAACAACGCAATCCCTTACGGCCCGGCGGCTATTCCGGCCGGGGCCGCCTGCCGGGATGGCATCGGCGGGGACGCACTACCTTGGCAGCCACATGAGTAAAGAGATGATAAAAAACCCGCCGCCAATAGTCTGGGCGCGGGCCATGGATGTGCGCTGGCGGCTGGCCCTGGCCCTGATAATTGGTGTTGCGGCCGCGCTGTTGGCCCCGCACCTGCTGGGTTCGCTGGCCCGCGTGGTGGTGGGCTGGGTGGGCTTTGCCGCCACCGACCTGGCCCTGATAATTCTGGGCATGTGGCAGGCCGATACCGACGACATTCGCCGCGTAGCCGCCTCCGAAGACCTGCCCCGCACTCAGGCCTTTGTGCTGGTAGTGGGGGCGGCCATGGCCAGCCTGGGCGCCGTAGTCGGTCTGATGGGCTCGCTCAAAGGCCTGCCGAAAGACCTACGCGTGCTGCACGTTGGGCTCAGCGTGGGGGCCGTGGTGCTGGCCTGGACGCTGGTGCACCTCGTGTTCACCCTGCGCTACGCCCACGCCTACTACGATGCCGACGAGGACACCGGCCAGGATAGCGGCGGCCTGGTTTTCCCCGACGACCAGGCGCGTGGCGACGGCCAGCCCAAGCTCACGCCCAACTACCTCGATTTTGCCTACTTCTCCTTCATCATCGGCATGACGGCCCAAACCGCCGACATTGGTATTGGCCGCCGCGAGCTGCGGCGCGTGTCGTTGCTGCACAGCCTCATTGCCTTCGTGTTCAACACCGTCATCGTGGCCCTCACCATTGGTACCATCGGCGGCTTGCTGAATTAGGGTACGCGCACAAATCAGTACTTATACGGGCCGTGCCCGTCCAGCAATCGCCGGGCAGGGCTACGAAATCAGGCCCCGGCTAACGGCCAGCTTGATGAGGGCGGCCGTATTCTTGGCCTGGGTTTTGGCGATGATGTTCTGGCGGTGGGTTTCGATGGTGCGCTTGCTGGTGAAAAGCTTATCGGAGATTTCGCCGTTGGTCAGGCCTTCGGCAATCAGCTTCAGCACTTCCAGCTCGCGGGCCGTAAGGTCGGCCCCCGCCGCTCCGCCTTCCTCAGTGGTCTGGCTGGCCGACTGCGCCACGGCCTTATACAGCATATTAAGGCCGATTTCGGTGCACAAAAATGGGTTGTTGGCCGCCACCGTGCGGATGGCATGCGTGATTTCCGAGATGGCCGCGTTCTTGAGCACGTAGCCCAGGGCGCCGGCCTCCAGCATGCGGGCCACGTAGTTTTCGTGGTCGAGCATGGTGAGTACCAGCACGCGCACCTCGGGGAAGCGCTGGCGCAGCGCGGGCATGGTGGCAAAACCATCGAGCACGGGCATTTGTACGTCCATCAGCACCACATCGGCGGGGGTCGTTTCCAAAATAGCGAGTACTTCGGCTCCGTTGCTCGCTTCTCCCACTACTTCGAGGTCCGTTTCGGCCGAAAGCAGCGCACGAATTCCATCGCGCAAAATGGTGTGGTCGTCGGCAAGGATTATTCGGGTCATGGTGGGCACAAGCGTAAGGTTGTCGAAACGAGTTCCGGCGCACAAAGTTGGCCCGGCAAGCGGGTAGCAGAAAATGGCTCCGTATTTGTACCAGGCGCAGCCGCCCGACTAGCTGTTTTTCAAGGGATTTATACGGCTTTTGTTTGCCACGTAATAGTTGAGCTTTAGCATTCCGTAGCTTCGGGTTGCCAAAGGCAAAAAAGCGGTTTGCTGCTGCCTTGAATTTATGTCTTTCCAATCCCCGCGACTTTTCTGCCCCTTATGATTCGACTGCTCCTCACCGAAGGCAACGCCATTGCCCGCCAGGAGCTGCGGCTCGGGCTGGCCGCAGCGGCCGGCATCGAGGTAGTAGCCGAAGCCGGCACCAGCGCCGAGCTACTGGCTGCGCTAGTCATCGCCGCGCCCAGCGTGCTCCTACTCGACCTGGCCCTGCCCGGGGCCGATGCTTTCGGCCTGCTGGCCACCCTGCGCGAGCAGCAGCCGCAGCTGCGCATGGTGGCTCGGGGCGAGCTCACCAACGAGCATTACGTGGCCCGCGCCTTCGATTTGGGAGGGCATGGCTACCTGCTCAAAAACTCGCCGGCTTCGGAAACGGTGCACGCACTGGGCACGGTAGCGGCGGGCCGGCCGTTCCTGTGCTCGGCTATTGGCCTGTCGCTGCTGGCACGCCTCTACGTGGGTAGCCCGGCGCAGGGCGACGCGGCCCGCGCGGCCCTGCGCCTGAGCAAGCGCGAGATGGAAGTGCTGGCCCTGGTGGCCGATGGCCTCACCAACGCCGAAATTGCCGAGCGCCTCTTCACCAGCAAGCGCACCGTCGAAACCCACCGCCAAAACATCATGGACAAGACCCAGACCCGCAACACGGCGGCCCTCATCAAGCTGGCCGCCCGGCAGGGACTGCTACCAGAGTAGCGGTAAATGAGTAAGTGGGTAAAGTAGCACAGCCGCTTGCTTCGCCTGACAACTTATTCAAGTAAGTAGCCAGAAGGAAGTAGCAAGTAGTAAGACTCCAACACTATAACAATCAATTGCTTGAGCAAAATCTTGCTACTTGCTACTTGTGTCTTGCTACTTACTCACTTACCGCCTTGCGCCGCAATAATGAACTCGGCCAACTCGCGGAAGCAGCCGTGGCCGCCAGGGGTCTGGCAGTGAAAGTCGGCCACGGCGCGGGCGAAGGCCGTGGCATCGCCGGGGCAGGCGGCAAAGCCTACCATCCCCAGAATTTCCACGTCGTTGGTATCATCGCCGATGAAGGCAATTTCTTCGGCCGCGAAGCCGGTGCGGGCCATGATTTCGCGCAGGCAGGCCGGCTTATCCTTGATGCCAAGGTGCAACTCTTCGATGTTGAGCTTAGCGGCGCGGGTGCGCACCGAGGGCGAAACCTCGCCGGTCATAATGCCGCTGATGATTCCCAGGGCGCGCAGCCGCTCCACGCCCATACCGTCGCGGATGCTGAAGCGTTTCATTTCCTCGCCGCGCTCGGAGTAGTACACACCGCCGTCGGTAAGTACACCGTCGCAATCGGTGAGGACGAGGCGGATGCGGCGGGCGCGGGCAGTAAGGTCGGCAAGGTTCATACGTGGTGGAATGCTGAAGATATGGTGGCTACAAAAATAGCCAGTATCCGGCGGCATACCTGCGTAGAAAAGGGCTGAAGGCAAAAATGACAAGCCGGCGATGATTTTTTGGCGGAGGAGAAAGTATAATTATCCCGTAGTTGCTACCTTAGTAGCATCTTTTACTTGCATTTGCATCTTATGCAGACAAACTTGACTCTTGCCTCGTTGGCTACCCTACTGCTTTCGGGCGGAGTTTATGCCCAAACGCCCCGGCAGGCAGTGCTGGCGGCCGAAGCTTCATTTGTCGAGCAAGTATCGACGAATGGGATGAAAACGGCATTTTTGGCCAATGCCAGTCCTACTGCCATGGTGGTTGAAAATGGGAAGCTGCTCGCAGCTCAGGCAGTATGGGAATCCCGCCCGGCAACGGCCAACACGCGCCTGACCTGGTACCCGCTGCTGGCCGACCTGGCCCAGACCGGCGACCTGGGCTATACTACCGGCCCCTGGACCATGCTGCAGAACGACCGCGCCCAGGCCGCTGGTGAATATGTGACGCTCTGGCGCAAGCAGCCTGATGGCCAGTGGAAATACGTGGTAAATATGAGCATCGAGCGCATTGGCGTGGCACCCAGCGCACCGGCTAACGTGCCCGCCCCGCGTCAGGCCCTGGCGCTGGCCACGCCCAGCATGGCTCCGACCAGCGTGCTACTCGACCTCGATAATAAATTTGCGGCCGCCGAGGTATTGAAGCCCGGGGCTACTTACCAGCAGTACCTCAGCAGCGAGGCGCGCCTGTACCGTCCGGGCCTGTCGATGATGCAGGGGCTGGCAGCCGTGGCCAACATGAAAAACCTGGAGAAGGGGTACTTTTTCGCCCCCACCACTGGCTACCTGTCGGCGGGCGGCGACCTGGGCTACGTGATTGGAACCTACCGCCACTCCAGCGACGCCAAGCATCCGCAGGAGTCGGGTAGCTACCTGCGCATCTGGCGTCGCGAGGCCGTGGCCGGCTGGCGGCTGGCCCTCGAAATGCTCAACTCGCCCGCACCGGCCGCTGCTCCCGCGGCCGGTGCGGCCCCCGCTCCCGTAGCCGAAGGGCCCGGTACTGTGCCAGCTGCGGCGCCGGGCCGCCGCGCGCAATAGCTGGCCGGGGCTGATGCAATGAAAACAAAAAATCCCTCGCCAGTCCTCTGGCGGGGGATTTTTTTGTTGGCGAGCCCGGTGCTTACGCCAGATATGCTTGTCGGAAAGTGTTCTGCAGTGCGTAGAACATAGAAGCTTGCCGCTCAGTAGCGGGCTATAGGTTGCTGATTGCGCGGCTGTAAGGATGGTTGGGCGGGCGCGTCTGGCTCACTGCCGCTCCGGTTGGAGTACCGGTTGTGCATCCCTCGTTTCCCTCGCGCTATGAAAATCCTGTTGTTGCTGCCGCTTATTGCTACGCTGGGGCCGGGCCCGAAATCCGGGGCCGCGCCCGCCCGCGTTCCCGTCGTGGTCGAGCTCTTCACCTCCGAAGGCTGCTCCAGCTGCCCGGCGGCTGATGTTGCCCTGCGCGAGCTGGCCCGGGCCCAGGCGGTGCCCGGCGTCGAAGTTATCGCCCTCGGCGAACACGTCGACTACTGGAACCGCCTGGGCTGGAAAGACGGCTTCTCGGCACCAGCCTACACCGCGCGGCAACGGCAGTACGCTACTGGCTTCGGCTCGGGCTCCTACACGCCCCAGGCCGTAGTGAATGGCCGCTACGAGTTGGTGGGCAGCCGCACTGCCGGGCTGGCCACCACCGTAGCCAACGCCGCCAAAGCCCCGCAGGCCGTGGTCGCAGTGATAACGGCGGGCGGCACGGCGCAGGTGCGGGTGAGCAGCGTGCCGGCCGGTACCGCCGCGTCCGAAGTATTGCTGGCCATCACCGAAAGCGGGCTGGCCTCGCAAATCGGGCGGGGCGAAAACGCGGGCCTGCTGCTACGCCACGCGGCCGTGGTGCGGCAGCTGGTTTCGCTGGGCCGGGTGGGGGCCGATGGCACTTTTGCCGCCAACCCGGCCCTCAGGCTGGCGGCCGACTGGCAGCGCCCGAACCTGCGGGTGGTGGCGCTGGTGCAGGAAGTGGCTTCGCGTCGTATCGTGGGTGCGGCTACGTCGGCGGTGGCGCAGGAGCCGTAATATTGCGGTGCGATTTCCTTCGCCAACCGTCGCTCCGCATGACTCCAGCAACCCCCGTACCGGCCCAGTGGCCCGCCCGCTTCGGCGACGAGCTCTACCGCTTTGCCCTGAGCCGCGTGTCCGATGCGGATGTGGCCGAAGAGCTGGTGCAGGAAACCTTCCTCAGCGGCCTCGCCAGCCTGGCCACCTTCCGGGCCGAAGCCTCGGAGCGCACCTGGCTATTCGTCATCCTGCGCCGTAAAATTATCGACCATTACCGCCGCCAGGCCCGTGCTCCGCAAGTCGGCCTCGATGCCCTGAGCGATGGCGGCGGCCCCACCGAAGCCGACTATTTCAACCCCGCCAACGGCCACTGGGCCAGTCTGCAAGCCCCCGCCAGCTGGCTCCGGGCCGATGCCGCGCTGGAGCAGCAGGAACTGCACGAGATGCTGCGCCGGTGCCAGGAGCGGCTCTCGCCGCAGCAGGGCGCGGTGTTCGCCATGCGCTTCGTGGAGGAATTACCGGCCGAAGAAATTTGCCAGGAGCTGGGTCTGACTTCGGCCAACTACTGGGTTATCATCCACCGGGCCAAGCTCCAGCTGCGCCGCTGCCTCGAAAAGCACGGCCTGGGTCAGAATTAAGCAGCAGGACAGAAGTAACAAGTATCAAGACTTTATCCAAGTGATTGATTGTTAAGATATTGGCATCCCACTACTTGCTGCGTAATTCTGGCTACTCACTTAATCATCCGCTATGCTACGACTCATCCATTGCCAGCACGCTACCCTGCTCCTCGAGCAGCGCCAGGACCCCACATGCCCCGACGCGAGCGCGTCAGCCTGTGGCTGCACCTGCACCTGTGTTCCTACTGCAAGCGCTACTCCCAGCAAACCATCCTGATTGCCGGGTGGGCGCGGTCCTCGGCCGCCGCTCGTTCGCAGACCGGCCCCACGCTGTCGGCCGCCGCCAAAGAGCGGATGCGGGAGCGGCTGGTGGCCGCCGGGTAATGCCGGGCATGACTGCGGTCTACTGCGCGCTCCGCTCGCAACCACAGTTACGCGCCCGTGGGTGCGAGGCGTAACACCAGCCCGTCGACGCGCGGGGTGAGACGAATCTGGCAGCTCAGGCGGGAGCCTTCGAGCACCACGGGCAGGGTTTCGAGCATGTCGAGCTCGTCGTCGCCGGGCTCGGGGAGGGCGGGGCCGGCCAATACCTCTACGTGGCAGGTGGCGCACAGGGCCATGCCGCCGCAGGTGGCCTGAATGTCGTAGCCATCGGCCTTAAGTACTTCCATCAGGCTCAGGCCCATGTCGGTGGGGGCGATGATTTCGCGGCGCTGCCCAGGCGTTTCTTCAACGTAGATGCGGATATCGTTTTCCAAAGAGTAAATGAGTAAGTGAGCAAATGGATAAAGGAGTAAGCGATAAAGGAGCAGCCGGCCAGAGCCAGCTTGCTCATTTACTGCGTACTCCTTTGCCCATTTACATAGAGGGAGCCCCGTTCACGGTCGTGTACTTCAGGGTATACTTCTTGTCGGGGAAAATGTACTTGAACGCGCCCTGGCACATGAGGGCGGCTTCGTGGAAGCCGCATAAAATCAGCTTCAGCTTGCCGGGGTAGGTGTTGATGTCGCCGATGGCGAACACGCCGGGCAGCGAGGTGCTGTAGTCGAGGGTGTTCACCTTCACGGCGTCGTTCTCAATTTCGAGCCCCCACTCGCCGATGGGGCCGAGCTTGGGCGTGAGGCCGAACAGCGGGATGAAGCAGTCGAGCGGGACGGTTTCGGCCGTGCCGTCGTTGCCGGTGATGGTGACTTCGGCCAGCTTGCCGTTGCCGTGCAACTGGGTCACGTTCGAGCTCAGTACGAGCTTTATTTTGCCGGCTTCGTGCAGCTTCTGCACCTTTTCGGCCGAGTCGGCCGCGCCGCGGAAGGTGGTGCCGCGATGCACGAGCGTCACGTCGGCGGCCACGTTGGCCAGGAAGTTGGTCCAGTCGAGGGCAGAGTCGCCGCCGCCGGCAATCACAATTTTCTTGTCGCGGAAGTGCTCGGGGTCGCGCACCATGTAGTGTACGCCTTTGCCGCCCTCGAACCGTTCCAGGTTTTCGACGGCCGGCTTGCGGGGCTCGAACGAACCCAGGCCGCCGGCAATGGCCACGGCCTTGCAGTGAATTTCGGTGCCGTCGGTGGTGAAGAGCTGAAAGGAGCCATCGTCGAGCTTCTGAAACTGCTCGACCCGCTCGCCCAGGGTGAAGGTGGGGTGAAAGGGCTCAATCTGTTTCATCAGATTATCCACCAGGTCGCCGGCCAGAATTTCGGGGAATCCCGGAATGTCGTAAATCGGCTTCTTGGGGTAAATTTCGGAGAGCTGGCCGCCGGGCTGGGGCAAAGCATCTACCACGTGGCAGCGGAGCTTAAGCAAGCCGGCTTCGAAAACGGCGAACAGCCCGACCGGGCCGGCCCCGATGATGCAGATATCGGTGGAAATGGTGTTGGGCATAGGAGCAATAAGTGGCTGGGCAGGCACCGAAAAAAAGTGGCCGCAATCGTTAGGGAGCCAGTAGACAAAGGTATGGCTCACGGGCAAGGCAACCAACGGCGACCCAAAGTATAACAGCCGACCAGTCCAAATCGTTGGGTGGCCCCTCCTTTAAATAGCCGACCGGCTGGGGCAGAGACGCGCGCCATCGCGGCTCTGCCCCAGCCGGTTGGCTATTTAGCGACTTGCTAACTAGTTTCTTTGTTACGCAGGCTAGTACTGGCGGGTATAGGGCCGTTGGCGAACCCAAGCCATGGCAATTACCCATTCGCGCCCGCGCTGGCAACCCGATGCCAGGGGGCAGGGCGTCGGGCCGCAAAAACTGGGGCTGGGATAGCCGCGACGCGTACACCATGCCCCATCACCGGCCTCAGTGCCTGTCCGCTTCTTGCTGCGATAACGCATCGGCCGCCGGGGAGCCGGTGCTAGGCCCGTCTGCGGTCCGGCGTACCACCAGCACGAAGGGGTAAGGCGTGCGTTTGGCCACGTAGCTGGCTTTTTGGTTGAATATTGTCACGGTGAAACCGTCGCCCGTTAGTCGCTCGCTTTCGCACTGCACGCAGTTCACGTACTCCGATTTGAGTTTAGACTGTCGCCGCAGCTCGGTCCGCAACTGGGTGATGCACTCGCGGTAAATGGTCTTGTACACTAAGTCGTAGGAGCCCTGCTTGTTGCTACGGCGCAACCCGACCCATGCATACTCTCCCGCTTCGGTTTCGTCCGATGGTTGGGTAGGTTCCTGGTAGGTCCAGTACGGATTCTCGCCGGGGTGCAGGGTCCATTGGCCGGGCGGCAACAGTGCCTGTAAGCTGTCGGGAGTGATGACGCCTGTCATGACGCTCGTACGGAGCCGGGCCAGCGGCAGGCACTGCGCCCATGATGGCTGGCTACCCAGCAGCCCCCAGGTTAGGAGCGACAGAACAAGAAGCTGTCGGCTGGTTTGCATGGCGGATAAATAGGTGGTGAACATAAAATACTGATATTGAAGTTGTTCATTAACCCAGAGCTCTGTTGCCTGGCGTTTGGGAAGGATTTTGTTACACCTCCGCAACGTGGAACCGGGTCAAAATAAGTATTCATGTCAGGGGATTTGGCAACTGCCAACCGACACATGATAGAGAAAATCGGACTGAGTAGCTGGTCTGCGGTAAGCAGCTAGTCCATAGAAGGAAATAGGGGTAAGCAGGCAAAAAAGAAAACAGCCATTCGCCAGGGGCTAGTGGTTCAGCGCTTATGGAGTAGCAAGATACGAGTAAAGAGTAGTAAATATCGGTGCGAAATACGGAAAAACAGTTATTTCTTATCCTGCTACCTGCCACTTAAGTGGCAGGTAGCAGGTATTAAGGTAGTGAAATTTGGTGCAAGATGCTGATAATAAGAACTTTGCCGTGTTGCTATTTAGCGTTTGAGTCCAGCCGCTTATTCAAATAGTCTTATTGCGACCGCCTCGTGGCAAGTATATGTAGCGGGTGCAGCGTGAAAATAAGTGGCCTGTTTGCCCGGCGCAATAGCGCCGCCAGCGGCTACTTAATGGATGTGGTGAGCCCGATATATACCAGGCGCCCGATTTGCGGCCCGCCGAAAACCTGTATGTTGTTGGTGTTTAATGCATTGGAGCCGCCCAGGTCGATGGTGGTACCCATTTTAGGCAACGCGTAGCGTAGCTGGGCATCCAGGGTTTGATAGGCAGCGAGGCTACCAGCGGCAAACGTCGATTCGTAGCGGTGGGCCTGGGCCCAGCGGTAGTTGAGGCTGTAGCCCAAACGGCGGTTGAGCTCGCCGCCTACGTTGAAGTTGAACTTGTGGCGCGGCGTGTTGTAAAACGGCACTTCGTCGCTGGGGTTCAGCAACACGTTCAGCGAATAGTTGCCGCTCAGGGTAAGGTTGCGGGAAGCGACATAGCTCAGGCTGGCCAGCATGCCTTGGGTGCGCACGAGCAGGTCGAGGTTACTGGATACGACCAGCAGGCGGGTGGGCAGGGAGCGATTTTCGAAGAGCTCGAGGGCCCCGGCTATCAGCTGGTTGGGAGTGGGCCGGGTGCCATTGAGGTTGCTGATGATATTACTGGGCATCACGAAGTCGCGGTAGTAGCTGTAGTAGCCGCTCAGGTCAAGAGTCAGGTTTTTTAGTAATAAACCTTTGTAGCCAGCCTCGAAGGAGTTCACCTCTTCCAGCCGTAGCGGGGCCAGGTTAAACTCGTATTCAGCCAGCGTAGCCAGGGGGGTGGTGCTGTTCATGATGCGCGTGAGGCCCTGTCGCAGGTCGGGCCGATAGCCTTGAAAGCCCTGGCCCACGTTGCCCCGAAATACCGCGATTGCGAGGTCGATATCGGTGTACTGGTCGAGCTGCGTAGGCGAACGAAAGGCCCGGCCGTACGAGCTGCGGAAATTGTGCTGTTTGTCGCTGCCGAGCGAATACACGGCCGATACCCGTGGCGAAAAAGCCGTCCCAAAGTTCTGGAAATTATCGAGGCGGCCGGCGGCGGTCAGCTTCAGGTGTTCTTCGAACAACGTTTTGCTCAGTTGGGCGTAGCCGCCAAACTCATAGTTGCGCAGCTGCCGTCCGTCGCCGTCTTCGAATAAGCGCCCCTCCGAATGCAGCCGGAACTCGCGGTAAGCTCCGCCCAAAATGAGGTTGCTGCTTGCGCCCAGCCCAATCTTGTATTGCCCACTTGCATCAGTGAGGAAGGAGCTGGGGTTTACACGGGCCCCCGTTTTGGACGTATTATCCCCAACCAGGCGTTGGCGTAGCGCGTTGAACTCCGGCGAACCGGCCTGTAGCTGCGCCGAAGCTGCCGTGGCCTGCGCGATGGCCTGGGCCGCGCCATCGTTGCCGCCATTTCTCTTATATTCTGCCTCGTAGGTTTTGGCGTAGCTAGTGAAATAATCCACAAAGTACGGCTCCCCCGAGATGGGGCTGCGCACATTTTGCATGGAGGCACCCAAGTAGGTCAGGTCGTACGTGTCGTTGCCGAAATCCTTGGTCTGAAATGCCCGCACGAACCATTTCTCGCCTTCGAGTGCGAAGCGATACTGGTTGGTGCCGAAGTTTTTGAGGCGGAAGCGGCTGATGTTCTGGAGCGTTGTGCTGCCTTGGGCCCGCTCGAAGGAGAAGGTCGCCTTCACCTTATCGGTGAACAGATACGATATCGACGGCACCACGCGGTAGAGCCGGGCCCCATCGTCGCTGGCCATCAGCTCGCGCTCGGTCCAGCCGGGCAAAAACACGGTGCGCCCCCCCAGCAACTCGCTGTATTTAGGGCTGGCGGAGTTAGTGGAATAAGTAAGGCCCAGGTCGCCGTAGCGGTTCACGGCGTTGTAGCCCAGGCTGGAGCCGGCGGGATTGTTGTCGAACACGAGCCCCTTGATTTTTTGGGCGGTGTAGTTTTCGGCCAGCCAGTCGTTGGCCGTGAGGTAGCTACCCGTTAGCTTAATGGCCCAGCGGCGGCCCAGGCGCTTGGCGTAGCGCAGCTGGCCGTCGAAGTAGTCGCGCTGGCCACCGCGCAGGCGCACGCTCAGCCCCTCATCGGTGAAAGCATCACGCGAGTTGAGCAGCACCACGCCATTGAAAGCATTGGCCCCGTAGAGTGCCGACGACGGCCCGTAAAGTACCTCCACACTGGCCACGTCGATGTCGGGCAGTCCCAGCGAGTTGCCCGCTCCCAGGCTGAGGCTTGGCGACTGCACGTCCATGTAATCGACCAGCTGAATGACGCGCTCGGAATTGGCCGAGTTGAACCCTCGCGTGCTAATGCTGTTGGTCAGCATGCTGCTCGTATTTACGTCGATGCCTTTGAACTGGGTGAGGCTGCTGAGCAAATCGGGCTGGTTGAGCTTGCGGATTTGCGCCTGGGTCACTTTTTCAACCGTTACGGGCACCCGCATAATGTTTTCTTCCTGGCGTGAGGCGGCCAGCATTACCTGCGATTCGGCCCGGGCCGGAATCATCGTTACTAATATTGGCTCGTCGGGCTGTTGCACCGTCAAGAGCTGGGTCTCGTATCCCACGTAAGCCACGCTTATGATGAGCGGGTACGTGATGCCGGTTCCCGGAATCAGGAATTCGCCGGAGCTATTGGTGCCCGAGCCCAGAAAAGTGCCTCGTATTATCACCGTGGCCCCGACCAGGGGCTCGTCGCCCTCCGTGATGACCCGCCCGTTCAGGACCGGCAGACCGCTTTGGCCCCGGGCCGCCCCGGAGCCGGCAGTCAGCAAAAGGATAAGCAAGAGAAGTCGGTATAGTTGTATCATACAAAAAGTGTTAAAATTGAAAAAAATAGCGTTGCTAGAATTCCTGTCGCGACCGGGTAAATCGGTAATCCTACTTACAGGCAGGAGTGGCCGGCATAATTTAATTGTGGCCCAAAAGGACTTTTTAGTTATATATGTTCAAACATACAACTCAAATCAGCAATGTGCACTTTTGTAGCCTGATTTAATTCGAGGCGTAATAAGTTGGCAAATTTAGTTGGTTTTTCTTTTTGTAAGAACACATGGCGGAGGTCAAAAACAGGAGGACGCAATTTAATTTAAACCGCATCAAATTCCATCAAAAAGACCATTATTTGCTGCGATAAGCCGCTTTCTTTTAATAGTTTCAATTTGAAAAATAAATTATTTGCATCATCCTACTTTAGGCAACTGCCATATGCATTGGTCATATAGTAAAACAAAATTTTGATAATCAGTAGTTTAAATAAATTCCGTTAATAGTTCAACTATGCGCAAATCATTTTCCCGGCCACGCCGCCTGATTCTCCGCTTCCGGATGGGTAGCCCCGTAAGCATTGGGGGCCGTGTTGCCCGCCCGGCCGGCAACCGGTTGGTCGCAGAAATGTGCGCTGGTGCGGGGTGCCACGCACCTGGCACGCGCCAGGCGCGTTGAGTTGGGTGGGTTTTTAGCCGGTACCTATTTCGCCGCGTAATGCCTATACTGCGTATCACAACCTCGCCCAGCGTTTTCCTTATGCCGACACCTTTTTTCGCAGGTCTGCTTGCACCGCGCCTTTTTTGTAGCTCTCGGCGCACGAGCACACTTTTTGGGCTTGCCGTGCTGCTGAGTGCCTGTGGCACCGAACCTGCTACAACCACCGTGGGCAAACCAGCCCGGCCGGATAAAGCGGCGGCCGAGACGTTGGCGGCGGCCGTGGCAGCTCCGTTGCATGTTAGCATTTTTCTGGAGTATTCGGGAGGAATGAAGGGTTTCGTGCCCCGCGGCTCGGCCGACAAGCCGGCCACCGAGTTTCAGCAGCGCATCGGCGCGCTCATCACCGAAACCCAGGTGAGCGGGGCCGTGGCCGAGCGCAAATATTATCTCTGTGAAAACGCCGCGCCCCGGCCCGTGAAGTTTGAGCAGCTGCGCGACGTGGTGCAGGGCGAGGTGAGCCAGGCTGCCCTCGGCACCGAGCTGCCGCAGATGCTGGCAGGCATTCTCAACCGCCCCAAAGCGGGGGAGGAGGTGAGCGTGGTGATTTCGGACTTTATCTACGGCCCGGCCCGTAAGTCGGATTTCTCGCAGCTGCCCAACCTGATTCGTACGGCCATCGCGCCCGTGAGCCAGCAGCAGCTGGCCGTGGCCGTGTTTGGCGAAACCTCACATTTCTATGGCAGCTACTTTCCCGCCGTGAAAACACCGGTGCCGAAGCGCACGCTGGATGGCGGGAAGGTGCCTTATTACGTGTGGGTGATTGGGCCGCCCGCGCAGGTAGCCCGCTACGCCGCCGAAGTGTTTCGCAATGCGCCGGCCCAGCAGGCCTTTTTTGGGCTGAAAACGAGCCCGCCGGCCTTCGCGCCGCTACTCACCAAGCTCACCGACCCAAAATTAAAGTCGAGCGGCGGCACTGTTTTTGGCGAGGGTAAAGGCCTGAGCGTGGACGTGTCAGATGACCCGGTGGATTTCTCGGTGGGCCTGGATTTGAAAGAATTGCCCGCCGCGTGGCAGAAGCCGGCATTTCTGGCCCAACATCTGCAGGTGCGCCTGCCCAACGGCCAGGCCACGATGGTAGCTAACTCGGCCCGGCTACTCACCGATACTGAACAGGAAGGCCAGCCCGTGCTGGCCCCCTACACCCATGTCGTGCGCCTGCACTTGAGCAAGCTCGGCCCCGGCGCATCTACGCTTACCCTGGCTCTGCCCGCTCCGGAAACGCCAGACTGGGTGGCCGCCTGGGCCACCACCAACGACAATACGCCCGCGCCCCGCACGTTTGGCCTCGACCAGATTCTAACCGGTGTCCGGCAATCGTACCCAACCGCGCTGCCGGCCGTATTCACGGTTCAGCTGCCGCTCAAAAACGATAAATAATTAAGTTGGTGCTTGGTGCATAGAGCCTGGTGCTTGGAGAAATTTCTTTAGGTACCGGGCATCAGTAACCAAGCACCAAGCACCAAGCACTAACAACCAAGCACCAACTCAATGCAGACCTTCTTCACCAGCCTGTACTCCGCCCTGATTTCCATCTTTCAAAGCCAGCGCCCGGCCGATTACGGCTTGTATAAAACGGACCTGTTTTCGCTCGTGGGCTGGAGCACGCTGGGCGTGAGCCTGCTGCTGATGCTGGCGTTTTATTACGTGTTCAACTCGGCCCTGCGCACCGGTTTGTTCCGTACCCCACACTGGGCGCTTACGCTGGCGCTGGCCGCCGGCCTGGGCGTATTTCTGGCCAATAGCCTTAGCAAGAGCCACGGAGTGGAAGTGAGCAGCTACCTGGGGTATTTCATGGTCGTGAACATGCTGGTGGCCGCCCTGTGGTTCCTGCTGTTCTCGGTGCTGCTGAAGCGGTGGAGCACGTATGCGCGCACCACGCCGTTTGTGGGCCCGTTTTAACGCCATAACCTCACCCCCGGCCCCTCTCCATAGGAGAGGGGAGCCTGACGATTGCCAGGTGGGACTTTGAAACAACTTACATGAATAATTGACCGCGCCGCCGTGGCTCCCCTCTCCTAAGGGAGAGGGGCCGGGGGTGAGGCTTTCACGTCAGAACCAGTTATGTCCAAACTCTTCATCTTCGCCGTGGGCGGCACCGGGGCCCGCGTGCTGCGCTCCCTCACCATGTTGCTGGCCGCGGGGGTCCGCATTCCGAACTGCGACCAGATAGTGCCCGTCCTCATCGACCCCGATACCCAGAACGGCGACGTAACCCGCACCGTGGCCTTGCTCAAGCGCTACGCCCGCATTCACGAAGCGCTGTACGGCGACGGCCAGAAGGAAAAAACCGGCTTCTTCAGCCAGCCTATGAACACGCTGGCCCACCTGAACACCAGCGGCGGCGGCGAGGAGTTGCGCGACTCGTTCGTGTACGACTTCGGCGGCATCAGCCAACCGTTCCGGGATTACCTGAAATACAACGACTTGTCGGTGGAAACGCAGGGGCTGGTCGATTTGCTGTTTACGCAGGATAGCCTCGCCGCCAACCTCGACGTGGGTTTCCGGGGCTCGCCCAACGTGGGTTCGGTGGTGCTGAACGCGGTGGTGCAGTCTAAGGAAATGCGCTACCTCGCCCAGAGCCTGCAGGACGGCGACCGGGCGTTTTTCATCAGCTCGATTTTTGGGGGTACAGGTGCGGCTGGCTTCCCGCTGCTGGTGAAAAACCTGCGCGACCCCAACTCCGCCCTGGCCCACCCCGAGGTGCGCCGCCGCCTCAAGGCCGGGGCGCTGGTGATGCTGCCCTACTTTAAATTGCAGGAGCCTTCGGCCGATGAAAAGGCGGCTGGCCGGGATTTTATCGATTCGAATACCTTCATCACGAAGACGAAAACGGCCCTCTCGTACTACGCCGATAACCTGCAGGGCCTGGAAGCGCTGTATTACCTCGGCGACCAGCCCGGCCAGCCTCTGGCCAACCACCCCGGCCGCGCCGAGCAGCGCAACCAGGCCCACCTGCTGGAAATGCTGGGCGCGCTTTCCATTCAGCATTTCATGGAAGTGCCCGACAACCAGCTCGACAGCAACCAACCGCTGCACCACGAATACGGTCTGAAATCCGACGCCGCCGACGTGGATTTCGGCCAGCTGCCCACCGATATGCGCCAGGAGGTGGCCCGCCCGCTCATCCAGCTACATTATTTCGCCCGCTATTTTCTCAAACACACCCCCGACGACGCCAAAGCCCCCTACTACGAGGCCGCCGACTTGGCCGCCCAGCTGCGCAACAACCGCGCCCTGCGCGAGCTGTACGACTTTTTCGGCGAGTACAACGAGTGGCTGCGGGAGTTGGGCGTGAACCAGCGTCGCTACACCGCCATCCGCGCCGAGGAGATGGATTTCAACAAAATGGTGGCCGATAAAACGGTGGAAACCGGCATTTTCAGTAAGGGCATCACTCCCGGCTTTTTCCGCGATGAGCTGACGAAAGCGGTAGGGAAGGCGACCCTTTCTAATCCGACGGAGAACGAGGCGCTGCGCTGGGTGGTGAAGGCGTTTGAGGAGGCGACCGGGGAGCTGCTGGATAAGAAGCTGCAGTATTCCTAACGGGTGACCTGACCCCCCAACCCCCTCTCCGCAGGAGAGGGGGAGCCTGACGAAACTCTGCTTAAAACAAACTTGAAACAACATCAGAGGCCTGTTTCGGCCAGTTTCATCGCGCCGCCGTGGCTCCCCCTCTCCCCAAGGGGAGGGGGCCGGGGGGTGAGGTGAGCCGGCCACGCCTCTCGCAACTCCCAACATGGCTAAAATCCTGCGACTACACGACACCGGCTCCAGCACCCACGAGGGCTGGGGACCGACCGGCAAAATCGGCCCCCACGAAGTGGAGCGCCTGCTCGACCCGCAAGGCGGCCGGGCCGCCAAGGTGGCCGTGTCCATTCCCTCGCCCTTCGCCCGCATGCACCTGGTCGAAACCGCGCTGCGCTTCGTGACGCAGGGCGGCGTAAGCCAGGATTCGGTGTACCACCAGCTGGTGAGCCACTTCTGGGACGTGTGGGAGATGGTCTTCAACTTCCACCAGCGCAAGCTGGCCAGCCAGCGCCTGCAAATCCGGGCCTGGCGCAAGGATGAGGAGCTGGCCAGGCTGCGCGCCAACCCCGCCACCCGCCCGCTGGCCGACGTGCTGAGTCTGTACCTCGACGGCCGCTTCGCGAAGCTGACCGAGATGCACCTCATCTATTTCCCTGGTGCCAATGGGGTGCCGCAGCTCATTGGTGGTACTTCGCCGCTCACGCTGTTTTTCCCGGCCCCCAATGTGAAGCCGCTGCCCGTGCAGCGCCCGCAGGGGGGAGGCTATTATTTTGACAGCCAATACGTGCCGCTGGCCAACCGAGAGGCTGCTTTCCGCGACTACGTGTATCAGGCGTTTGTAGGCGACCCGGCCCTGACGGCCCTCGCGCCGCTCGTGCGCGATACGCTCGACCGCGGCCTGCTGCAAAAATGGGCCATGGACGGCACCGCCAGCCTTGCTAATTTCCCGGTCCTCACCGACGCTTCCAACAACCAGATTGATGTGGCCGGCGTGCTGCTGCGCGTGCGCCCCGACGAGGGCACCGTGCGCGGCTCCGACCTGTTTATCCGGCCCACGCGGGCGGGGGTGGCGGGGCCGTTGCCGATAGTGCTACGCCCGGGTTTGAAGGCCAACGGCAAGAAATACTACAACGAAACACTGTTTGCCGACAGCGGGGCCATTGTGCCCCTGGCCGATGCCCGGCCCCTGAAGGAGCGCACGCTGCCCGGCCCGGAGCTGCCGTATCCGTACCTCACGGTGAACGACTTGCTGGAAGAAACCCTGCTGGCCGTGCCGTATGAAGTCGATGAAACCCGCTTTTTCTGCGGCAACCTGAAAATCGCGACCGGTTTCCGGCCTAGCAGCTGGCCGCTGCTGCCCATCAAGCCGGCGTATTTCGACTACTTCACGCAGCAGGATTTGGCCGAGCACCTCACGTTGGAGTTAGAATCGGCCTGCATTCGGGTGCGGCTGCGGGTGCCGGTGAGCGGTGGCGACTACGTAGACTACGAGCGCGCCTACTACGATAACCCGCAGGGCGAGGGCGTGGGCCGGTTGCGCGTGACCAACGTGGCGCTGTCGGTGTTCCCCTTCGTGAAGGTGGCCGACGCGCCGCGGTACAACGACTTCTACAAAGTGATGCTGGTGGATGCCAACAACATCGACCCCAGCATGGTGACCAAGAAAGTCGACCTGAAATTCTGGGCCAACGGCCACCAGCTGAGCGAAACCGGCACCGACCAAAGCGCCACCCGCTACGAGCGCACCCCCAAAACCAGCCAGGACGAGGGCAGCACCTATTTCGAGGTGCGCGGCACCCATTTCGACTATCTCGAAGTGCTGAACCCGGCCCCGGCCGAGGGCCGCGCGCTCATCATCCCGCGCTGGCCCGAGCAGCGCCAGGGCACCAGGGAGTTTCGTTTCGCCATCGACTTCGGCACCACCAACACCCACGTGGCCATGCAGGACAGCCCCGGCCAGGAGCCCAAGCCGTTCTGCTTCGGCCTGAGTGACACGCCGGTGGCGCTGCTGAAAAAGAGCACCGCCGAACCCGACCGTACCGCCTACGAGCGCCTGTACCGGGGCATCGACGACGACCCGGCCAACTTCGTGCAAATCAAGCGTTGGCAGCAGTACCAGGAGCGCGAGTTTATCCCGCCCATTATCGGGGCCGATAACTCGCCCTACGCTTTCCCAGCCCGCACCGCCACCTACGAAGCGGCCAACTACGCCACCCAGGAGCTGAGCGTGCTCGGCAACATCAACGTGGCCTTCGGCATTATCACCGAAGAGCAGCGCCGGCCCAACTACCACACCAATCTGAAGTGGGATAATTCGCTGAACATCGCCAATACCAACCGTGTGCGGGCGTTTTTCAAGGAAATCCTGCTGCTGTGCCGCGCCAAAGTGGCTTTGAATGGCGGCAGCCTGGCGGCCACCCAAATCACCTGGTTTGCCCCGCTGAGCTTCTCGACGTACCAACGCAATCTCTACCAGCGCGAGTGGGACACGCTGTTCCACGATGTGTTCAAGACGACCAGTTCCATGCCCTGCATGGTCGAGTCGACGGCCCCGTACTACTATCTCACCCGCCGCAACATCGTGACGCTGGGGCCGGGCGAAAACGCGGCCTTCATCGACATCGGCGGCGGCACTACCGACGTGCTGCTCTACGCCGACCGCAAGCCGGTGCTGAGTACCTCGTTCCGCTTCGCTGGCAATGATTTGTGGGGTGATGGCGGGGCCGAAGTGCGCGGCGCAAAGGACAACGGTCTCGTGCGTTTCGGCGTGGCCGGCGTGCAGAGCGCGGTGCTGAGCCCCGCCGCCCGCCGCGCCCGCGAATACGTGCTGGTGGCCGAAGGAACCGATAATTTCGGCTCCGAGGACGTGGCCAGCTTCCTGTTCAGCTACGACCAGCTGCTGGGCTTCAGCGAGCGGCTGCTGCGGGCCGAGCACCTGCGGGTACTGTTTTACCTGCACTTCGGCGCGCTCATCTACCACGTGGCGCAGGTGACGGTGGCCAACGGCCAGCAGCTGCCGCGCTACCTGTGCTTCACGGGGCGCGGCAGCCTGTATGTGCGCCTGCTGGCGGCTGGCTCCAACTTGCAGCCGGTGGAAAAGCTGGCTCGCCTCATCATGGAAAAAGCTACTGGCCAGCCCGTGCCGCCCGATTTTCGCATCAAGCTCGCCGACGACCCCAAGCAGACCACCGCCAACGGCGGCGTGCTCGCCACCGGCCAGATTCCGCAGGACCCGCCGCTGGTGCGCCCCGTGGGCGTGCTGCCCAACGCGGAGAACCCGCAGGCCGACCAGGGTGAACACCACCTCGAAGCCCGCGCCGTGACCGACGACATCAAGCAGGCCGTGCTGGCCAACGCCCGCGCCTGCCTGAAACTGCTGCTCGAAGACCCCGAGCTGAAGCGCGTGCAGGCCGACCTGGGCGTGAAAAACGACCCCGGCCTGGTGATGAGCACGCTGGAGCGCAGCCTCGGCGACTCCTTCAACCTCTACCGCCAGCAGTACGCCGACGTGCTGCGCGACGGCGACACCGTGCCCGAAACCCTGTTCTTCCTGCCGTTCAAAAACGCCCTGTATGAGCTATCCAAGGTGCTGCATGACGCGCAGCCGCTCAACTAGTCCGGCGGGCTCGATGAGCCTGCTCCGGCCGTGGCTGCTGCTGCTGCTGGGGTTGCTTAGTGGCAGCCCGGCCGCGTGGGCGCAGCTGTCGGCGGGCACTGCGATGCCGGCGCCAAAGGCCGCCGATACGGCTGGCCTGGTGCCGGCCCGCGCCGCGCCGGTTGCTAAGGTACCGGTTGCTAAAGTGCCGGCTACCAGTGCTCCGGCTGCTACAACGGTTGCTCCCGGTGCTACTGTTGTAGCCACTGCACCGGCTTCCAGCTGGCCTACAATAGGGGGCGTGCTGTGCGGGGTTGCCATTGGCGTGCTGGGTGCCTGGCTGTGGGCGCGCCGTGGGCCCGGGGTATCACGACCGGCGCAGCCCCGGGCCAATGCCCCATCCGTTCCTTTAGTTGGAGGAGCTTCCGGGAAGCCTGCCCAAAATGTGTGGAAATCCCCACCGTCATCGTCGGCTGCCTCGGCCTCGGCCCTGGGGCCGGATTCTTCGGCTGCGGAAGCTACCCCTGGTGCCCCAGCCACGGAGCAGCCAGGCCGGAATGTGGCGGGGCAACCGAGGCGTGAGGCATCGGAAACTACCCCGAAGATTTTGGGTAAGCCAGTGGGGAGCGGCAAAAAAAATAAGTCAAATTTCAATTCCCGCCCGTCGGCTGCCAATACCCCGCCCGGGGGCTGGCCCGCGGTGCCTCACCGTCCTGCCACCATGAATCCAGATTCGCCGACCCCGCCGCCTCCTGGCAACGACTCACCGCTTGAAGCCGGCCAAATCTTCCAGTGGGCCGCACCCACCTCCACGCCGCCCGCCATGCAGGCAATGATTGCGGCGAGCGAGCCCGGCGCTGCTTCGGCAGCGGCTGCAACCCCGGAGTCCGCGCCCGTTGCTCCGGCCTCCGGCAACGGCCCGCTGCACTACTACGCCCCGGCCCCCGACGTGCCCAGCATCGAGCACCGCAAGCTCAGCCCCAACCCGCTGCCGCAGATGCCGCTGCTCATCACGCTGCCCCACGCGGCGGCCGAAACGGCGCAGTTCTCGTTCAGTCCGCAGGCCGACCAGTCGCGCATCATCGGCAACGGGGTGCGCGAGCTAAAGGAGTTTTTTCAGTTCGAGCTGCCGCCTACCGAGCAATTCACCACCATCAAAAACCTGAAGCCCGGCCAGCTGGAGAAGCGCGACGACGCCTGGCACGTGGTGCGGAAGGCCGAAATCGCGCTGAGCTAGAAATCGCGTTGTACGGTATAGAAACGCCATATTTCGCGTCTCATCGTTACTCATGTTGTTTAAGTAGTTAGTCATAAGTAGTCAGTCATAAGTAGTCAGTAGTCAGCCTTTATTTAATGCGCTCATAACCAAATTTTTATTATCTGACTACTGACTACTCAATTCTGACTACCTACTTAGGTCGCGTCGTGTGGATATTCCAAATGGCGTGGTCCCGGTTGTTCAACGACGAGATGCGAAATACGGCGTCTCTACCCGCGCTGTACCATCGGCCATTATCCGAATCAAGCGTTTATGCTCCTACTTGAAATCCTGCTTATTCTGGCGCTGGTAGCCTGGCAGGCGCTGGTGTTCCTGCGCAACCGCCAGCTTACGGCGCGGGTGCAGGCCATGTACCCGCCGGCGGGCGCGGTCGCGGTGCAGCCCATCCCCTACACGGCCGCGCAGCCCGAAAAAAACTTCGACATTCACTACGATGCCCTCATCACCCGCGATGCCTCGCCGGAGTTCGGCCAAATCATCACCGATACCAACGAATACCTGCTGAACAACCGGGGCGCGGCCGCCGACTTTGGCATTCTGAAAGACATTTCCGAGCGCCACGCTGAGGCGCTGGACGAGGAGATTCAGGCCCAGATTGCGACGCCCCTGTACCTGGGGTTGCTGGGCACGTTCACGGGGGCTATTCTGGGCTTGCTGGCGCTGGTGGGCAACCCGTTTGCCGAGGCCGTGGCCGACCCGGCCAATGACACCTCGTTCAGCAACGGCGACGTGCAGCATTTCCTCGGCGGTGTGCTGATTGCCATGATTGGCAGCCTGTTTGGGCTGGCCTTCACGCTGGCCGGCAACCAGCTGCTGAAGCAGGCTCGCGCCGCCCGCGACCGCGACAAAAACGCCTACTATACCTTCCTGCAAAAGGCCCTGCTGCCCAAGCTGAACTCGGACATGCAGGCCGGCATGAGCAACCTGAAATCGGTGCTCGACAGCTTCAACGCCGAGTTTTTCAGCCAGATTCAGAACGACTTTTTCAGCAAGATTCACGAGTTCACGCCGCTCATCGCCAGCATCACCGAGAACGTGAGCGTGCAAAAGCGCTTCCTGGAGCAACTGGAGAAAATCGGTTACTCGGAGCTGGCCAACGCTACCATCAAGGTGTTCGACAGGGTAGACGAAAGCGCCCAGACTTTCGAGAAATTCCTGGGCTATCAGCAGGCCCTGAACACCACCGTGGTGCATAGCAACGAAGCCGCCCAAACCATCGGCGCGCTGCTCAACCGCCTCACGGCCCTGGAGCAGGGCCTGGCCAGCGTGCCGCAGTACCTGCAGCAGCACGACGATGCCCTGCGCCAGCAAGTGGCCTTTTTCAGCCAGCACGGCAAGTTGCTGGCCGACCTCGGCGCGCAAATCCGCCAGGGCGTGAGCGAGGGCGTGCACCGCATGGACGCCGAGCTCGACAGCCGCTTGCAAGAGCTGCAACAGGAGGCAACCCAGGCGCACGAGCAGTGGCAGCAGCATTTCCGCCGCCTCAACCAGGACAACATCTACCAGAAAATCACCGAGTATCTCAACCCTTTCACCCAGCTCCCGGCCCAGCAAAAGGACCTGAATGTGTTGCAGGAGCGCCAGTCCCAGCAAACGGCCCAAGCCATGCAGCGCCTGGAAGCCCGCCTGCTGGCCGACGCCCAGCTACAGCAGCAGCTTTTGCAGCAGGTAGACCGCACGAACAAGGTGCTGGAGGAAATCACGAGGCCCAACTGGTTTCAGCGCACGGTGCTGGGGAAGAAGTGAGGTCGGCTGCACCTCACCCCCCAGCCCCCTCTCCTTGGGGAGAGAGGGAGCCAGACGACCTCCCGGAAACAGGAGTCAGGAATCGACTACAAAATCCGCGAAATCCGTTAAAATCCGAAAAATCAGTGATTTATGAAAGAGAGCCGAGACTTCTTCTGGCCCAGCTACGTGGACCTGATGACGGCCCTGTTCCTCATTATGCTCGTGCTGTTCGTGCTGGGTTTCAAACGTTCGAACGACAAGCAGCGCGACAACGAAAAGCTCATTTCGGAGTTGAAAGTGCAGGTGCAGGAAAAGCGCAAGCTGGATGAAATCAAAGCCGCGCTCAAGCGTCTCGAAAGCAATTACTTCGAGTACAACCCCGCCTACAAGCGCTACGAGCTGAAATTCCCGGTCACCTTCGCGCCCAAAAGCGACGTGCTGCCCTACGAGGCCCAAACCCCGCTGGTGAAGGCTGGCCGCTTCCTGCTGAGCCAGATGCAGGCTATTAAAAACGACGATAACGTGCAGTATCTCATCGTAGTGGAGGGCCGTGCGGCCAAAGACCTGCGCTACCCCGCCACCGACCCCCACAACCTCGACGGCCCGGCCGTGCGCCAGCTCAGCTACAGCCGGGCGCTGGCCGTTATCCGGCTCTGGGAGCAGGCCGGGCTGCGCTTCCCCGCCAACCTGGAGGTGGTGGCGGCCGGCAGCGGCTTCCGCGGGGCCGGGCGCTACACGGGCAGCCAGGAGGCGCTGAACAAGCGGTTTGTCATCCAGATTCAGCCCAAAATTGGCTCGATTGGGAAGTAGGACGCTGCGCCTTCGGCTACGCTTAATGAGGAATGAGGAATGCGCAAAGGTGCGCTCAATTCCTCATTCCTCATTAAGCGAAGCGTTACGGCCGGCGGTTCACGCAGTTCAAATCTTCGAAGGCCTGCTTGAGGCGCGCCACGAAGGTGTCCTCGCCTTTGCGCAGCCACACGCGCGGGTCGTAGTATTTTTTGTTGGGCGAGTCGGCCCCACCGGGGTTGCCAATCTGGCCTTGCAGGAAGTTTTCGTTTTGCACGTAGTAGTCCTTGATGCCCTCCCAGAAGGCCCACTGCAGGTCGGTATCAATGTTCATCTTGATAGCGCCGTAGCTAATGGCCTCGCGGATTTCTTCCTGCGTCGAGCCCGAGCCGCCGTGGAAGACGAAATTCACCGGCTTCGGTCCCGTGCCGAGCGTCTTTTCGATGTGCTGTTGCGAGTCGCGCAGGATCGTCGGCTTCAGCTTTACGTTCCCCGGTTTGTAAACGCCATGCACGTTCCCAAAGGCGGCGGCGATGGTGAAGTTCGGGCTGATCCTGCTCAGCACCGTGTAGGCTTCCGCCACTTCCACCGGCTGCGTGTAGAGCTTGGCATCATCCACATCGGAGTTATCCACCCCGTCCTCCTCGCCGCCCGTCACACCGAGCTCG
>JANNDE010000635.1:0-7893 GCA_031387395.1 Hymenobacter sp.
GCGCGACCTTGACCCGCCGCTGGGCGACGCGCCCGAAATCGGCTGGGTGCTCGACCCCGCCGTGCACGGCCAGGGCTACGCCAGCGAGGCCGTGGCCGCCGCCCTGGTCTGGGGCCGAAGCCACTTCGGCCCGGTGCGCACGGTGTGCATCATTCATCCCGAAAACGCGCCCTCGCTGCGCCTGGCGGCTAAGTTCGACTACCGCGAATACGCCCGCGCCACCTACCACGCCGCGCCCATCGTGCTGCTGGAGCGGCCCGGGCAACCCCAGTAGCCGCTACTGCCAACATCGCCCAGTTTCTGGTGGAGCTGGCCGCCGCCGACCCGCATGATTTATACGAGTAGGGCAATAGCCGGCGATGCGGGCGGCTTTGCCGTCAGGAGCGGTGTGGTAATATCCGGCCGATACTTTCGTGATGGGCGCGAAAGTATCGGCCGGATATTTTTTGGAAGGATTAGCCGGTGATTATGCTGAATAAATAGAGATATAGCAGAAACTGATAAGTCTGATAGTAGCCTGTGGTTTTCTGCGCTACACCGCATCTCAGGCTGGTTTTTGGAGGGGAGGGAATGCGGGAGATAAAGTCCGTAATGTTGATTTTTCGGATTGCGAAGGCCTGGGGGTACCGTCTAGCTTTGGCTCAATATCAACCCGGTGTGGTGCAAGCCAGCGCCTTACCGGGGCCATCGCCAAACCCGCCCGCCCATGCCTTCCATCTACGAGCTGAAGCCCCGGTTTCAGCAGCTGCTGCGGCCCGTTACCGCATTGTTGCACTGGGCCGGCTGCACGGCCAACAGCGTGACGGTGGTGGCCGCGCTGGCCTCGGCCGCCTACGGCCTGTGGCTGGCGCTGGACCCGGCCAACCGCTGGGCCTGGGCCCTGCTGCCCGCCTTCCTGCTGGCCCGCATGGCCCTGAATGCCATCGATGGGATGCTGGCCCGGGAGTACGGCCAGCAGAGCCAGCTTGGCGCGCTGCTGAACGAGGCCGGCGACGTGGTGGCCGACACCGCCCTCTACGCGCCGCTGGCTTTGCTGCCGGGCGTGCACGCCGTGGGGGTGCTGGCGGTGGTGTTCCTGGCCGGGCTGAGTGAGTTTGTGGGCGTGCTGGGCCAGGTGGTGGGCGGTGGCCGGCGCTACGACGGCCCCTGCGGCAAAAGCGACCGGGCCGTGGCCTTCGGGGCCATAGCGCTGCTGCTGGGCCTGGGCGTGCCCCTGGCTCCTTACCTCGACTACGTGATGGCCGCCCTGGCCGGCCTGCTGCTGCTCACCATTCGCAACCGCGCCCGGCAGGCCCTGCGGGCTGTTGCTCCAGCACTACAATCGCCGCTTCCCAATGCTCTATCGTCAGGCTCCCCTCTCCTGAGGAGAGGGGCCGGGGGTGAGGTTTGCAGGACCGCGTCGGAAACAACCTTAACCGCCTAACCCGCCATGAACGACGTATTGAATTACGCTTTTGGCGGTGTCTTGGGGCTGCTGCTCACGGCCTCGGGCGTGCTGGCCGGGCTGATGCGGGCCCGCCCCGGCCGCAACTTCCGGGAGCTGAAAATGCGCATTCAGACGTGGTGGTGGCTGGCGGGGCTGCTGTTTCTGGCGCTGGGCATCAACCGCACGGTGGCGGTGGTGGTGCTGGGCCTGGTCAGCTTCATGGCCTTCAAGGAGTTCATCTCGCTGATTCCGACCCGGCCCATTGATAATGGAGCGCTGCTGCTGGCCTACCTGGCCATTCCGGTGCAGTACCTGTGGGTGGGGCGCGGCTGGTACGGCATGTTTATCATCTTCCTGCCGGTATACGTGTTTCTGCTGCTGCCGCTGCGCATGGTTATCGCCGGCGAAACCAAGGGCTTCCTGCGGGCGGCGGGCACCATTCACTGGGGGCTGATGACGACCGTGTTCAGCCTCAGCCACTTGGCCTACCTGCTGGTGCTGCCGGCCCACGCCGGGGCGCACGGCCCCGTGCGCGGCGAGATGCTGGTGTTCTACCTGCTGGTGCTCACGCAGCTGAATGACGTGGCCCAGTTCCTGTGGGGCAAGTGGCTGGGGCGGCACCAGGTGGCTCCCACCGTGAGCCCCAACAAAACGGTGGAGGGCCTGCTGGGCGGCGTGGCCACCACCACGCTGCTGGCCTGGGCGCTGGCCCCCTGGTTCACACCCTTCTCGCCGCTGTATGCAGTGCTGGCGGGCCTGCTCATCAGCGGCTGCGGCTTCACCGGCGACGTGGTGATTTCGGCCATCAAGCGCGACATCGGGGTGAAGGACTCGGGCAGCCTGCTCCCCGGCCACGGCGGCATCCTCGACCGGCTTGACTCGCTGACTTACACGGCCCCGCTGTTTTTCCACTTCCTGTACTACTTCTACTATTGAGCAACGCTGACTAGAAGCAGTCGGATGGTCATGCTTCATCTGGCGTCCGCTTGTCGAAGCATCTCTACCGCAGCAGTAATCCAATCGAAGCAACGAAGCGGTAGAGATGCTTCGACAGGCGCAGCATGACGTGCTTTTGATTCTCACATCCCAAAACCCAAACCCCGCCATGAGCAAGCTGCTACACACCGCTACGCGCTGGGCCGAAACCCCGCTGCGCCTGCTGTTCGTGACCTGCGTGGCCTACCCCGTGGTGTGGCTGTGGCTGGGCATTCATGTGCGGCACCGCGAGCGGCTGCCCGGGCGGGGGCCGGCCATCATCGCGGCCAACCACAACAGCCACCTCGATATTCTGGCGCTGCTCTCGCTGTTTCCGCTGCTGCGCGTGCCGGGCGTGCAGCCCGCCGCCGCCGCCGACTACTTCTGCAAAAACTGGCTGGTGAAGTGGTTCTCGCTGCATGTCATCGGCATCATTCCGGTGGTGCGCGGCAGCCGGCTCGCCTGCCCCGACGGCCCCGACCCGCTGGCCGACTGCTACCGCGCCCTCGAAGCCGGCAAGGTGCTGGTGATTTTTCCGGAAGGCACCCGCGGCGCGCCCGAAGAAATGGCCGAGCTCAAGGCTGGTATCTGGCACCTGGCCCGGCGCTTCCCCGAGGTGCCCGTGATTCCGGTGTACCTGCACGGCCTGGGCAAGGCTATGCCCAAGGGCACACTCATTCCGGTGCCCTTTTATGTGAAGGTGGCCGTGGGCCAGCCCCTGCACGGCGGCACCGATAAACTGGATTTCCTGCACCGGCTGCGCGAACAGCTTACCTGGCTGCAGCGCAAAGTGCACACCCCCGCCCTCGCCGACGACTAGCTCCCGGCGCTTCTCCTGCTTCCCCTTTCTCCATTTCCTGCCCCCTTTTATCCTTTTCCGTTTCCTGCCAATCTTCTCATCTTTTTTTCTATTTCCCCCAGCTTATGGACTCTGCCTATGCCACCGCGCGCCCCTGCGCCGAGCATCATTTCTCCTCAGCCGATGCCATGCCGCTGTTCTACCGTCACTGGCCGGCCGCTACCACGGCCGGCCACGTGGCCGGGCCCAAAAAGGCCATTCTGCTGTTTCATCGCGGCCACGAGCACGGCGGGCGCATGGCCCACCTCGTCGATGAGCTGAACCTGCCCGATTACGACTTTTTCGCCTGGGATGCCCGGGGCCTGGGCGAGTCGCTGGGCGAGCGCGGCGCGGCCGCCAGCTTCGGCGTGCTGGTGAAGGACGTGGACACCTTCGTGCGCCACCTGGCCACGGCCCACGGCGTGGCTACTGAGAACATGGCCGTCATCGGCCAGAGCTTCGGGGCCGTGACGGTGGCCACCTGGGTGCACGACTACGCCCCGCGCCTGCGGGGCATGGTGCTGGCCGCCCCGGCCTTCAAAATCAACCTCATCGTGCCCGGCGCGCGGCAGCTGCTGGCGCTGCTGCACCAGGTGCGGGGCAATTTCTTCGTGAAGTCGTACGTGAAGCCCACCCAGCTCACCCACGACCCCGCCCGCATTGCCTCTTACACCCACGACCCGCTCATCACCCGCCCCATCGCCGTGAACGTGCTACTCGACGTAGATGCCGCCGCCGACCGCGTGGTAGCCGATGCCGCCGCCATGCACGTGCCCACCCAGGTGCTCATTTCGGGCGACGACCAGGTGGTGTACCGCGCGCCCCAGCAGGCGTTTTTCGATAACCTGAGCAGCCCCGTCAAGGAGCTGCACGTGCTCGACGGCTTTTACCACGATACGCTGGGCGAACTGGGCCGGGAGCGCGCCGTGGCGCTGGTGCGCGACTTCATCGGGCGGGTATTTGCCGGGCCGGTGGCGCAGCCCGGCCTGCTCGCGGCCGACCAGCAAGGCTTCACCAAAGCCGAATTCGACACCTTGGGCCGGCCTGCCGATTCGGCCCTGGCCCGCGCCTACTGGGCTATGAGCCGTTTCTGGATTCGGGTGGGCGGCCGGCTCTCGGCGGGCATCAAACAAAGCCTGGCCACCGGCTTCGACTCGGGCAGCACCCTCGACTACGTGTACCGCAACCGCCGCCAGGGCCACACCTTCATCGGCCGAATCGTGGATGGCGTGTACCTGAACAGCATCGGCTGGCGCGGCATCCGGGTGCGCAAAACCCACCTCGAGCGCCTCATCGGCCAGGCCATTGACCGGCTGCGCGAAGCCGGCCGGCCGGTGCGCATCGTCGACATTGCCGCTGGCCACGGCCGCTACGTGCTCGACGCTTTAACCCAGCGCCCCGGCCAGGTCGACCATATTCTGCTGCGCGACTACAGCGACCTCAACGTGGTCGCCGGCCGCCGCCTCATCGCCGAAAAAGGCCTGGCCCAGGTAGCGCAGTTCGAGCCCGGCGATGCCTTCTACCAGGCCAGCCTGGCCGCCCTGGAGCCGCGCCCCACGCTGGCCGTGGTGTCGGGCCTCTACGAGCTGTTTGGCGATAACGCGCTGGTAAGCTGCTCGCTGGCCGGCCTGGCCGAGGCCATGGAACCCGGCGGCTACCTGCTCTACACCAACCAGCCCTGGCACCCGCAGCTCGAAATGATTGCCCGCTCGCTCACCAGCCACCGCGAGGGCAACGCCTGGGTGATGCGCCGCCGCGTGCAGGCCGAAATGGATGAGCTGGTGGCCGAAGCCGGCTTCGAGAAAATTGACCAGCTGAGCGACGAGTGGGGCATTTTCAGCGTGTCGCTGGCCCGCCGGGTGCAGGCGGCCCCGGCTACCATATTGGCTCCGGCCATCGCCCAACAGGTGGCCGCGCCGGCGTTGGCCGAATAAAAACCAGCGGCAACCCAGGATTTGCCAGAAGGCCTCTGGCCTCGGCTATTGGCCCGGGGCCGGTTTGCCGCGCTCCGGCATGGCGTACCAATTTCCGCTCCTCATTATCATTCCCATGGCCCTGCTCATTCGCCTTTTCGTCGCCCTTTCGGATACCCGCCTGGCAGTTCTGCTGAGCCGGCCCGCGCCAACGCAGTCGGCCGCTCCGGCCCGCCGGCCGTGGTGGCGGGCGGTGGGCTGGCTGGCGGTGCTGGGGCCGTTTTTCTTTCTCTCCTACGGCTTCGCTAATTGGTGGACGGGCCGGCTGCCGCACGTGGGCTCGGTGGTGTTTGGCTGGGAGCGGCACATTCCGTTTCTGCCCTGGACCATTGGGCCCTACATGTCGCTCGATGCGTTTTACGCGGGCTCGCTGCTGCTGTGCGCCACCCGGGCCGAACTCGATACCCACGCCCGGCGGCTGCTGGCGGCCAGCGTTATTTCAGTGGCGGGGTTCCTGCTGTTTCCGCTGCAGTTCAGCTTCGTGCGGCCAGCTACCAGCGGCTTCAGCGGGGCGCTCTTTGAGGTGCTGATGGGGTTCGATAAGCCCTACAACCAGGCGCCGTCGTTGCACATCAGCCTGGTAATTCTGGTATGGCTGGTGTTTGCGCGGCACCTGCGCGGGGTGGCGCGGTGGGCCATGCACATTTGGTTTGGGCTGATTGCAGTGTCGGTATTCACCACTTTTCAGCACCATTTTATTGATGGGGTGGCCGGGGCCGTGGTGGCCGTGGTGGTGGTGTACCTGCTGCCCGATGCGCCGCACGCCTGGCGGCCCGTAGCCGCGCCGGCCGATGCGCCCCGCCGGCACCGGCTGGCGGCCGCTTACTTGCTGGGCGCGGCGCTGTGCCTGGGGCTGGCCGCCGGGCTGGGCGGCTGGGCCTGGCTGCTGCTGTGGCCCGCCGCCGCCCTGCTGCTGGTGGGTTTGGGCTACGCCCGCTACGGGGTGGCCGTTTTCCAGAAGCGTGCCGGCCGCCTGAGCTGGGCCGCCGCCCTGCTGCTGTGGCCCTACCGCGTGGGGGCCTGGTGGTCGTCGCGCTGGCTCACGCGCCATGAAGCACCAGCGGCCGAAGTAGCGCCCGGCATCTGGCTGGGCCGCGCCCCTGGCCGGGCCGACCAGCGGCTGCCTACCACTGCCATCCTCGACCTCACGGCCGAGTTCAGCCGGCCCGCTGCCGCTTGGTCGCAACCTTATCGCAGTGTGCCGCTGCTGGACCTGGCCGTACCCACTCCGGCCGAGCTGGCCCAGACCGTGGCGGCCCTCGGCGAGCTAAGCCCGACCGGGCCGGTGCTGGTGCATTGTGCGCTGGGCTATTCGCGGGCGGCCGTAGTAGTGGCCGCGTGGCTGCTGCGCCGGGGCCTCGCGGCTACGCCCGAAGCGGCCGTGGCGCGGGTGCGGGCCGCCCGGCCGCAGGTGGTGCTGTCGGTGGGCTACCGGGCGGCGCTGGCGGCGTATGCGGCCCGCTACTGCCGGGTTCCGGTAGTTTTTGAGTAGTCTTGCAGCAGAAGCCGGTCGTTCTGGTCTGGTTGCCCTGGCTGGGCTGGCCGGCGCATGCGCCAACCAGCCGCTCACTTCTGCTCGACTACTTGTCCCCTGGTTTTATGCTGCCTACTGAAGATACCGTCTGGCTGCGGGTGCTGCTGGGTTTTTTGCGGGCGGGCCGGGTGCTCGACCACGGTTCGTCGGTGCTACTGTTTGCGGCGCTGCTGCTGGGGCCCGTGGTGGGGGCGGGGCCTGCGGTGGGGGCTTTTGCTGGGGCGGTGCTGCTGGGGCTGCTCGAAAAATACCTGGCCTGGCGTGTGGCCCTCGATGCTGAATTCTTCGCCCTGCTGCTGGAGCAGCCCGGCCAGGAAGCCGCGTTCGATGCGGCGCTGGCCGAATTCCTGGGCCGCCCGGGGGTGGCCGAAATCCGGCCCATGGCCAGCCGCTGGCAGGGCGCGCGGCGGCTGGTGCGGCAGCAGGCGGTGGTGCTGGGGGCGCAGGTAGTGGCCGTAGTGGTGGGAGTGGCCTGCATCGCCATCGGGCCGCAATAGTTAAGGAGGTACTAGGATGGGTTGGAACGATGTACACACGTGCCCCCTTCGCGCTTCAGCGGCCGCGCCGTTTGGGCACCGCTGAACGCCGAGATGCGAAGGAGCGCGTCTCTACGGCAGTTTTGGATGGGCTACCCATCCCATCTCATAACCACTACGTGTGGCGATGGTCCAAATCAGAGCGGTTTTTGAGCCAATGAATAGAATTAAAAATGATGAATTAAAAATATAAAAGCGCTGATTTGTAAATTTTTAATTCATCATTTTTAATTTTTAATTCAACCGTAACGCGTGCATTAATCCCGAAATCGCTCTATGGTGCTGTCTGGAAATTCGGGTAATTACTGTTCTCAAAATGCAGTTCGTTTTCGCCCCTTACGGTTTCGGCCACTTGGGCCCGGCTGAAGCCCCCAAGCGCATCGCCTGGCCCGCCGGCCTGCGGCAGCTGCTGCCCGCTCCCGGGCCGGTAGCCCCACCGTCCTGCCGGAGATGCCGGAATCGGAGCGGATAAAAATTGTTATAAGTAGTGAATTTACTATATATTTCGTAGCTTTAGCTCGGCTGTAGTCTACTCATCGGCAGCTTACTCATCGGGATTTTCATGTACCAGCAACTCGCCTCCACGTCTTTCCTGCACATCGTTTATCGGC
>JANNDE010000640.1:0-1296 GCA_031387395.1 Hymenobacter sp.
CATGGCCGACCGCGCGAAGGCGCACCCAAAGATCCAGATCCATTGGAACACGACGGTGGACGAAGTCCTCGGCGAGGAGAAGACGGGCGTGACGGGCGTGCGCCTGAAGGACGTGAACACGGGCGGCACGCGCGATGAGGCTTGCACGGGCTATTTTGCGGCGATTGGCCACAAGCCGAATTCGGATCCGTTCAAGGAATGGATGGATCTCGACGAGAACGGCTACATAATTACGAAGCCGGACTTGACGTACACGAAGGTCGACGGCGTGTTTGCCTGCGGCGATGTGCAGGACTTTACCTACCGCCAGGCCGTGACGGCCGCCGGCTCCGGCTGCATGGCTGCCCTGGACGCAGAACGGTACCTGGCCGCGCTAGGCGACCATTAGTGGATTAAATTGCTTAATGGCTGAGTTGTTGAATGGTTGGTGGTTCTGCTATACTTGTCAGTACGACCAGTCGTTTAGCCATTCAACCATCAGGCAATCCAGCCATTCAACCATTAACCTTTCGCCCTTGCTGCATTATTTGAAATACTGGCTGCTGCTGCTACTGATTGGGCTGTCTTTGGGCTTGCCAAATCAGGGGTTTGCTCAGCGCCGCAAGGCGCCGGAGCCCAAAGCCAAGGCCGCCCCGGCGGGCAAGCGGAGTGACTTTTTTCGTATCAAGTCGCCTTCCATTCGTTACGTGCGGCCCGATACTACTATCCTGATTGAGACGGAGGAGCTGCCCGAGGAAGGCTCCGACGCGGCTAAGTCCATCTTCTTCAACCCGGCCAAAAAGCTTTCCATCGTCAACGAGGACACGACCACGCTCAACGAAGGCGGGCAGCACATTGTCGAGGTGTCGGAGGAGGTGAAGATTGACTCTTCCTGGATTAAGGTGGCGGGCTATTATGCCATCTGGGACACGCACAACATCAACCCGTACCGCGTGGATGGCCGCCGGATCCGGGACACGCTCAACCTGAAGCTGACGGAGCCGGAGCGGCAGCGCTACGCCAAAATGCCGCTGGTCAAGACGCCCCTCACCTCCGACTTCGGGTTCCGGGGCTACCGCTGGCACTACGGCGTCGACCTGGACCTGGAAACCGGCGACTCGGTGAAGGCCGCCTTCGACGGCGTGGTGCGCATCACGAAGTGGGACGGCGCCGGCTACGGCAACTACATTCTGGTGCGCCACTACAACGGCCTGGAAACGATATACGGGCACTTGAGCAAGTCGCTGGCCACGGTGGGCACCTTTGTGAAAGCAGGCCAGCTCATCGGCTACGGCGGCAGCACGGGGCGCAGCACGG
>JANNDE010000687.1:0-2845 GCA_031387395.1 Hymenobacter sp.
CTGCGGGCAAGATGCTTCGCTGCGCTCTGCATGACGTTCTTCTGTTCGTCACAGAAAATCAACTCATTCCTTCTCCGCCGCCACCGGCCGCGTCACTTTCACGGCCGCCGTGTCATCCAACCCAAAATTCCCGCTCAGTAAAATCCGGTCTTTCGGGTTGAAGGCGGGCGTTTTGATTTCGATGTGGTCTTTCTCCTGCGCGCCCACCGTCACGGGCACTTTCACGGCGGTCGAGTCATTCAGCAGCTTCATTACCCAAAACTCCGTCTGCGTTTCATCCGTCAGTACCGCGCCGCGCGGGAGGGTGCGGGCCAGGTGCGGCGCGGTTTTATCGAGCTCGACCTGCACGGCCAGGTTCTCCGGTAGCTCCGGCACCGCGCCGGTGGGCCGGATGGTGTAGCGCTGGGTCTGAATGCTGACATCGGCGGTGGCCAGCACCTCGGCCACGCGGCCGGTCAGCACCCGGCCATCGGGCAGGATAATGCGGCAGGTCTGGCCGGGGTGCACGTAGCGCAGCTGGGTCACGGGCACGTCGAGAATAAAGCCGAAGCGGCTGCGGTCGTAGGTGAGGCCGAGCTGTTCGCCGTCCTGCACGTAGTCGCCGGCCAGCTTATCCACCGTGGCCAGGATGCCCGCGCGGGCGGATTTTATCTGAATGATGCCGCTGAATTTCAGGCGCGGGTCGCCGGTGAGCTTATCCAGGTGCAGGGTTCGGGATTCTTTGGTTTGGATGGTGAACACCGTTTGGCCGGCGCGTACCTGCTGGCCCACCACGGGCGTGGGCGGCAGCACGTAGCCGGTGGTGGTGGCCCGCAGCGCATCCTTAGCCGGGAAGGCCGACACGGCGCTCAGCCGCAGTACATCGGTGAGGGTATCGGTTTGCACCGTGCCGATGGTGACCAAGGCACGCGGTTTAGCGGCGGGCTCCTCCGCGTCGTCGGTGGCGGCAGGGTCTTTCGCGCCGCAGGCCGCGAGCAAGGGGAGGAGCAGGAGGAAGCAGAGACGATTCATAATGTAGGAACGCGCCATGGCGCGTTCAATCGTTGGGCAATGCGTGGTTGGCTGGTGGTGGCGCGTTCAATCGTTGGGCAATGCGTGGCAGGCTGGTGGTGGCGCGTTCAGTTGGATACGCACCGGCCCGTCGAAACCAGCCGGACGCCGAACGCGCCGTGGCGCGTTCCTACTGGGCCAGGTAGTCCAGCGCAAACCGGCTGCGGAGCTGGTCGGTCTGGGCCTGCGTCAGGCTGAATTGCAAGGTTCGGTAGCTGGTCACCAAATTGAGGTAGTCCAAAATAGCCACGTCGCCGGTGGCCAGCTGCTGCCGGGCCGCGCCCACCAGCGCATCGGCCACTCGCAGCTGCTCCCGGATGCGGCCCAGCAGCGCCTCCGAGGCCCGAATCAGCCCTTCTAGCTGCTCGTACTGCTGCCGCCGCTGCAGCGTGATGAACTGCCGGTAACCGCGCCGGCTCTGCTCACTCAGCTCGATGCGTTGGTATTGCAGCTGGCGCTGGTGGCCGTCGAAAATCGGGATACCCAGTTGCAGGCCGCCGCCGATGCCCACGCTGTGGGCCAGCGCCACGGGCAGGTAGGACGACGATTGCAGGCCGCCATCAAACACGGCGCTCACCTTGGGGCGGTAATACGCATCCACGGCGCGGCGGTCGAGCAGCAGGCGCAGGCTGTCGAGGGTGTACTGGCGCTGGGCCGGGGCCAGCAGGCCGGCCAGTGGGCGGTGGGTGGGTGGGTTGGGCGCTTCAATAGTAATCAGCGCCGTATCGGCCACGCCGGCCAGGGCGCGCAGCGTGCCCAGCTCGCGGCGGTAGGCCAGGCGGTTTTGCTCCACGGTCACCTCCTGGGTGCGCACCGAGAGGTAGAAGCTCAGGTACTGGGTTTGCTTGAAAATGCCGCCGTTTACGAGCTGGCGCAGCATTTCGTCCTGCTGGCGCAGCTGGGCGAGCAGCGTGCGGCTGAAAGCGAGCTGAGTTTCGGCGGCGTAGGCCGTCAGGAACTGGTCGGTGATGCTACGGCGCAAGTCGAGGGCCGAGAGGCGGCCGGTGTTGCGCAGCACCAGGCCCTGGTTGCTGATAATCTGGTAGTCGTTCTGGAGCTGGAAGCGGTTGAACAAGGGCTTGGTAGCTTGCGCGAAGGCCGCGAAGTTGCCCCCGTTAGAAACCGCATTGTCGTAGCCCAGCACTTGTACATCCTGCCCGTTCACAACGTTGGTGATGCTGGGATAAAAAACCGCCGAGCCGATACCCCCCACCTGCACACCGTTCTGGCGGGCGCGCACGAGGCTGTCGAGGCGGTTCTGGCCCACCTGATTGGCATTTTCTCGCAGCAGCGGACTGCGGCGGCGGGCCACCAGCAGAAACTCGTCGAGGCGGCGCGGGCTGGCGGGCGTTTCGGCCACGGTTGGCAGCGGGCCGAGCACGGCCGGGGCAGCCCCGGCCTGGGCGCGGGCTGCCCGGGAGCCGGCCAGCAGTGCCGCGCCGAGGGCCAGGCCGGCAATTAAACCAGAGAAGCGAGCAATCAAGACACGAAAAAAAAAGGTGAGGCCGGCGGACAGCTATTGGTATGCAAGCCGTGCGGGCTACGATAAGCGCCACAAAGCTGCGGGAAGATTCTGAAGAAATTCGGGCCGGGGCCGCTGGGCTGGCCCGGCCGGTTGGCGTGCATACGCGGCCGGAGCCAGAAAGTCTTCAACCTTTGATGCGTTCTTCGCGGCTGGCCACCCCGCTAATGGCCCCGCTGCTTATGAAAATTCTGCTAGTTGAAGACGAAGCCGCCCTGCGCACGGCCCTGGCTGCCTCACTGCGCCAGGCTGGCTATGTGGTAGAAGAAGCCG
>JANNDE010000688.1:0-21959 GCA_031387395.1 Hymenobacter sp.
GGGTGCCGGAGAGCGTGGCCGCCAGGGCCTCGGCGGCGGCGGGCGTGCGGCTCCAGACAAAAGCCACCTTGTGGCCGGCTGCCACTAGCGCGGGCGCTAGCTGGCTGGCCACGCGGCCCGTGCCAAACAGGCCAATGCGGAGCGCGGCAACGGGCGGCAACGGGTTAGTCATGGGGGAATAGCATGAGGTAAAGCGTAGCAAAAAGCCGCTCCGGTAACGGAAGCGGCTTTTTTACAGTCGAAACGAGCGCGAAAACTAGCCGGCCGGCTGGGGGCGCACGGCGCGGCCGGCGGGAGCAGCGGCTACTTCCGCGTCATCAGCGGCTGCGGCCTCGTTGCTGAGCACGCCTTTGCCACCGCGCTGGCGCACGCTCAGGCCGAAGCCGATGGCCATGAGTAGCGTGCCGCTCCAGAGCAGGTTGATGAAGGGCTTTTCCATGGCCTTCAGAATTACGTAGTCCTTTTGGGTGGTGCTCACGGCGAAAGTGAATTTGCCGGCAGCGGGGTCTACGCTCTTGAAGGTGATGCGCACGCCGAGGTCTTCGGCCTCGTCGGGCAGGCTGCCCACCATGCGGTTGCGCACCACAAACACGGGGTGCACGTGGTACTGGCGCTTTTCGCCGTACACAATCATGTCGGCCTGCAGGGCGAGGTCGCCTTTTTGCAGGTTGAGGCCGGCCGTTTCGTGGGCGGCCTCCACGGCCCGGAATACGGCAAAGTAGTCGTTGAGGAAAATGGTGTCGCCCACGCTCAGTACCGACTCTTTGGCCTCGCTCCAGGGCTTTTCCTTGCGCGGGTCGAGCACCGAGTTGATGTGCGTGTAGATGTCGTGGCCCCAGAACTTCTTGATGGCCGGTGAAGCCAGCAGGCCGCCGCCGCCCATCTCGTCGTTTATCTGGGCGCGGGGGTAGAGGACGAACTGCTCGCCCGACTTCTCATCCTTATAATTGATGCGGTAGTAAGTGTTTTCGGGCAGGATGCCGACCGTGTCGCCAGTGGCGTAGTAGGTCTTGCCATCAACGGCAATCGGGGCGCGGGCCACGGCTTTATAGTCGTCGTCGATGCGGAACAGAAACTGCTTATCGACGTAGCCGGGCACGCCCGGCACCTCAAAAAACTGGCCCGTGTAGGTGAGCTGGTAGCCGTGCATGGGTGCGGTTTCATTGCGCCACAGCAGCACGTTGTCGCGGTTCAAATCCTCGGTAAACTCCCGCGAATACAGCAGACCCGATACGTTGCGTGAAATAATGCTCGAATACCCCGACGAAGCCAGGATGCCCAGCAGCATCAGCGCGATGCCCAGGTGGGCCACCGCGCCGCCCGACAGGCGCACGCCGCGTCGCAGCAGCGTGAAAATCATCCCGAAGTTGGCCAGCACCCCAAACAGGCCCGCCAGCGTGAGCACCACGTAGGCCGGCGAAATGGTGAGGCCGTTGTAGCGCACCAGCAGCACCGTGAGGGCGGTGCCCAGCAGGGCCAGCAGCGTAGGCGCGGTGAGCGAGTTGATGAGCGTTTCCTTGGTGTTGCGCTGCCACCACATCACTTGCGCGATGCCCGAAAGCAGGGCCACGCCCACGCCCATCCACAGCTGGAGTTTGGAGTAGTGGGCAATCTGGTCGGCGGGCAGGGCCACGTTGGTTTTGATGCCAATGAGCCCCATCAACGAGTTATAGACCGGGATACTGGTCGTGAACAACACCTGGAACGCGCCCAGGCACAGCACCGTCGCGCCCACGAACACCCACAGCTCGGGATTGTAGGCGTTCAGCTCCTTGGCCGAAATCGGAATTTCCTTCCAGCGCGAAATCAGCAGCGCCACGGCCAGCACCGTGAAGAAGGCCATGTAAATGAACAGTTGGCCCGACAGGCCCAAATCAGTAAACGAGTGCACCGAGGCGTTGCCCAGCACGCCGCTGCGCGTGTGGAAAGTCGCATAGAGAATGAGCACGAACGTGGCCACCACCAGCGCAAACGCGGTGCGCAGGCCGGTGCGGCGCTTCTGCCACAGCACCAGGCCGTGCAGCGAGGCCACCAGCACCAGCCACGGAATGTACACGGCGTTTTCGACTGGGTCCCAGTTCCAGTAGCCGCCGAAGTTCAGGGTTTCATAGGCCCAGTAGGCACCCATCACCACGCCCACACCCAGCACGCCGCCGCCGATGAGCGTCCAGGGCAAAGCGGGTTTCACCCAGGCGGTAAGCTCGCGCTTCCAGAGGGCGGCGATGGCGAAGGCAAACGGCACAAGCGTGAGCGCGAAGCCCAGGAACAGCGTGGGCGGGTGAATCACCATCCAGTAGTTCTGCAGCAGGGCGTTGAGGCCGGTGCCATCTTTGGGTACGAAGTTGGGGTTCATCTTCCACACCGGCAGGTCGGTGAGGAACTCGCGCAGCAGGATGAACGGGGAGGAGCCCAGGCGCACGCCGCCCACGACCACACCGATAATCATGCTCACCAAAAATACCTGCACGCCGCTGAAAACGGCCATCACCGGCGCTTCCCACTTCTTGTTGAAGCGCATGATGCAGAAACCGATGACCACGTGCCAGAAAATCCAGAGCAGGAACGAGCCCTCCTGGCCTTCCCAGAAACAGGAAATCATGTACTGCACCGGCAGGTGGTTCGAGCTGTGGCTCCAGGCGTAGTAGTACTCGTAACGGTGCGCGTGAATAATGTTGAACAGGCACACAATCACGGAGATGATGGCCGCGCCGTGCACGAAAAACGCCCCGCGCGCCAGCCGCAGCCAACTCGGGTCTTCCTGGCCCAGCGCCCGGCCCCGCGAGGCCTGGAAATAGCTGTACGCCGCCACCAGTGCCGCCGCGAAGGCCAGAATAACGCTGAGGTGGCCGATTTGTCCTACTAATAAGTTCATATGCAACAAGTAAAATCAGGCGGGTACCGCCGGCGCGGGCGCGCCGGGGCGTACCACTTCGTAGCGGGTAAGAATGCGTGGATGAAACGATTCGGGCAGCGTGGCCCAGTCGTGCGCGTCCACAAAAATCGGGAGGTTGCTCTCGGTCAGCGCTTCGCGGAAACCGGCGAGCAGGCGGCCGGGCAGGGCCCTTAGGTCGGGCGCACGCAACACCAAATCCAGGTCGCTGCCCTCGTGGTGGTTGCCGTTCACGCGGCTGCCGTAGGCCCACACGGCCACCTCGCCGGGCAGGTGCCGGGCAATGAGGTCGTGCACTAAGGCGAGGTCTTTGGGGCGCAGGTGCAACATGGGTCAGGCTTGTTGGCGCAGGGTAATAAGTGCCGCGTGGGTGTCACTGATGAAGATGGGCAGGGTACTCACGATTTTCTCAGCGAACTGCATCCCATACTCATGGGCCGAGGTGTTGCGATTGTCGCGATGCAGCAGCCAACGGTCCACTTCATCGAGGCTAAGCAGGCCGTGTTGTGCCGCCAGTCGCAAAATTTGTTTAAACGGCAGGTTATTCAGTTCGCGGGTCGAAGTCACGTATTCGCGCAGCACCTTGCGCAGCAGCTTCACCACAATTTCCAGTATCAACTCAAATTCCTTCACGCAGGCTGCCCGAAACAGGTCGTGGTCGTCGTCGGTCGGGCTGGTTACGACCAGCCGGGCGTGCGCGCGCTCCAGCGTAGCCAGGCAGCGTTCCAGAGCGGTAAGGTCGAGCGTTTCCATGAAACAGGATGCAGATGAAAGCAATAGTAAAAACCTCGGGTCGCCCGAAGCGGAGGGCAAATTTACGGCCGCGCCGCCGGAGCCGGGAGACTCATTAACAGCCGGTCGACGAAAAAGTCGCCGCGCGGCGGATGACAAGTGATTTCAACCGCAATTTTTTCCAGGCCCGCGTCCTGCCACCGGCGCACGGGCAGCTCGCGCTGGCGCGGGTCGGTGGGCTGGTTGATGAGCTGCCGGGCCAGCAGCACCCGCCCGGTGGCCGGGTCGGTGATGACCACCGACAGCCGTGCTTTGTTCGGATACTTGCGCAGCGGCAGCATCACCGCGTTGCGGTTAGGCGCCGTTCCGGGCAGGGGCATAGTAGCGGCCGTGCCGTAGGCGTACCACCACTGGCGCAGGCGGGTGGCAGGTGGCCCGCTTTCGGCGCGTGAAGTCACTATCTGGTAGTCATAGATGCCGGGCCCGGGCAGGGTGTCGGCTACCGAGTAGCTGGTTTCGGGGCGGCCGTAGGTGTCGCGGCGCACGGGCAGGCGGCGCACTTCGGTGCTGCGGTACTCGTGAATTTCGCGGCGCAGTACCCGGCAGTCGGGCGCACTGGCCAGCGAGTCGGGCAGCGTCCAGCTCAGCTCCACCACGCGGCTGGCGGTGGGCAGCAGCCGCGTGGGGCTGGGCGGGAAATAGCTGACGGGCATGCCCGCTGCCGTCCGGCTCACCTGCAAGCTGAACTGGCAGAAATCCTTGAGGTAACCGTCCACATCCAGCAGGTAGGGCTGGCCGGCGCGCAGCGAATCCAGTGTCACAAACACGTCGTCCTGGGTGCCGAGCGAGGTGCAGCTTAGTACCCGGTACGTGGCTGGCTGGCACGGCTCGCCGGTGAGCACGACCAACTGCACGCCACGCACGTCGCGGCACTGCTGGCCCCCGATGTTTACGAAGTAGCGCCCCGAAGCCTTCGGCTTGAACTCGAACCACTGGTCGTTGTGGTACTCAATGCACTTACCGGTCAGGCGCTCATCTACGCAGCTACGCTGCACGGTGCAGCCGGTAGTGCTGGAGGCGACGGTTTCTTCCAGCCGCAATACGCGGCGGTTTTCGATGTTGTCGTTGGGCACCTGGGCCTGTGCGGTTTCAGTAAGCAGTCTGGCCAGCCCCAACAAAAACAGCACCCGGCTTCCGACGCGCCGAAGCGTGGCAGAAACCGGGTGCTGCAAAAGGAATAAGCTCACCAATAATTAGTTGACTGAAGCCGTCGCGTCCTTCAAATCCTTCTTTACGTACTTGCTGGGGCACTTCAGCAGAATCTGGTCGGCCATGAACACGTCGCCCTTCATGCAACCGGTGATAACCACCTGTTCGGAAGCGTCGAAATCCTGGGGTTTGGGGTTGTTGTACACCACGCGCTGGGCCAGGCGGGTAGTATCTACCAGCGTGAAGGCAAAGTAGTTGGGGTCGGCCACCGGGTCGTATTCCAGGCCCACAGGGTGTTTGGCGGCATCGCGGGGCAGCTTGCCCACCACGTGCACTTTGGTGGTATTGCCCTCAGCGGCGCGGGTGCGAGCTTCGCCGAAGCCCACATACACGCTGGCATCGGCAGTGGTGCTGAGGATGATAGCGGCGGCCACCGCGATAATGGCGACAATAAACAGATGCGTCTTCTTCATAGACCACGGATTAGCACGGGTTTAAGCGGATTTCACGGATTTTGTGGACGGCGCTGGTTCCGGGCGGGTTTCAAATTAAAGTCAGTTTGATTAATAACAAGCAGAGGGGGGGATTGGGTGCCCGACTAGCTTTTTATTTCTTTTTCGAGGCGGCTCACCTTGCGGTCGAGGCTGATGAGGTAGGCCAGCAGGCCCGCCACGATGACGGCCACTACGGCTACCACCACGTAAATTTTACCGCTGGCGCGCAGGTCGTCGGCCATGGCCGGGGCGGCCTCGGGCATTTGAGCGAAGGCCAGCGGGGCCAGCAGCAACAGCGGCAGCAGCGCCAGGAAGAAGCGGCCCAGCGGGCGCGCGAAAAGCTTATTTATCATCGTGTTTCAGTTTCAGGAAAACGTAGCGGCTGCTCACCTGGGCCACCCAAAAGGCAAACAGAATCCAGCCGACAACGGCTGGGTAGAACACCTGGCGCATGGTGTTATCAAGGTCGTATTGGTTGAAGCCGGGGTTGCCGGTCTGGCCCGGGTGCAGCGAGGGCCCGCTGAGGCGGGGCAGCACAAACAGCAGCGGTATAGCCGCCGCAAAGGCGAAAATGTTGTAGATGGCCGATACCCGCGCCCGCTGCTGCTCGTCCTGAAACGAGCCGCGCAGCACCAGGTAAGCCCCGTAGATGAGCATGGCCACGGCCGCGCCGTTCAGGCGCGGGTCGGGCGTCCACCACGCGCCCCAGGTGAAGCGCGCCCACAGGCTGCCGGTGGCCAGCCCCAGCAAACCCAGCACAATGCCGGTTTTGGCCGACTCGTGGGCCAGCACGTCGAGGCGGGCCGAGGGTTCGCGCAGGTAGCGGATGGAGTACCACACCGACACGAGCAGCACCATAATCATGGCAAACCACATGGGCACGTGGAAAAACAGGTTGCGGATGCTCTCGTTCACAATGGGCAGGGCCGGCACCGGGCTTAGGAAGCCGGCTACCGTCGCGCCCACAATCAGCAGCACGGCCAGGCCTTTCCAAAGCATGCCGCCGCCGCGTTGCTCCACGAGGCGCTGCCCGCCCCACACGCCGCCCACCGTCATCACGATGCCCGACACACTGCCGATAATTGCCGCTGTTGTCAAAGGAGTTAAAAGTTAAAAGTGAAGAGTTAAAGGAAATGAGTTTTGGCAAATGGATTGACGACCAGACGGCACCATTTTTAACTTTCAACTCATAACTTTTAACTGAAAAAATCAGCCGCGCCACAGAAAAGGAAACAGCACGTACGAAGTCGCGCCCACAATCATGTTCAGGGCCAGCAGCGTGAGCAGCGACTGCTGGCTGAGGCCCCGGTCGAGCCCATCGAGCGCGTTTTTGCTCACCTTGATGAGCAGCAGCAGCATGGGCACCATCAGCGGGAAGCCGAGGATGGCCATGAGCGTAGCGCCGTTGCCACCCGCCTTGGCCGCGATGCCCGACACCAGCGTGAGCGTGGTGGCGAAGCCCACGGCCCCCAGCAGCAGGTTGGCCACAAACAGCGGCGCATCCTGAATCGGGTTGCCCAGAAATACCGTATAGAGAAACAACCCCAGCAGTGCAACAGCCATTAGCAGCAGGGTGTTGTAAAGCATTTTGGCCAGAATCACGGCCTGGGGCCGCACCAGCGTGTAGTAGTAGAGGCGCTGCCCGGCGCTTTCCTGCATGAAGCCCTTGGCCACCGCATTCAGGGCGGCAAATAGCAGAATAACCCACAGCAGGGCGTTCCAGGCCGGGGGCGGGGGCGTGCCGGCGCGCAGACTGAAGCTCAGGAAGCATACGAACACCGTGCTGCCTACGTACAGCAACAGCCCGCCCAGCGCCGCGCGCTGCCGCCATTCGAGGCGGAAGTCTTTGGCCAGCAGGGTGAATATTTCGCGGAGCAGCACGGGTACAGGTTTGGTTTCGGGCCGCAAAGATAGACCGCAGATTCAACGGATTTTAACGGATTCAACGGATTCGTTGTGGTTCCACTCCCAAACGCTGAACGAGCGGAACCACAAGAAAATCCGTTGAATCCGCTAGAATTCGTTGAATCTGCGGTTAAAAGTCGTAGCCCAGCGTGAAGTAATAGTGCGGGCTGGTCGTCACGTAGTTTTCCTGGCCCCAGGCCACGTCAAATTTTCCGTAGAAGCCCAGCAAGGTGCTGCGGATGCCCGCCCCGTAGCCGATGAGGAAAGGATTGCGGAAGTTGATGACCGTAGCCGAGAAGTACTGGTTGTACTCGCGCTGGCGGGTGTTCGCGGAGTTGTCGGTGCTGAACGGGTTATTGCCCGAGTACGCCGTGCCGGCATCGGCAAAGCCCGAGAGCTGCAGGTTGCGGAAGAAGCCCGAATAGATGGGCCGCCGCGCGAAGTACTGCACGATGGGAAAGCGCAGCTCGCTGTTGAAGAGGATGTAGCGCGGGCCATTGCGGGCCCCGTAGTCGAAGCCGCGCAGATTGGTGACGAACTCTTGCCCGAACACCTGGTCGACGGCACTGTAGTTGGGCAGGAAGCGCGAGTCGGCATAGCCAGCATTCAGCCAGTCGTCCATGCCGCCGAGGCGGAATACCTGGGCGCGCGGTCCGAAAAACTGGCCGTAGCTGGCGCGATTAGCCCAGATAAGCGAACGGCTGATTTTCTGGTAATGGCGCAGGTCGATAACGAACTTGCCGTAGCTCAGGCCCTTGTCGTTCAGGTTTTTCAGGCCCAGCACGCTGGCTTTCATGCGCGTGCCGTGCATCATATTCACCCCGGTAATCAGGGTGTTGTCGAAAACCAGCTCGGCATTTGCCCCGGCATAACTGAACGACTGGTCATTGTCGGTCGAGATGTCGCCCAGGACAGTGCGCGAGATGTTCATCAGCCGGGGGCCGCCGCGCAGGCTCAGGCTGTGCGTGAGCGGGTAGCTGATGGTGGGCGCTACTTCGTGCCGGCCGTAGCGCACACTGTTGTTGCCGGCGTCGAAGAAATAGGCCTGCTTCTGATAGGCCACGCCCCAGTCGTAGCGGCGGGTCAGGTTGGTGTAGGCCAGCCGGATGTTGCTGGTGCGCAGGTCGAACAGGCCAAAAAGGCTGGCATCGAGCCGCTGGTTTTCGAGCACATCCGTCAGCACGGCCTTGAACTGCAGGCCCATGCCCAGCAGCGGGTCCACGTACAGCGCGCTCGACACGTTATCAATCATAAAACGGGTATCGTAGCGATAGGGGCCGGCTATGGGGCTGCCCGCCGGCGCCGGCGCCGGCGCCGTGGGCGTGAGGCGCCGCCGACGGCCCGCCGCTGAAGGCGCAGTACCATTGCCGGTCGATACGGGTTCATCTTCCTCAAACTGGTAGTCGCTGGTATTCACGGCCGTGTCGGTCTTTTTGCGGCGGCGGGCCGCAGCCGGCGTCGTGGCCGAATCGGTCGCTGGTACAGCAACTGCCGCCGCCGGGGTAGGTGTCGGTTCGGCCGTTGGCATGGGTGCCGGGGTGGGTTTAGGGGCCACGGCTGCCACCGACCGGTCTTCGAGCGTTTGCTGGCGGGCGGTTTTGGTGAGGGGCAGTGCCGGGGGCAGCGCGTAGGCCGGGTACACGTAGAGAATGTCGCGGGCCTGGGCCGGGGCCACGAATACCAGCGCCGTGCTCTGGGCGTTGTAGTCGAAATCCTGGGTGTTGGGCAGCCAGTTGCTGACGCGGGCCTGCTGCCGGGTTTTCAGCGAGTAGCGGTAGAGGGCCCGCACGCCGCTTTCTTCGCCCAGGTACATAATCTCGTCGTCGGACAGGGCGCGGGGCCGGGTTTCGTTCGAGATGGTGCTCACCAGCGTTTCCACGGGCAGGGCGCGGCCGTCGAGGTGGTAGGCAAACAGGTCGTAGTTATTCACCACGTTCTGGAACGTGGCTGGCCGGGCCCGACCCAGCGAGTCGAGGTAGCGGTTCGAGCTGAAAACCAGGGCCTGCCCACCGGGCAGAAACACCGGCTGCACGTCGTCGAACAAGTCGTTGGTAAGCTGCTCGACCTTGCGGCTGCCGGCGCGCAGAATAAACAAATCGTTCTGCCCGTCGCGCACGGCGCTAAATACCAGTGCCTTGCCGTCGGGCGAGTAGCTCATGCTCAGTATCTGGTCGAAACCCGCGAACACCGACGTGGGCCGCGAAAACCGGATGGCCTCGCGCACCCGGGCTACCAGGCCGCGCCCATCGGCATCGTAGAGGTGCAGGCCCATTTCGCCCTGCCGCATCTCGGCTACGGCCACCTGGCCGTTGCCGCGCCAGGCCACCAGCGGCAGGCGGGTTTCCGCCTGCTGGTCGGGGGCCTTGTAGCCGCCCCGGCGCAAAATGCGGCGGTGCTTGCCATCGCGGTCCACTATCATCACGCGGTAGCGGCCGTTCTCGTTCTGGGCGTAGGCCACCAGCTGGCCGTTGGGGCTGATAACGGGCTGCGAAAACACGTCGGCATGGCGGTTGCGGCCACTCTGGCGGAACTTGGCGTCGGGCTCCACCAGTGTGGCCACGGGCTGGCCATTCAGGTCGCGGTAGTAGCCGAGCCAATCCTTGAGGAAAACCTTGTACGGAACGTTCAGCGACGAGCTGATGCCCACCTCAATATCGCGCGTGATGCGCGTCAGGTTCAGAATGTTCTGGATGGTAGTGTAGCCGTAGCGCTCGGCCACGTAGTTCCAGATACTCTGGCCGGCCAGCGTCGAGCTGCGCAGAAAAAACGGGGCCGTGCGGTTGCCGGTGGGGTAGCGCTTGGTCATGTCGCGCATGTAGCCATCCATATCCACGCTCCAGCCCTCGGCGGCGTAGGCCGAGGCCCCGCCGATAAACCAGTCGGGCAGTTGCAGCAGGTAGCTGCTCTGCAGCACTTCCTTCAGCGAGCCGCCATACATCATGTCGTTGAGCAGCACCTGAGTTATCTGGGTGCTGAGCTCGCGCTTGAACTCCGTTTCCTGGCCGCCGAAGGCAATCTGCACCTTGCTCATGCGGGCCAGCGGGGTTTCGCCGCCATTAATCTGCTGCTGCGTGGCAGTCAGGCCGATATTGCTCTGGCGCAGGTCGTCGACCGAATTGTAGAACAGCAGCGTGGTTTTCGAGTACGGATAGTAGCCGATGAGCGCCGTGATGCGCCCCAGCTCTTTTTCGGCGTAGTCGGCGGCGCGCCGGGCGCTCCCCTCACCCCCCTGGTAGTAGAGGATATTGAAATTCTGGGTGGTGAACTGTTGCCAGCGGGGCTGCTGGTACTGCACCCGCACCCGGCCGAAGGGCTCCTGCGCCGTCTGGGCCTGCGCGGTGGGGGCCAGCAGCGCGCCTGCCAGGCCCACCAGCCCGGCCAGAACTGCCTTTACGAATCCTGAGTTAGTCATAGTATTAGAGGCAACGAGCAAAAGCGAAAAATTAATCCGTCGGAATCGAAAAAATCTACCCTGCGCTCAATCGCAGCGCTGGATACCAAAGCGGTCCGGCGGGTAGGGCAAGGTAGGGGCTAAAGCGCAGCATTTGCTTCAACCACCGGTGCGCCAGGCCGGCACTCATCCTACGCTGGCGGGCTGTAAGGCGTTGTAGCGCTGCACACTGGCATCGGGCCATAGCTCGGCCTGGCCCGCCAGCCAGTCGGCCAGCAGCGTGGCCAGGCGCGGGGCCAGCATCACGCCCTTCGAGCCGTAGCCCCCGCAGAAACTCAGGTGGGGTACGGTAGGGTGGGGGCCGATGAGCGGTCGGCGGTCGCGCACGGCGGGCCGCACGCCAGCCCGCTGCGTCACTACGGCAAACGGCAGGTCGGTCACGACGCTGAGCCGCGCCGCCAGCTCCTCGCGTCCCACGGCCGTGACGCCCGGCGCAAACGGCGGCCAGCGGTAGGTGGCTCCCACCCGGAAGCGCCCTTCGCCCACCGGCACCACGTAGGCGCCGCGGTTCAGCACCTGGGCCGGGCTCAGGTCGTCGCACTGCACGTCGAGCACCTCGCCCTGGTTGGGCGTGAGTGGCAGCCAGCCGAAATAAGGGTTGCGCACGGCCGCCGCCCCCTCGCAGCACACCACGTGGCGGGCCCGCACTTGCCCGGCGTAAGTAGCGCCGTCGGCCCCAAACTGCACCTGGGTCCAGTCGAACGCTTCGGGCCGCAGCCAGCCGTCGCGGTGGCCCTCGGCGGCCAGGGCGGCCAGCAGCTCGCGCACGGCCACGTGGCCACCGTGCCGCAGCCAGGCCCCACCAAAAGGTGCGTGCACGCCGGGCAGGCCGGGGTCGATGGTGGTGAGCCCGGCCACGAAATCGCCCCAGGGGCGGTCGGCGCTGCGGGCCAGCACGGCATTCTGCTCGTCAATCGAGCCGAAGATTTTGAAAATCGGGGCGGCGGTAAAGAAGGCCTGGCCGTAGCGCGCTTCCAGGGCGCGGTAGTACGTAGCGGCGGCGGGCAGCAGCTCGGCGGCGCGCCAGCTGAGGGCGAAGCGCTTGCCGGCCACGGGGTTCATCAGTCCCGCCGCCACATTCGAGGCCGAGTTGGCCTGGCCGGGGTCGTACACGAGCACGCGGTGGCTGCGCGCGCGCAGCACGTCGGCGAGCGTGGCGCCCGCAATGCCGTGGCCCACCAGCAAAAAGTCACATTCCGTCATGGCTGGCAAGGTAAGGACGCTGCGCTTAATGGCGGAACGCGCCGGATGCCCGAGCGGGCACCGGGCACCTCGCGCCGGCGGGTGCGTTCGGCAGTTTCTTCTGGTTAGCGCGCCCACAACCAGCGCGGGGCCATGCGTGGCCGTTGCCCCGCGCCGCTGGCATCCCCGCGCCCCGGCCAGCCGTTTCTCAATCCTGCATTAGGCCGGGCGTTGTACCTTTCCGCATTGCTTATGCTCCCAATAGTGCCCATGACAGTCGCCGGTTTCACGTTCAACGCATTTTCTGAAAACACCTATCTGCTCATCGACGAAGCCACCCGGCAGTGCGCCATCGTGGACCCCGGCTGCTACTCGGCTGCCGAGCAGCAGGCCCTGCGCGGCTACGTTGAGGCGAATAGCCTGCAGGTGGCTTTGCTGCTGAACACCCACGCCCACATCGACCACGTGCTCGGCAACCAGTTTGTGCTGGCTACCTGGCCGGGCACGCCGTTTTTGCTGCACCCGCTCGATTTGTCCACCCTGCGGGCCGTGCCCACCTACGCCGGCAACTACGGTTTCCCGCAGTACCAGCCAGCCGAGCCCACCGGCGAGCTGGCCGCCGGCCAGCCCGTGCGCTTCGGCCAGACCGAGCTGGAAGTGCGCTTCGCGCCGGGCCACGCGCCGGGCCACGTTGTTTTTTACCACGAACCCACGGCCACCGTCATTGGCGGCGACGTGCTCTTCCAGCACAGCATCGGCCGCACCGACCTGCCCGGCGGCGACCACGCCACGCTGCTGCGCAGCATCGCCACCGAGCTAATGACCCTGCCCGATGCCACCACCGTGTACCCCGGCCACGGCCCCGCCACCACCATCAGCGAGGAGCGTCGCGGCAACCCGTTTCTCATTTAACAATTACCATTTGTCATTTGACCGACCGTTGGCTGAGGCCGTATCTCAGCCCGGCCGGACTTGATGAATGAGCTTGTGAAGAGTGATTGTTAAATGTTAATTGACTAACTGTTAAATGAAAAGACACCTGCCCAACGCCGTTACCTGCCTCAACCTGCTGTGCGGCTGCCTGGCGCTGAAATATATTTTTGCCGGAGACCTTGAAACTGGTGCCTGGCTGGTGGCCGGTGCCGCCGTAGCCGACTTCGCCGATGGCCTGCTGGCCCGGGCGCTGCGCGTATCATCGGCCATCGGCAAGGACCTGGATTCGCTGGCAGACATGGTATCGTTTGGCGTGGTGCCGGGGGCAATGTTGGTTGCCCTGCTGCACCGGGCAACCGGGCCGGGAGCCGGCGATGTCTTGCGAGGCACGGCCCTAACCGATATGCTACCCTACTTGGGCTTTCTGGTCACCATTTTCTCGGCCCTGCGGCTGGCCAAGTTCAACAACGACACCCGGCAGACTACCTCCTTCATCGGCCTGCCCACTCCGGCCTGCACGCTGGTGGTGGCCTCATTGCCGCTCATTCTCGTCTACGACACCTTTGGGCTGAAAGCGGTTATCCTGAATCCGATTGTGCTGCTAGGCCTTACGGTGCTGCTCTCGGGGCTGCTGGTGGCCGAGCTGCCGCTGTTCGCCCTGAAATTTAAGACCCTGCGCTGGGCAGATAACCGCCGCCGCTTCATCTTTATCCTGCTGACGGCCGGATTATTGCTAGGGTTACAGGCCGCCGCCGTGCCGCTGGTGGTGCTGCTCTACGTGCTGCTGTCGGTACCCAAAACGGCGGCGCGCTAACCCCTGGCAATATTCGGAGGCGGCGTGGCAATAAATTTTGGTTTCGGCGGTTAAGAAGCAGCCGGCCGGCGAACCCCCGGCGCGGCCGCGCTGTTGCGGGGACGGCCGGCCGGCGATACGTAGCAATTTATCAGGTGTATATGCGTCTTTTTTCTCTCTTGGTTGCGGTAGTGGGAATGGTAGCCGGACTGGGAGCGGCGGCTCCGGCACAGGCCCAGACTACCGTGCACGGCGTGGTGAAGTGGGGCGGCTACGCCGAAGTGCCCACCCGCGGCACCCGCCATCAAAAAGTGCCGACTTTTGAGGAAGCCCGTGCCGTACCCGACGACCAGGTGGGCTGGTACAGCCTGCGCCTGCCCAGGGCCACTGCTCAGGGCGAGCTGCTGAACCTGGTGTACGAGCCCTTTGCCCCGGCCGATGCCAAACTGTTCGATGCTGCCCGCCTACCCGCCGGCCCCGAGCCGCGCCTAAATACCGGCACCGAAATGAAGCTGCCCGTGACGTACCTGAGCCTGCGCCCGGCCCGCCGCAACCCCCAGTCGGGCCAGCCCGAGCGCCTCGTGGCTTTCGATTACCGCTACCAGCCCGTGGCGGCGCGTGCCACGGCCGGCACGGCCCACGTGTACGGCCCCAGCTCGGTGCTGGCCAGCGGCGACTGGTTTAAAATTGGGGTGGCCGAAAGCGGGGTGTACAAGCTCGACAAAGTGGCCCTGAGCAAAATGGGCCTGAACGTGGCCGGCCTCAACCCCAACAACTTCCATCTCTACGGCAATTCGATGGGGATGCTGCCCCAGCCCAATGCCACCCCGCGGCCCGATGACCTGACCGAAAACAACATCCTGTTCGTGGGCAACGCCGATGCCGTGTTTGGCGACGACGAGTATTTCCTCTTTTATTCGCCGGGCGCGCATACCTGGGAGGCGCGGGGCGGCGTATTCCGGCACCGCAACAATATCTATACCGACACCACTTATTATTTTGTGGGGGCCAACGGCCGGGCGGGGCTGCGGGTGCCAACCGCCGCAACCCTACCCACAAATGGCAGCACGGCTACCGTTAGCACGTTCACTTACCGCGCCTTTCACGAGCACGACCTGCTGAACCTGCTGCACTCGGGCCGCGAGTGGGTGGGCGAAGGCTTTCGGGCCGGCGGGCAGCAGGATATTGCGTTTTCCGGCATCCCGGACCTTGTGGCCGGCGCGCCGGTGCGCGTGTTTGCTGCGGTATTGGCCGCTTCGGCTACTGCCAGCCTGTTTCAGTTCACGCTAAATGGCGCGCCGCTGGGCACTATCACGCTTGGCCCGCGCCCCAACTGCGACTACTGCGCCGTTGCCACCACGGGTACCTCCACCCTGCAGGCCACGCTGGCCAGCCCTGGCAGCGAGTTTAAAGTGGGCCTGGCCTATAATAGCTCCGATATCGGGGCCAGCGGCTACCTCGACTACCTCGACCTCAATGCCGAGCGCCAGCTGCGCCTGAGCGGCGCGCAGCTCGAGTTTCGCACGCTGACCAACATCGCGCCCGGGGCCCGCAACCGCTACGCGCTGGCGGGCACTACCGCCAACACCCAGGTGTGGGACGTGACCAACCCGCGCCAGGCCCGCGCCCAGGCCCTCGATGGCGGCAGCTTCGTGGCCCCGGCCGACACGCTGCGCGAGTTTGTGGCCCTGGAGCGGGGCGGCGCTTTTGCCACGCCGCGTGCCTTCGGCAAGGTGGCCAGCCAGAACCTGCACGCCCTCAACCTCGACCAGCGCCTCGACCTGGTGATTGTGGCCCCGCCCGTATTCCGGGGGCAGGCCCAGCGCCTGGCCGACCACCGGGCCCAGCACGACAACCTGCGCGCCGTGGTGGTGACGACTACCGAAGTCTATAACGAGTACGCCTCGGGCGGGCAGGACGTGACGGCCATCCGCGACCTGATGAAGCAGGTGTACCAGCGGGCCCCGGCCGGCAAGCCCCTGCAATTGCTGCTCTTTGGTGATGCCTCGTTCGACTACAAGTCGGACCCCTACAACAATAAGGAATTGGAGCCGACGTGGTGGCGCGACCGGGTGCCGTTCAAGAGCGATGTCGATTTCGACAAAGCCAACCAGAACTACGTGCCCACCTACGAGTCGCGCGAGTCGCTGGTGGCATTTGGAACGCCGGCCAGCTACTCGTCGGACGATTATTATGCCCTGCTCGATGACGACGAGGGCGAATGGGGTGAGGACTCGCCCGGTACCGAGCTGCTCGATGTGGGCGTGGGCCGGCTGCCGGTGCGCCAGCCCAAGGGCGAGCTCACCAACATCGAACAGGCCCGCACGATGGTGGACAAGGTGAAGAGCTACGACGCGGCCCCGGCCTTTGGCAAGTGGCGCAACCGTGTTACGCTGGTTTCGGACGATGGCAATGGCGACCTTTTCGTCGGCTACGGCTCAGAGCTGATTGCGGGCATCATCCAGACCAACCACCCGGTGTACAACGTGCACAAGGTGTATCTCGACCTGTATCCGCAGCTAGCCGTGGCCGCCGGGCAGCGCTCGCCGGCCGCCAACCAAGCCATCGACCAGTCGGTTGAGCAGGGTTCGCTGATTGTGAACTATCTCGGGCACGGCAGCCCTAAAAGCTGGGCCGATGAGCAGGTGGTGTCGAATGCCTCGGTGATGGCGCTGCGTAACAGCAACAACCTCACCTTTTTCACTACGGGAACCTGCGATTTCAGCACCTACGACAATCCCGACTTTACTTCGGCCGGTGAGCAGGTGCTGACCGACAATACCACGGGCGGCGCGATAGGCTTGTTCACGACTACCCGCGTGGTTGATGCGGGGTCGAACGCGGAGCTCAACAAGGCTTATTTCAACCGGGTGCTGCAGCCGCTGGCTACCGGGCAATACCCCGCCATTGGTACGGCTATTATGGTGAGTAAGAACGACTACCCCGGGCCGGGCCTGCCGGGCATCATCAACAACCGCAACTACACCCTGCTGGCTGACCCTAGCATGACCCTGGCCTATCCGCGCCAGACGGTGGTGCTCGACAGCATCCGCCGCCGTGACCCCAAGGGGGCCTGGGTAACAGCCGATACGCTGCTGGCCCTGTCGCGGGTGCGCCTACATGGCAAAGTGCTGAGCGGTGGTGCCCTGAACACCAGCTTCACCGGCCGGGCGCAGGTCACCATCTACGACAAGCCGACCAAAGTGATGACGCTAGGTGATGAATCGTTGGACAAGTCCGACCCGAGGCAACCCGACTCGCCCCGCCCGGTGGAGGTACAGGAAAGCATTATTTACGGTGGGCAGGCCGAGGTGGTGAACGGCCAGTTCAGCCTGAGCTTCGTGGTGCCCAAGGATATCAACTACAGCGTGGGCGTAGGCAAAATAAGCCTCTACGCCGCCGATGCCGGCCACGGCACCGATGCCAACGGCTACCAGCTGCCCAAAGTGGGTGGGGCCTACAAGGGCGCGGCCAGCGATACCAAGCCGCCGGAAATCAACCTGTTTATGGACAGCGAGCAGTTCGCCTTCGGCGGCCTCACGGCCCAGAACACCATGCTGCTGGCCAAGCTGCAGGACGAGAGCGGCATCAACACCACCGGCGCGGGCATCGGGCACGATATCACGGCCATCCTCGACCACGACCCTACCAAGCTGCTGGTGCTGAATGACACGTACGTGGCCAACGTGGGCGACTTCACCATTGGCCGCGTCAACAACCCATATAAGACGCTGGCCGCCGGGCCCCACTCGCTCACGCTCAAGGCTTGGGACACTTATAACAACTCGGCCGAGCGCACGATTGAGTTTGTGGTGGCCCACGACGAAAAGCTGGCCCTCGACCATGTGCTGAACTATCCCAATCCGTTTGCCCACCATACTACGTTCTTCTTCGAGCACAACCAGGCCGGGGCCGAGCCCGACAACCTCGATGTGCAGGTGCAGATTTTTACGGTGGCCGGCCACCTGGTGCGCACCCTGAACAGCAGCGTGGCCACCACCGATGGCCACTCGCGCAGCCTGAGCTGGGACGGCCGCGACGATTTCGACGACCCGCTGGCCCGGGGCGTGTACGTGTACCGCCTCACGGTGCGCTCGCAGCGCACCCAAACCGTGGCTTCGAAGTACGAAAAGCTCGTCATTCTTAATTAAGTAGAAAGCCGTAAGTAGAAAGTAGTAAGATTCCAGGCGAACCATCTATGTAAGAGATAATCAATATCTCACTACTCACTACTTGATACTCCCTACTCACTCATAATCTCATTTCCGCGTTTCTTTGCGCCCCGGCCGCGCCCTGGCCCCATTGTTTCCCCCTATGCAAGCACTCGTTTCGCGTTCGCGCCTGGCCCTGGCGGCAGGCCTGCTGGCTTCGGCCGCCACGGCCCAGGCCCAGAATCAAGCCAACCCCCACACCATTACCACGGCGGTGCCCATCCTCACGCTCGCGCCCGATGCCCGCTCATCGGCCCTCGGCGATGCCGGGGTGGCTACCTCGCCCGATGCCAATGCTTCGTACTTCAACCCCGGCAAGCTGGGCTTTGTGCCCTACAAATATTCGGTGGGCCTGTCGTACTCGCCCTGGCTGCGCAATATCACCGACGATATGAGCATCTCTTACCTGTCGGGCTACGGCAAGGTGGGGGCACGCTCGGCTTTCGGAGCTTCGCTCATGTACTTCGATTTGGGCACCATCGACTACCGCACCATCAACAACACGCCCTACGGCTCGTTCAGCCCCAAGGAATACGCCTTTGCCGTGTCGTACGGCCTGCAGCTCACCGATAACCTGGGCGTGGGGGTATCGGCCCGCTACATTCGCTCCAACCTGGTGGGGGCTATTAATGGCAACGATGCCAAGCCCGGCAACGCGGCAGCCGTCGACTTGGGCGTGTACTACCATAAGGACCTGACCATCGGCACTGGTATCTACAACCTGGCCCTGGGTGGGGCCATCAGCAACCTGGGCAACAAGATTACCTACACCGACCCCACCAACCCGAGCTTCCTGCCTACCACTCTGAAGCTGGGTACGGCCATCACGCGCGAAATCGACCAGTACAACAAAATTACGCTGGTTTTTGATGCCAGCAAGTTGCTGGTGCCCTCGCCTTATTATGAGGAGCTGACCAGCCCAACCGACCCGGCGCAAATCGCTCGCATCAAAGCCAAAAACGATGAGCGCAATAAACAAAACATCGTGGGCGCGCTGTTCAGCTCGTTTGGTGACGCGCCGGGCGGCTTCAAGGAAGAACTGCGCGAGATTGTGCTCTCGACCGGCCTCGAATACAACTACAACGACCTGCTGTACGCCCGCGGCGGCTACTTCTACGAGGCTCCCGATAAGGGCGACCGCCAGTACGTGAGCTTGGGCCTGGGCGTGCGCTACCAGGTGTTCGGCATCGATGGTACTTATCTGGTGCCCACCGGCAGCGGCACCAAGAACAACCCGCTGGCCCAAACCATTCGCATCGGCCTGCACTTTAACCTCAACAAGCTGGCCGACGCCTTCGATGAGAACGGCGCGGGCGGCACCCGTGGCGAAGCGCCGTCGAACTAGTTTCGCTATTTAGCTCTCAGAACGTCATGCTGAGCTTGTCGAAGCATCTCTACCGCCATAGTAATTAGTTACTTGTGCGATAGAGATGCTTCGGCAGGCTCAGCATGACGTTCTTTTCATTACTCTGCTATCCCATGTCAGAATCCAAAATGCTTGACCGTACCCTTGCCCCACCCGTGCAGCCGCTGGCCCGCGTGGCCCTGCCCGCCGCCGAAGTGCTGAACCTGCCCAGCGGGGCCCGCCTGCACGTACTGGCCAACGATGCCCAGCCGGTAGTGCGCCTGCAGGCCGTTTTCAAAGCCGGTAAGCTGGCCGAGCCCACGCCTGGCTTGGCCTCCCTCACGGCCCGCATGCTGCTGGAGGGCACCACCACCCGCACCGCCCGCCAGATTGCCGACGAAGTGGCCTTCTACGGCGCGTCGCTGGAGTGCGACTCCGGTTTCGACCGCTCCACGCTCACGCTCTACTGCCTCACGCGCCACCTGCCCACGCTGTTGCCGCTGGTGCTCGATGTGCTGACGAACCCCGCCTTCCCGGTGGCCGAGCTGCAGCAGCTGCAAACCCGCACCGTGCAGAACGTGCGCGTGGAGCGCCAGAAAACCAGCTACCTCGCCACCGAGCGCTTCAACGAGCTGCTGTTTGGCGACGATACCGCTTACGGCCGGCCCTTCGATGAAGCCGGCTACCACAGCCTCACCGCCGAACAGGCCCGCGATTTCCACCGCGCGGCCTACTCGCTGGCCAATGCCGAGCTGTTTTTGTGCGGCGATGTGGCCGCCGAGCGCGACCTCGTGGCCCAGGCCTTTGGCACCGAGGCCCTGGCCGGCGCGGCCCTGCCCGAGCCGACGGTGGTGCTGCCCGAAGCCGCCGCGACCGCGTCCGACCGCGTGGCCGTGGCGGGTAGCCTGCAGGCGTCCATTCGCATGGGCCGGCTGTGGCCCGCGCCTACCCACCCCAGTACCCATCGCCTGAAATTGCTGGTGAACGTGCTGGGCGGCTATTTCGGCTCGCGCCTGATGCGCAACATCCGCGAAGACAAGGGCCTGACCTACGGCATCTACGCCAGCGTGGCCCCGCGCGAGTACGGGACCTCGCTCGTTATCGGGACCGATGTGAAGGGCGAAAGCGCCGACTTCGCCGTGAGCGAAATTGGGCTGGAGCTGCGCCGCCTGCAGGAAGAGCCCATCCCGGCCGAAGAGCTGGAAACCGTGAAAAATTACTTGTTGGGCAAGTTTGCCAACGAGCTGTCGACCGTATTCGAACAGTGCGACAAGTATAAGAACCTGATATTTCTGGGCCTGCCGGCCGATTACTACACGCAATTCGTGCAGCAAACCGAGGCCGCTGATGCGGCGACGCTTCAGGCGCTGGCGCAGCAGTATTTGAGCGTGGGGGATATGCAGGTAGTGGTGGCCGGCCCGGCCGCTTAAGAGTTAAAAGTGAAGAGTTAAAAATTAAACCCAATCTGGATTTAATTTTTAACTCTTCACTTTTAACTCTTCACTTTTAACTCTTTTCTACACCTGAATAGCGGGCGGCGTGGCATTATACTCGGCCGTAGCGGTGCGGTGCTCGGCGCTTTTCTTGCCCTGGTCGTCCTTCACGTCGCGCCGGCTGAAAGGACGGATGATGAGCCGCAGGGCCTGGTCGGAGCTGAAGTAGCTGAACGCCCAGTCGACCAGCGCCACCACCTTGTTGCGGAAGCCCACCAGCGTCATCAGGTGCACGAAAAGCCAGGTGAGCCAACCGAAAAAGCCCCGGAAGTGAATGTTGCCGGGCAGGTCGACCACCGCTTTGTTGCGGCTCACGATGGCCATCGAGCCCTTGTTGTTGTACACGAAATCGAGGGGCTTTTCGAGGCGCAGCATGCGCTGCAGGTTTTCGGCCAGGTGGTCGGCGTGCTGCTGGGCCACGGGCGCGAGCATGGGCATCCCCTGGGGCATGTCGGCCGTCGTCATGTTGGCCACGTCGCCGATGGCGAAGATGTTGCGCTGGCCTTGCACCAGGTTCCAGCCGTTCACGGTGATGCGCTTGTTGCGCGTCACGGCTTCGGCGGGCAGGCCGGGCACTTCGGCCCCGTTCACGCCAGCGGCCCACACCAGGTTTTCGGTCGGGATGAATTCGGTGTCGGAATAATAAGCCTTACCGTCTTCGTAGCGCTTGATGGCCGTGTTCAGCTGCACGAGCACGCCCAGTTCGTCCATGTAGCGCTTGGCATCGGCCTGCGAGGCGGGCGACATTGGCCCGAGCAGCGCCGGGCCGGCTTCGACCAGGAAAATCTGCATGTTGCGTAGGTCCAGCTCGGGGTAGTCTTTGGGCAGCACGTGTTTGCGCATCTCGGCCAGCGAGCCGCTGATTTCCACGCCCGTAGGGCCGCCGCCTACTACCACAATGTTTAGCAGCGCCTGCCGCTCGGCCGGGTCGCTGGTGAGCAGGGCTTTCTCGAAGTTCTGGAAAATGAAGCTGCGCAGGTTCAGCGCATTCGGGATGCTCTTGATTTGCATAGCGTTACGCTCAATGCTCTCCAGCCCGAAGAAATTGGTGAGCGAGCCCGTGGCCAGCACCAGGTAGTCGTAGCCGATATCGCCTACGCTGGTAATGAGCGTATTGGCGGCCGGGTCGACGCGCTGCACGTCGGCCATGCGGTAGAAGAAGTTTTCCTGCCCCGCGAAAATCTTGCGAATCGGGTACGCGATGCTGTCGGCCTCCAGGGCCCCGGTGGCTACCTGGTACAGCAGCGGCTGGAAATTGTGGTTGTTGTTGCGGTCGACGACGACCACCTGCACCGGCGCTTTGCGCAGGGCCTGGGCCATG
>JANNDE010000698.1:0-2707 GCA_031387395.1 Hymenobacter sp.
TGGAATTCAAGCTGAATAAGCCCAAGAGTGGCATCGTGGGAAGCGCGGCCTAAGGCCGTCGTACCTTTGCGGCCTCTTATGAAGCTCCCTGATTTTTCCGACCTCGTTATTTTTGAAAACGACGATTACCTCGTCGTCAACAAGCCGCCGTTTCTGGCCACGCTCGACGAGCGGGTGGGCGGCGCGCCCAACATGCTGCGCCTGGCCCGCGAGCAGCACGACGACATTCAGGCCGCTCACCGGCTCGACCGCGAAACCAGCGGCGCGCTGGCTTTCGCCAAAAACCCCGCCGCCTACCGCCACCTGGCCATGCAGTTCGAAAACCGGGAGGTGAAAAAGCAGTACCACGCCGTGGTGTGGGGTGCCCCCCAGCTAAAGGACGAAGTAGTAACGCGCAACATCGAAACTACCAGCCGCGGCAAGGCCCGCCTCGCCTACAAGGGCAAGGCCGCCGAAACCCACTTCACCACCCTCGAAACCTACGCCCGCCACGCCCTCATGCTCTGCGAGCCCGTAACGGGCCGCATGCACCAGATTCGCCTGCACCTGATGTATCTGCAGGCCCCCATCGTGGGCGACAAGGACTACGGCGGGGAGGATTTCTTCCTGTCGTCGCTCAAAAAGAAGTTCAACATGAAGGGAGGCCAGGAAGAGCAGCCCTTTATCAAGCGCTTCGCCCTGCACGCCCTGCGCCTGCAATTCACGGGCATGAGCGGCGAAGAAATCAGCGTGGAGGCCCCGTATCCGAAGGATTTCCGGGTGCTGGTAGAGGTGCTGGGGCAGAACCGCTAAGCGCGCTGGCCGTGGGCAAACGGGTGATTCTCAGAAAAACTACTGCGCCACGTTTGCCTATTTCCCGAGAAATCAGTACCTTTGTGTCCGTTTTTCCCGGAGCCCAAGCGGCTCGGCACTCTAATTCAATAGTTTAGCATACCTTTTTTTTCGACTCATGGACCACCTGAGCTTCAAGACGACCCACGTCAGCAAGGCCAACGCCCAGAAGAGCTGGGTTATCATCGACGCCAGCGTCGCCCCTCTGGGCCGCGTTTGCTCGCAGATTGCCAACATTCTGCGCGGCAAGCACAAGCCTTCGTTCACGCCCAACGCTGATTGCGGTGACAATGTCATCGTCCTCAACGCTGACAACCTGCGCGTAACGGGCAAAAAAATGACCGAGAAGGTCTACATCACCCACTCGGGTTACCCCGGTGGCCAGAAGCGTCGCACCGTGCGCGAGCAGATGAACCGCGACTCTCGTCGCGTCATCGAGCACGCCGTGAAAGGCATGCTGCAGGGCAACAAACTCGGCTCGGCCCAGTACCGCAACCTATACGTGTACGCTGGCATGGAGCACCCGCACGAGGCGCAGCAGCCCGTGGCAATCGAACTGAAAAACCTGTAAAACCTTGTAGCACATGCTTTAGCTTGTGCTGCGCAGGAATTACTTTTCCAACCCGGCACAAGCTAAAGCATGTGCTACATTCACAATTTTTCCACTAATGGCAATTACCAACACCTCTGGTAGAAGAAAAACCTCGGTGGCCCGCATTTACATGCAGGCCGGGCAAGGGAATATCACTATCAATGACCGGGACATGAAATCGTACTTCAGCAACGAGCTGCTGGAGAACGTAGTGAACCAACCCCTGGCAATCCTCGAGCAAGTCGGCCAGTACGACATCAAGGTGAACGTGCGCGGCGGCGGCATTTCGGCTCAGGCCGAGGCTATTCGCCTGGCTATCACCAAGGCTCTGGTTAGCGACAACGAAGAAGTTCGTCCTGCTCTCAAGAAGGAAGGCTTCATGACCCGCGACCCGCGCATGGTGGAACGCAAGAAATTCGGCAAACGCAAGGCTCGTCGCTCGTTCCAGTTCTCGAAACGCTAAAACCAGGAGGATACTATCATGGCTCAGACGACTTATAAGGACCTGCTCGACGCAGGTGCCCACTTTGGTCACCTCACCCGCAAGTGGGACCCCAAAATGGCGCCGTACATCTTCATGGAGAAGAACGGCATCCACATCATCGACCTCAACAAAACGTTGGTTTCGCTTGATTACGCAGCCACGGCTATTCGCAACATTGCGAAAAGCGGCCGCAAAATCATGTTCGTAGCTACGAAAAAGCAGGCGCAGGAAATCGTAACCACGGAAGCCGAGCGTTTGAAGATGCCTTTCGTAACCGACCGGTGGTTGGGCGGCATGCTCACCAACTTCGCCACGGTTCGCAAGAGCCTGAAGAAGATGGCCACCATCGACAAGATGGTGAAAGAGAATACCGCTTACGCCGCTCTGGCTAAGCGTGAGAAGCTGATGATGCAGCGTGAGCGCGAAAAGCTCGACCGTGTACTCGGCGGTATCGCCGACCTCGGCCGTTTGCCCGCTGCTTTATTCGTCATCGACGTGAAGCGCGAGCACATCGCTGTGAAAGAGGCGCACAAACTGGGCATCCCGGTTTTCGCTATCTGCGACACGAACTCGAACCCCGAATTGGTGCAGTTCCCGATTCCCGCTAACGACGATGCTTCGAAATCTATCCAACTGATTGTTGGCGTGATTGGTAAGGCCATCGAAGACGGCCTGTCGGAGCGCAAAGTTGACAAAGAAGACGCCGACCGCAAGGAAGCCGACGAGGCTGCCATTGCTGAAAAGACGGCTGCTGACGAAGAATAGTCCCTTCTTAGCTCTTTGAAAAAAGGGAACCTTCG
>JANNDE010000703.1:0-23988 GCA_031387395.1 Hymenobacter sp.
GCCTCACGGCCGCCCACAACACGCTGCCCTTCGGCACGCGCATCCGCGTCACCAATACCCGCAACGGCCGCTCCGTCGAAGTCACCGTCACCGACCGGGGCCCGCACACCAAGGGCTACATCGTGGATGTGTCGCGTCGCGCCGCCGTGCAGCTCGACATCATCGAGGCCGGCGTGGTCCCCGTCGAGGTGACGGTGATGCGCCCGGCGCCGGGCAACCGCTAAATTTGCCCCTTCATTTTCCGACCCCCACTGCCTTCTCCCGCCATGAACATCCGCAAAAAAGTTACCTGGACGCTGCCGGCCGGCCTCAACCGCTACGCCGCCCTCGCGGGCTGGGTGGCCACCGCCGAAGCCGAAGCCTGGTCGGAAGCCGAAATTCAGTTCGTCATCGACGAAGTGGTAGAAGCCGAGGATGACGCCGCCGGCCTGGCCGCGCTGGCCTGGTACTCCCGTGTCTGAGGTACCGGGCTCCTAATCCGAATAACCGGGGAATTCACAACTGCCGGCAAGGGCGCAGGGCTACCTGTGCCCTTGCCGGCAGTTAACATCCCACCGAACCCACGGCACTATTCACCCAGCAATCTCAACCCTTCGCGGTATATAAAATCATTTATCTGATTCATTGAATGTATTTTTAATGACAACAAAGTAGGTATCATCTAATCGGCGGCTTCGGTTGCTTTCGGTCATGAACAAGTCCATCGGTTTGCTGATAATCCTGCTGTTGTTTTGCAATACACTGAAAGCCGGCCCAACCGATGCGCGGCCTTTGCTGGGCCAGTGGGCTGGTGCGCTGCCGGTGCCGGGCGGTAGCCGTCAGGTCAGCATCCACATCAGCCAGCAAGCCGATGGCACCCCGATGGCCGTGCTTCGCTTCGACGCGCACCACCTCGATAGTGGCCAGATGCGCATGCACAGCAATGCCGACAGCATCACGTTCGTGGCTGACCAGGCCGGCTGCCGGTTTGCGGCCCTGCCCACGGCCGAAGGCCAGCGGCTGCGCGGCATCTGGCAGCAGTCGGGTTTCCGCACGGTGCTGGTGCTCGACCACGTGGCGGGCACGGTTGCCCTGTCGGCCCCGGTGGCTACGTTCGCCATCGAAGAAGTGCACGTGAGTAGCCCCAACAGCTCCAACCCCGAGCTGGGCCTGGGCGGCGTGCTGCGCCGCCCCGCCGGTGCCGGGCCGTTCGCGGCCGTGCTGCTATTGCCCGATGCCGTGCCGGCCAGCGTCGGCAGCGCCCAGGTGGGCAGCTACCGCCTGCTCGACAACCTGGCCGACTACCTGCTGAGCCAGGGCCTGGCCGTGCTTCGGCTCGATGACCGTGGTGTGGGCCGCTCGGCGGCGCTGCCCGCCGCTACGGCCAGCACCGAGCTGGCCGCCGATGCGCAGTCGGCCCTTAATTTTTTGCGCGCCCGGCCGGGCATCGACCCCCTGCGCGTGGGCGTGCTGGGCCATGGCGAGGGGGCCAATGTGGCCTTGCTGGCGGCCACGCAGGCACCCGCGCCGGCCTTCGTGGTGGCGCTGGCGGCGGCCGGGGTGAGCGGCCAGGAGCTACTGGCCCGCCAGACGGCGCTGGTGAACCGCCCTGGCGAGCCCGACACGGCCCAACTGGCCTGGGATACCCGCTGCGCCCAGCACATGGCCCAGGTCCGGCGTGAGGCCAAGCAGCAACTGGCCGCCGGCGCCACTCCCGAGCAGGTGCAGGTGCACGTGGCCCAAGAGCAGCTGCGCCTTGCCACCGAAGCCCGCAAGCGCAACGACCTGCTCTACAAGCGCCAGTTTGCCCTGCTCGAAATCATCCGGCAGACGGCGGACAATGGGCAGGCGCAGGCAATTGTGGCCAATATGCTCCGTCAGATTTACCCGGTACTGGCCCCGGCTACGGCCCAGGTCCGGGCGGCCCAGCTCACCAGCGGGTGGTACCGTTCGCTGCTGGCTTTCAACCCACAGGCTGAGTTGGCCAAAATAACCTGTCCCGCGCTGCTGCTGCACGGCGCAGCCGATGCTCAGGTGCCGGCGGCTACCAATTTCACGGCCCTCGAAAAGGGGTTCAGGGGCAATAAGCAGGCAACGTTTGAGCAGCTCGATGACGTGACGCACGATTTTGAGACGGCTCTGGGCGAGCGGGCGCTGCTGGCCGGAGCTACCGCGCCCACCACTACCTCGCCCGACGCGCTGGAAACCGTGGGGCGCTGGATGAGCCAGCACCTGAAATAAGTATAGGACTTACGCAATTTAAGCCCCAGCGGGGCGACATATCGGTAGTAAATAATTGATAAATACGAACAAAGCCCCAGTGGGGCGACACTCGTTGGCATCCATCTGACGAATGTCGCCCCGCTGGGGCTTTGTTCTTGTTTATCAATTATTTACTACCGGTATGTCGCCCCGCTGGGGCTTAAATTGCGTAAGTCCTTAGAAAGGGAAAGCCGGCATTGGGCTAGCGCGCCGCGCGGGCCGGCGCAACGGCTTCGCGCAGCCAGCGGCCCGCCAGGCCGGCCAGCCCCCCGGCCAGGCCAATAACCAGGGTGGCTGCGAGCACCAGCACGGGTACCGAACCGCCCATGGGCAGCAGCTGCGCCACGCGGTGCGCCAGCAGGCCGTTGTTCTGCACAGACAGCCACGCGGCCGGCACCAGCCAGCTTAGCCCCAGCCCCACGAAACCGGCCACAAAGCCCGCCCGCCCCGACTGCGCCTGCCCAAAGCACATGGCAAAAGCCATTACCACGGCGCTCCACCACGGCAGTTCCTTTTGCAAAACAGCGGCCAGCAGTGCCACGAGCAATGCCAGTACCCAGGGGTTATGGGTGGAAAGCCGGGTAGGGGAGGCAGCGGCGGCAGAATTCATGCTGCCAAGGTAAGCCGCCCTTTGCTACTTCACTACGGGGGGGCTTCAGCCAGCGGCGGGCGCCAGCACCCCGGCATCATTGTTCGCCGGCGAGTTCACGCGCTTGCCCACCACATACTCGCGCATGGCAGCCGCCTCGAAGGGCTGCAACAGCTGCTGGTAGGCGGGCATTTGGTGGCCGTCGGCCAGCCAGGCCAGCTCGGCGGCGCGGTTGGGCAGCATGACGGGCATGCGGTTGTGAATGCGGGCCATCAGCTCGTTGGGCTCGGTGGTGATGATGGTGAACGTGGGGTGCAGCTCGCCGGTGGCCCGGTCCACCCACTCGTCCCAGAGGCCGGCGAAGGCGAAGGGCTGCTCGTCGCGCAGCAGAATGCGGTGCGGCACCTTGCCGGCCGGCGTGGCCTGCCACTCATAAAAGCCGTCGGCCAGCACCAGGCAGCGCCGCCGGGCCAGCAGCATCCGAAAGCTGGGCTTTTCGGCCAGCGTTTCGGCCCGGGCATTGATGGGCCTGGGGCCACCGGCCGGGTCGCGGCTCCAGGCCGGCACCAGCCCCCATTGCAACAGCTGAATCTGGCCGGGAGCGGCGTTGGTGATGACGGGCAGCCGCTGCGAAGGCGCGGCATTATAAGCCGGCGGCGCGGGCTCGGCAAATCTGGCATTGAAACGGCGCTCAGCGGCGGGCGCGGGAGCTACAAACGAATATCGACCACACATAGGACCACAGATTTAACGGATTTTAACGGATGAAACGGATTTTTTGTGGTTGCCGCTTCGGCCGCGCACGATAGGTTGTTGCCAGGCAAAATGCCTCCCCGCGAACACGTAGCGGGGAGGCATTGGTACGGAACCACAAAAAATCTGTTTTAATCCGCTAAAACCCGTTGAATCCGCGGTCAGATTTTATACAGCAGCTCGTAGTACTCGCGGGCCATGCGGGCGCTTTCGAATGCGGGCTCCACGTCCTTCATGGCGGTTTTTACTACCTTCAGGAAGCTCTTGGGCTGGTCGTAGTACAGCGGCAGCACGGTGTGTTCGAGCACGTCGAGCAGGGCGGTGGCTTCGGCATCGTCCTTCACGTTGTCGGGCAGGGTCACGTCCATAATCGGGATGAGGAAGCCGTTTGCACCGTCGCGGCAGAACTCCGGAATCCAGCCGTCGGCGATGCTTTGGTTCACGCCCGCGTTCATGGCGGCGGTCATGCCGCTGGTGCCGCTGGCCTCGCGCGGGAAGCGCGGCGTGTTCAGCCAGATGTCGGAACCCTTCTTGAGGGCGGCCGACAGGCCCAGCTCGTAGCCGGTGAGCACGGCGCAGTTTTTCAGGTGGGCCGTGCGCTTGATGATGTCGTTGAACAGGGCCACCGCGCCGAAATCCTTCGGATACGGCTTGCCCGCCCAGATGACCTGGATGGGGTGCTGGGCGTTGGCGGCCAGCGCCACGAAGCGCTCGAAATGGCGCAGAATGAGGTCGGCGCGCTTATAGGCAGCAAAGCGGCGGGCCCACACGATGGTGATGACACTGGGGTCGAACACGTTGCCGGTCTGGTCGGCCACGATTTTGAACAGGTCCTTTTTGAGCTCCTGTTTGCGGGCGAGCAGGGCCGTGTCGTCCTTGCTTTTGAGCGCGGCGGCCAGCTGCGGGTCGCGCCAGTAGGTGCCATTCTGGCTGTTGGTGATGGGGATAATGGGGCAGATGCCCTCGTAGTGGCCCCACATTTCGTTGGCCACCGTGCCGTGCACCTTGCTCACGGCGTTGGCCTTGCGGGCAAAGCGCAGCGCGGTGAGGGTGTAGTTCAGCGCGTCGCCGTCGTTGATGCGGGCCACGCGGCGCACTTCCTCCTCGGGCACGCTGCCGAAGAAGGTCATGTCCGTGAGCAGCTTCATGGGGCGCTCCTCGTTGCCGGCCAGCTCGGGCGTGTGCGTCGTGAACACGAGGCGCTTCTGCACCTCGGCCAGGTCGCGGCCGTGCTTTTCGTAGAGGTAGAACGCCAGCGGCAGGCCGTGGCCCTCGTTGAGATGGTACACGTCGGTCTGGCGGCCTAGCTCGTCGAGCAGCCGCCCGCCGCCCACGCCCAGCAAGATGCTCTGGGCCACGCGGGCAGCCGCGTCCGGGTCGTAGAGGTGGTGTGAGATGGTGCGCGAAAGGTGGTCGTTTTCGGCAATGTCGGTGGTGAGAAAGAACATGGGCACCGTGCCGAACACCTCGGGGGCCAGGTACAGGGCTTTCACATACACATTGGCCCCGTGGATGGTGATGGGGAACAGCAGCCCCGTATCCTGCAGAAACGAGTAGTGCTTGTGGCGGAACTCGGCGCGCATGGCCTGCTCGGGGTCGCGGTCCTGGTCGTAGTAGCCAAACGTCCACAGAATGCTGATGCCCAACAGGTTTTGCTTCAGCTCGAAGCCCGAGCGCATGTGCGAGCCGGCCAGGAAGCCCAGGCCGCCGGAATAGGTTTTCAGGGCCTGGTCGACAGCAAACTCCATCGAGAAGTACGCGGCGGCGGTCTTGTATTTCGCGGCCGGCGCGTAGGGTTTAAAAGTAAAAGCCATATGTAGCCAGTGAACGAGCCGAAAGCGCGTGGGAGAAAAACTTGTGGGTTGGGAGGATGGGGCGCGCGGCGCGCGGCCGGCCTCGCAGTAGGGCCGCAAGGTCAGCAGCTTTCCGGACATACCGCACCCCCCCACTATAGCGGCGCGCTTTAAGCAAACGTTAGCATGCTGGCCAACATTAACAGTGTCAAGGCAATATCAGCCAGTAGGTTAGTAGCAAAATTTATTGCCCGGGCCAGCCGCCGGCCGGGGCCGGGGCTGTTTTGCCGGCCTGGCCCAGGAGCCGGGCGGCCGGCGGCGAAATACGCCACAAGCTGCCGGTAGGGTAATCGGGTCCATACCGCCGCGTCTGCCAATAACTATCACATTTTCGGTATTAGTCCTATTCAGGATGAAAATTCATAATATCTTCACCTAAATCAGCCTCTTTTTTGAAAAGGACATAATTCTTTAACCTGTCTATTGACAAATTCATGGTTTCGGCCGGTTACTTTTGCAGCCTTGTTGCTCACCATAAAATTTTCTTTTTCAACCTGATGCGCATGACCCTAACTGCTCGTTTTCTGGCGGCCCCTTTGCTGGGCGCGGCCGCGCTGTTTGCCAGCTGCTCGAAGTCGGAGCTGATACCGGCGGCCCCCACGGCCGCCGTGGTTTCCCAGAACGTTGCGGCCCCGGGCTTTCCCGAAGGGTTTGAAGCGGGTACTAAAACGGTTTACACGACCGGCAGCGTCACGCTGGGCTCGGGCTCGTGGACGCTGAACGATGCCCTGCTGGGCAACACGGCCTCCGACCCGCACACCGGCGTGCAGTCGGCCCGCGTGCGCAACAGCGGCTCGCTGAGTATGAACTTCAACCTGACCGGCGGGGCCGGCGTGGTAACCGTGGCGCACGCCGCGTACGGCACCGACGCGGCCGGCACCTGGGAGCTGTGGGCCAGCGCCAACAGCGGCAGCAGCTACGCCAAAGTAGGCAGCACCATCACCAGCAGCAGCAGAACGCTCAGCACGGCCTCGTTCGCCGTGAACCTGGCCGGTACGGTGCGCCTGCAAATCCGCAAAACCGACGGCGGCACTGGCCGCCTGAACTTCGACAACGTGACCGTGGAAAGCTACGCTGGCACCGGCGGCGGTACCACGCCTCCCCCTTCTACCGGCGGTGGCGGTACCACGCCTCCCCCCTCCACGGGCGGCAAAAAATTCCTGTTTGACGCCACGCACGCCGAAACGGCCGGCAATGCCGACTGGGTGATTATGGGCGTGAACAATGCCGCCCCGCGTTTCCCCTCGCCCGCCCAGAGCGGCATCACGGGCAGCACGTCGGAAAGCTACTGGACGGGTGCCCTCTCCTCGTGGGGCGTGGCCCTGGTGAAGCTGGGCAACACCGTGGAAAGCCTGCCTTCGGGCGTGGCAATCACCTACGGCAACGCCGCGAACCCCCAGGATTTGAGCAACTACAACGTGTATGTGGTGGATGAGCCCAACACGTTGTTCTCGGCGTCGGAGAAAGCGGCCATCGTGAATTTCGTGAAAAACGGCGGTGGCCTGTTCATGATTTCGGACCACAACATCTCGGACCGCAACGGCGACGGCTACGACTCGCCCGCTATCTGGAACGATTTGATGACTAACAACGGCGTGCAGGCCAACCCCTTCGGCTACAGCATCGACCTCACCAACATCTCCGAAACCAGCAGCAATGTGCTGGCCAGCAGCAGCAACACCATTCTGAATGGCACGCAGGGGGCCGTAACCCAGCTGAAGTTCTCGAACGGTGCCACCCTGACTAAAACCGCCGGCTCGGCCGCTACGCCGCTCATCTGGCGCGGTACTTCGGCCCAGGGCAGCACCAACATCATGTGCATGAGCAGCACCTTCGGCACGGGCCGCGTGGTGTGCGTCACCGATTCGTCGCCGGCCGACGATGGCACCGGCGAGCCCGGCAACAACGTGTACCCCGGCTGGACTGAAATCGCCAGCCACGCCAAGCTGCACCTGAACGCCTCGCTCTGGCTCGCCAAGCAGCAATAGTCGCTTCGCGGAAATGACGGGTAACAGCCCGCTCCCGGTTTCGGGGGCGGGCTTTTTCGTGGGCCAGCGCGGGATGATTATCGCCAGCTACGCCAAGGACGAGAAGAAGGGGACGGCACCCAATTTTCCGAGCGCACAGCCGGTGTTTCGTCGGGTATGGAGGTGTGGAGGGCAGGTGTTATCAGCGACCTGCAAAAGCTGGCTGTGCCCGCCCACCCGCCCTGGGTGGTGGAGCCGCGGAAATAGCGCCAGGTTTCGCCAGGTGTTTGGTGCCGGCTTCGTAACTTCAATGAACCCGTGCGAGAACCTGGCGAAACCTCATTGAACCGCGCGTAACCTGGCGCTCATGACCGACCTCACCAACCAAGTAGTTATCATCTCCGGGGCGAGCCGCGGCATCGGCAAAGCCACGGCCCTGCTGCTGGCCCTGCAGGGTGCCACTGTAGTGGCCGTGGCCCGCAGCGAGCAGGAGCTGAGCGACCTTACCCATAAAACCCGGGGCCTGAGCATCGTGGCCGACATCGCCGACGAGGACGACGCCCGGCACGTGGTGGCCGAAACCCTGCGCCGCTATGGCCGGCTCGACATCCTCGTCTGCAACGCCGGGGTGGGCTCGTTTGCCGAGCTGGAGCAGTTTACTGGTGAGGAGTGGGACCGGATTTTCGACACCAACGTGAAGGGCACCTTCCTGCTCTGCAAAGCTGCCGTGCCCCATTTCAAAACCCAGAAGCGCGGCCACATCGTGGGCATTGCCTCCGATGTAGCCAAGCGCACCTTCGCGCACGGCACGGCCTACGGGGCCAGCAAATACGCCCAGGATGCCCTGCTGGCCAACCTGCGCAAGGAAGTGCGCCCCCACGGCATCAAGGTGAGCACCATTTACCCCGGGCTGGTCGATACCTACTTCAACGATACTACGCCGGGCAGCGCCGAGGCTGAGAAAACCCACCTGCGCCCCGCCGACGTGGCCCAGGCCGTCCGCTACGTGCTCGAAGCCCCCGCCCACGTGGTGATAGATGAGCTGATGCTGCACCCGCTGACGCAGGAATGGTAGCCGGTTGAAATGTTGAGTGTTAAGGGTTGAATGTTGAGTTAACATTTCTTTAGCAGGCCATCATACACTTAACATTCAACCCTCAACATTCAAAACTCCCTTATCTTGCCGCATCATGAAAAAACTGTTGCTGGCCGGCGGCCTTCTCTCATTGGCTGCCTTCTCGTTGCCTGACCCGCCCGTGAATAAAAAACATGTCCTCGCCACCGACCCGAATACCACCGACGAGGTACCGAAAGACAATAAGCTCGTCATCTACCAGATGATGACGCGCCTGTTTGGCAACAAGGTGGCCCTCAACAAGCCCTACGGCACCATTGCCGAGAATGGCTGCGGCAAGTTCAACGACATCACCGACAAGGCCCTTAGCGAAATTAAGGCGTTGGGCGTGAGCCACGTGTGGTATACCGGCGTGATTGAGCACGCCACCATGACGGACTACACCGTCGCCGGCATTCCGCCCGACGATGCCGACGTGGTGAAGGGCCGCGCCGGCTCGCCCTACGCCATCAAGGACTACTACGACGTGGCCCCCGAACTGGCCGTGGCGGTGAAAAACCGCATGGCCGAGTACGAAGCCCTCATCAAGCGCACCCACGACCACGGCCTGAAAGTGCTGATGGACTTCGTTCCGAATCACGTGGCCCGCTCCTACAAGTCGGATGCCAAGCCCGTGGGCGTGATTGATTTGGGTGCGACCGATGACAAGACCAAGGCCTTCGCGGCCAACAACAACTTCTACTATATTCCCGGTAAGGCCTTCGTGGTGCCCGCCGGGTACAACCCGCTGGGCCCGCTGAAAGGCCCGCGCGAAGACGGCAAGTACGTCGAAATGCCCGCCAAGGCCACCGGCAACGACGTGTTCTCGGAAGCGCCCAGCGTGAACGACTGGTTTGAAACCGTGAAGCTGAACTACGGCGTGGACTACCCGAATGGCCGCGCCACCCACTTCGACCCCGTGCCCAACACCTGGAAGAAGATGCGCGACATCCTCGTGTTCTGGGCCGGTAAGAACGTCGACGGTTTCCGCTGCGACATGGTGGAAATAGTGCCCGTCGAATTTTGGGCCTGGGTGATTCCGGAGCTGAAAAAGGTGAAGCCCGACCTCGTGTTTATCGGCGAAGCCTACAATCCCAAGGAGTACCGTACCTACCTCGATAAGGGTCATTTCGACTTCCTCTACGACAAGGTGGGCCTGTACGACGGCCTGCGCAAGATGATGCGCCAGGAAATCAGCACCGACGAAATCACGCGCGTCTGGAAGGAAGAGAGCAACGGCTTCTCGTCGCACATGCTGCGCTTTCTCGAAAACCACGACGAGCAGCGCATTGCCAGCAAGGATTTTGCCACCGACCCCAAACGCGCCATTCCGGCCATGACCGTGGCGGCCACCCTGGCCAGCGGCCCCGTGATGCTGTACTTCGGCCAGGAAGTGGGCGAGCCCGCCAACGGCGCCGAAGGCTTCAGCGGTGCCGATGGCCGCACCAGCATTTTCGATTACTGGGGCGTGCCCGACCACCAGAAGTGGCTGAACCAGGGCAAGTACGACGGCGGCAAGCTGGTGTATGAGCAGAAGCAGCTGCGCGAGTTCTACAGCCGCCTGCTGAATGCCACGAGCCAGAGCGAGGCCATCCGCCGGGGCCGTTTCTACGAGCTGCAGGACGCCAATAACCTGGGCAAGGAGTACAACACCCGCCACCTCTACGCCTACCTGCGCTACACCGACAAGCAGCAGGTGCTGGTAGTGGTGAACTTCAGCGCGGAGAAAACCTACAAGCCGGTCATCACCATTCCGGCCGAGGCCCTGGCAGCCATGGGTCTGAGCAACAAGAAGTTCTACACCTACACCAACCTGCTCACCGATGAGGAGCCGCGTAACGCCCTCAACCTCACGCTGGCCCCCATGTCGGCCTACGTTTTCGAGATAAAGCCCCGGTAGCCGAGCCGGCGTAACCCTGAATTTGCTAAATTTGGTAATTAGCCGCCGTACTCTTTTTTGGGGCTACAGTATTTATCTTTCCTGCTGATTCCCAAATACTTCGTCTGATGGCATCTGTCGCTGCGGCTTCGGCCACGAGTACCCGCCAGAAGCCCCGCCTGAGCTTCTGGCAAATCTGGAACATGAGCTTCGGCTTCATGGGTATTCAGTTCGGCTTTGCGCTGCAGAATGCCAATACCAGCCGCATTTTCTCCAGTCTGGGGGCTAATGCCGACGATATTCCGGTTCTGTGGGTGGCCGCGCCGCTCACCGGTCTCATCGTGCAGCCCATCATCGGCTACCTGTCCGACCGCACCTGGAGCCTGCGCTGGGGGCGGCGGCGGCCGTTTTTTCTGGTAGGGGCCATTCTGGCTTCCATCGCCATGCTCATCATGCCCAACTCGCCTACGCTCTGGATTGCGGGCGGCATGCTCTGGATAATGGATGCCAGCATCAACACAGCATGGAGCCTTTCCGGGCTTTCGTGGGCGATATGCTGCCCGGCGAGCAGCACACGACCGGGTTCGCCACGCAGTCGTTTTTTATTGGCATCGGGGCGGTGGTGGCGTCGCTGCTGCCCACTATACTCACGCATTTCGGGGTGGCCAACGAGGCGGCCACGGGCATCGTGCCCAACTCGGTGAAATACGCCTACTACCTGGGCGCGGCGGCCTTTCTGCTGTGCGTGGTGTACACGGTGCTCACCACCAGGGAATATCCGCCCGAGGACCTGGAGGCGTTTGAGCGCGCGAAGAAAAGCGTGACGCTGCTGCAGGGCGTGAAGGAAACCTTCACCGGCGTGCTGCACATGCCCACGGTGATGAAGCAGCTGGCGGCCGTGCAGTTTTTTACCTGGTTCGGCCTGTTCTGCATGTGGATTTTTACCACCCTGGCCGTGGCCAAGCACCTGTTTCATACCACCGATACGGCTTCGAGAGCCTTCAACGAGGCGGGTAATTTCGTGGGGAATGCCTTTGCCGTGTATAGCGGCGTAGCGGCGGGCTTCAGCCTGCTGCTGCCGCTGCTCGCCCGCAAGTTCAGCCGCAAATACACCCACATGCTATGCCTGATGGCCGGCGGCGTGGGCTTGTTTTTCATCGCCTTCATTACCGAGCCCTGGATGCTGTACCTGAGTATGGTGGGCGTGGGCATGGCCTGGACCAGCATCCTGTCGGTGCCCTACGCCATGCTGGCGGGCGTCATTCCGGCCAACAAAATGGGGCACTACATGGGCGTTTTCAATGCCTTTATCGTGCTGCCGCAGGTGTGCGCCTCGCTGGGCCTGCCCTTCATCATGAAGCAGGTGCCCTCCCTCGACCCCCTGAACGTGGTGGTGCTGGGCGGCGTGCTGATGATTATTGGTGGCCTGCTGACCCTGCGCGTGGCCGACGACGAGAAAATTCATCTGCCTCTCGAAGGCGAGCAAGCCCTGGCTCCCGCCTACGAAAGCCCGGCCACGCCCAACCCCGCCGTTTAGGCCCATTCGGCCAATAGCTAAAAAAAGGGCGACTCACACCGGTGTGAGTCGCCCTTTTTTTAGTAGCAAGACAGAAGTAACAAGTAGCAGGATTTTGTTCAGGCAATTGATTGTTATTGCATTGAAGTCTTACTACTTTCTACTTAATTCTGGCTACTTAATTATCCCTTGATAATCATTTCGGCCACTGCGCGGCCGGTGGCCAGGGCCCCGTTCAGCGATGGGTAGGCGGCCCAGTCGCCGCAGCGGTAGAGGTTGTCGGCCAGTTTCAGGGGCTGCTCGGGGGGCTGGCCGGCGGAGTACACCGGCAGCGCGGCCGCAATGCGGTAGGTACGCAGGTGCTCCCACTGCCGCGCCGCCGGGCCGAACCAGGCGGCCAGCTCCTCGCGCAGGCGGGCCGTGAGCTCCTCCTCGCTGAGGCTGCGCTCGCCGTGGGTGCTCACCGAAATGAGCGAGCGGCCGGCCGGGGCGTAGGTACCGCTCACGTCGGCCGGGAAGGCTACGTTATGAGCCAGTGCGCCGGGCGTGGCGTTCAGGCGTAGCAGCTTGTCGTTGCGGCCGGGCGAGTGGCCGCCGGCCGTGGCGAAATAGGTGCAGGTGGTGAGGCGGGCCGCGGTGGGGTAGCTGCCGGCCTCCTGGCCGGGGGTATCGTCGGGGTTGCCGCTGCGGCCGGCCAGTAGGCGCCGGGCCGCCAGGCCGTCGGTGGCCAGCACGATGCCCGAAGCCTGCAGCACCTGGCCGGTAGTGAGGCGCACCTGGCCGCCATCGACAATGCCGGCCACGGGGGTGTGCAGGCGCACGGTACCGGCGGGCAGGCGGGCCGCCAGCTGCGCGGGCAGCTCCTGCATGCCCAGGGCCGGAATGGCCGCTTCGCCCGTCACGAACTGCTGGAAGATGAACTCGAAGAAATTGCTGGCCGTGGTAAGCTCGCGGTCGAGAAATACGCCGCCGAAGAAGGGCCGGAAAAAGGTGTCAATCATCTGCTCGCTCCAGCCGTAGCGCCGCAGGAAGCTGAGCGTGTCGATGGCCGGCCGGGCCAGCAGCTCGTCGGGCGTGTGCCGCAGCACGTGCCGCACCAGGCTCAGAATCAGCAGCTTATCGGCCAGCGTGCCGATGGGCGAGGCCAGGGCCGAAAAGGCAGCCAGCGGCTTCTGCAACGGGTTTTGCAGCTTCGATTCGGCCCCGTCGGGCAGGCGGATAACGGCCCCGGAGCGGAAGGCCTTCAGGTTTAGTGCCTTGTAGTCGAACAGGCGGCGGGCTTCGGGGTAGTTGGTTTGCAGCACCTGGAAGCCGCGGTCGAGCCGGAAGCCTTCGGGGGTGAGGTCGGTGCGCACGCGGCCGCCCACGGCGTCGGCGGCTTCGAGCAGCAGCACGGGGCGGCCAGCGCGGTGCAGCCAGGTGGCGCAGGCCAGCCCGGCCATGCCCGCGCCGATGATGATGATGGGAGAAGAATCAGAATTCATGAACCAATAAGTAGCAGGACAGACAGAAGGAACAAGTGGCAGGATTTTGTTCGAGCAATTGACTGTTCAAGCATGACAGCCTTACTACTCGCTACTTCATCCTGGCTACCTGCTTCATCGCAAAAAGACGGGGCGATAGCCGCCGCCGCCGTCAATAGCAATCGATTTATACGCTGGAATCAGCTCCTGGCTAAGGCTGAACGAGGGCGTGGCCGCTCAAAACAGCTTGGGCATCTTGTGCTCCTTCCATTTCTTGCGGGTTTTCATCGTCCAGAACTCGGCCACGCCGGGGCGCTGCAGGCTAATTTGCCAAGCGCCCATTGCCTGGCCCAGGCGGTAGCCGGTGGCCTGGTCCTGCGGGAATTTCTGCTTGATGAGGGCGTAGTCGGCCGGCGAAATATCCTTGCCGATTTCGCCGTGGCAGCGCAGGCACAGCTGGTTATTCAGCACGATGGGCCGCTGGTAGAAGAATACTTCCTGCGACGGCCGCCGGATGGTGCGCAGCGTGTCGGGCTGCATTTCGGCGGCCAGCAGCGGGGCCTGGCTGGCGGGGTTGCGCGGGTGCGCGCTCACGCGCCGGGCCGTGGCCTTCAGCACGCCGGCCAGCGAATCGACGGCATGGTAGGTTTCGGGGCGGCAGAAAGGCAGGGCGCGGGCCACGCCGCCGGCCGCCAGCTCGCGGGCCAGCGTGCGGCGCAGCAGCGAGTCGGCGGTGGCCGTGAGGGAGTCGCCGGCCCAGCGGGTGGCGCGCAGCAGGTCGTTGGGCATGATGCGCTTCACTTCCCAATTGGCAGTTTCGATGCCGATGCGCTTGCTGTCCTTCAGGTGCTCGACCTGGTCGGGGCGGCAGGCGGCGAAAGCCAGCAGCAGCCCGGGCAATATATAGCGGTGTGCAACGGGGGCCAGCTGGCTGCACCGGGCCTTGAGGGGGTTATTCATTGACGGCGTAGATGTTGCCCAATACGCGGTAGAAATCGCCCTGGGCGGCCGGCTCAATACGTTCGGCCAAATAGAACTGTCCTTCCCGGCGAAGGTTTTTCGGGAACTGCACGTGCCAGTCGTGGTAGCCGGCCTGTGCCACCCGTACGCGCAGCTTGCCGCCTTCGCGCACGCAGCGCAACAGCACGCCCGGCGCATTGGCGGGGGCTGCTTCCAGTACGTCGCTCTGCACGGCGGTGACGGCCCCGCTCGGAGCTTTCACTACCTGGGCCGGGGCGGCGGTGCCTTGCTCGGCCTGGGCAATGGCGGTTTCGCTCACATCGAGGCAGGCAAAGGTGCCGCTCGTGGTCACCAGGTAGAGACGCTCGTTGAAATACTGCATGGAGAGTGCCGAGCCGCAGCCGGTGGCCAGCTTCCACAGCCGCTGGCCGTCTTCAGCGAAGCAGTAGACCGTCGAGGAGCCGTCGGCCGCGAACACGTAGCGTCCGCCCGGGGCGGTGGCGCACGACAACACGGAGCCGTCGGCCTTGTAGGTTTGCAGCAGCTGGCCTTCCTGGCCGAATTTCAGGACCTGGCCCGTGCCGGTGCCGGCGTAGGCGTGGCGGCCGTCGAACCAGCCAAACAACACCTGGCTGGTGGGATACCGCCACACCAGGGTTTCTTTTTCCCAGCCGTAGTAGCAGCGCACGCCCTGCGAATCGCCGTAGAAAATGCGGCCTACCGGGTCGCAGCGCACCATCCAGGCGGCGCTACCGCCGGTTTTCACGGCCCACTGCTCTTCGTCTTCGTAGTTCACGGTGGTGAGCTGGCCGGCGGCATCCGACACGGCCAGCAGGCCGTTGGCAATGTCGAGCCAGAAGATGTCGATGTGCGGGTTGATTTCGTAGGCCAGGCGTGGAGTTTTGCCGGTGAGGTTGTATACGTTGCCATCGTCGCAGCCCACGTACATCCAGGCCCCGTCCGACACCATGCATTTCACGCCTTCGCTCAGCTGGTACTGCATGTGCACCTCGGCCTCGTGGCTGAGCTGGTACACCCGGCCGGCCTGGTTGCCCACCCAGCAGCCCTGCTCGTTCACAAACACGCCAAAAGCCGACGACCCGGTTTCGAAGCGCCAGATGGTCGGGGCCGTCCGTTTGGCCGTCGAGGGCCGGCTTTCTCCCCCGCGCCGCGTGATGGTGCGCTTCTGGCGCTGGCCCTTCACGGCCTCCTGATAGCCCTTACGCTTTTTCTCTCCTATTTTCTTCTGCGCCACCTTCTCGGCTTCTTCCGGCGAGCTGCATTGCTGGCTACTGCTGGCCCCCGGCGTACCGATGCGTCCGTAGCTGAGGGTCAGCTTCGAACCTTCAACGGTGGCTTCGTAAAACTTGTGGGCGGTCCCGGTGGCTTCATCTTCGGAAAATTCGAGATAGTACGTTGGCATAGCAAGAAAGAAGTAGGGTGAAAACGCCTGTTTGGTACCAGGTCGAAAGTACGCTGCCTAGCGGTTGGGGCTTCGGATTTTGCTATGCCCGGGACCATAGAAACGCGCGCAGCTCCTCGTAGTCAACCGCCAGCGGCACGCTGCGTTTGGCGCGGCCCTGCAAGGCCCGCACCACGGCCGGCAACTCGATGGCCCGGCCCAGGATGGGCTCGACCACGGCGGGGAATTTGACGGGGTGGGCCGTGGCCAGCAGGAGGCCGGCCGCGCCTGGGTGCTGCGCCTGGTAGCGGCGCAGGGCCGCGTAGGCGACGGCACCGTGCGGGTCGAGCAGGTAATTATCCTGCTCCCACACCTGCCGGATGGCGGCCACCGTGTCGGCGTCGCTCACCGTATCGGCGCTGAGGGCGGCGCGCAGGCGGCTGATATCATTGCCAAATAGCTCCAGAATGCGCACGAAGTTGCTGGGGTTGCCCACGTCCATGGCATTCGAGAAGGTGGGCACGGCCGGGCGCGGCGCGTAGGTGCCCGTGCGCAGGTACACCGGCACCGGCTCGTTGGCGTTGCAGGCCGCGATGAAGTGGCCCAGCCCCAGCCCCGACGCCCGCGCCAGCAGCCCGGCGCACAGGTTACCGAAGTTGCCGCTCGGCACCGCCACCACTGGCGCGGGCGCGTCGGCCGGCCACTGCTGCAGGGCGAAGCAGTAGTAGAGCTGCTGCGGCAGCCAGCGCGCTACGTTGATGGAGTTGGCCGAAGTGAGAAAACGCTGTCTGGCCAGCTCGGGGTCGAGAAAAGCCTGTTTCACCAGGGCCTGGCAGTCGTCGAAGGTGCCGGCCACTTCCAGGGCCGTGATGTTCTGGCCCAGGGTGGTGAGCTGCTGCTCCTGCACCGGGCTCACCTTGCCCGAAGGGTAGAGGATGACCACCTCCACGCCCGGCACGCCTAGGAAGCCGCTGGCTACGGCCCCGCCGGTATCGCCGGAGGTGGCGACCAGCACGGTTACGGGCGGGGTGTCGCCGGCCCTGGCGAAGTGGCCCAGGCAGCGGCTCATAAACCGTGCTCCCACGTCCTTAAAGGCCAGCGTGGGCCCATGAAACAGTTCCAGCGCCGCCACGCCCGCGTGCACCGGCACCATCGGGAACTCGAAATCCACCGCCTCGGCGCAGATGCGCTGCAAGTCGGTCTCCGGAATAGTGCGGCCCACGTAGGGCCGCATCACGTGCAGGGCGACAGTGGCTTTGCTCAGGCCGCGCAGCTCGCGCCGGAAATCGGCCGAAAATTTCGGGATGGATTCGGGGAAATACAGGCCGCCGTCGGGGGCCTGCCCGGTGATGGTGGCCTGCCGGAAATCAACGGGCGGCGACTGGTGGCGGAGGCTGTAGTATTTCATGTTGGTTGTAGGAACGCGCCACGGCGCGTTCAGTCGTTGAACAAATCAGGGCGCAACTCCTGCGGCCGTTGAACGCGCCGTGGCGCGTTCCTACCCCACCACGTACGCCCCCTCGGTTGCCACCGGTCCCACGTACACGTTGAACTCGATATCCAGCTCCGCGAACACGCTGCCCAGTGCCATGCCCACTTTCCGGGCCGTTTCTTCCGTCTTATTCAGCATGAAGATAGACGGCCCCGAACCCGAGATGCCCCCGCCGATAGCCCCGGCCGCCAGCGCCCGCGTGCGCGCCTCCACCAGCCCGGGAATGAGCGGCAGCCGCGCCGGTTCCACGATATAATCGGCCAGCGAGCGGCTGATGAGGTCGTAGTCGGCCAGCAGGAAGCCGGCGGTGAGACCGGCCACGTTGGCCCACTGCCGCACGGCCAGGCCCAGCGGCACGGCCGCGGGCAGCACCTTGCGCGAGTCGCTGGTTTTTACCTCAATCTGGGGGTGCACCACGGCCACCCACAGGGGCGGTGCAGGCAGGGCGATGATGTCGAGGGCCGGCTCCAGGGCCCGCACCACCGTGAAGCCGCCGAACACGGCCGGCGCGATGTTGTCGGCGTGGCGCGCGCCCGAGGCCACGGCTTCGCCTTCCATCGCAAAATCCACCAGCTCCATTTTGCTGAAGCGGTTGTCCAGCAGGGCGTTGGCCGCCACCACCGCGCCCACGGCGCTGGCGGCGCTGCTGCCCACCCCGCTGCCCGGCATGATGCCCTTGGTGATTTCCAGGTCGAAGCCCAGTGCTTCCGGCACGGCTTGCAGCAGGGCCAGCAGGGCCACGCCAGCCACGTTGCGGGTGGGGTCGGTGGGCAGGTTATATGGGTCGAGGTGGCGAATGCTGACGCCCGGCGCGGCGCGGCGCGTGAGGCGAATGGTGTCGTAGGGCGCGGCCAGGGCCAGGCCAAATACATCGAAGCCGCAGCCCAGGTTGGAGAGCGTGGCGGGCGAATGAACGAGAACGGAATCGGGCATGGGAGGGAGTTAAAAGTTAAAAGTGAAGAGTTAAAAGGTGCTTTTCACAAACCCATAACTCTGGCATTTTTAACTCTTCACTTTTAATTTTTAACTAATTTTTTAAAGCCGGGCGGCGCGAATGATATCGGCGAACACGCCGGACGCGGTGACCTCCGCGCCGGCGCCGGCACCCTTCACCACCAGGGGCTGGTCTACGTAGCGGTCGGTGTAGAAAAGCACCACGTTGTCCTTGCCGCGCAGGTCGTAGAGGTCGTGGCCGGGCGCTACCTGCTGCAGGCCCACGGTGGCGTGGCCGTCGGCGTAGCGGGCCACGAATTTCAGACGCTGGCCGGCCGCCGTGGCCGCGTCGTAGAGGGCGCGGAACTGGCTTTCGTGCGCCGCCATCTGGGCGTAAAAGGCTTCCACGTCGCCCTCCAGGCAGGCTGGGGGCAGGAAGCCGTTGACTTCGATGTCGCTCATTTCCATTACCTCGCCGGCCTCGCGGGCCAGGATGAGGATTTTGCGGGCCACGTCCGAGCCGCTCAGGTCGAGGCGCGGGTCGGGCTCGGTGTAGCCTTCGGTTTGGGCCTGGCGTACCACCTCGGCGAAGGGCCGGGTGCCGTCGTAGTTATTGAACACGAAGTTGAGCGTGCCCGAGAGCACGGCTTCCATGCGCCGCACCACGTCGCCGCTACGCGTGAGGTCGTTGAGGGTGCCGATGATGGGCAGGGCCGCGCCCACGTTGGTTTCGAACAGATAGCTGGCGTTGAACTCCTTCGACAGGCTTTTCAACTTCGCATAATGCGCGTATTCCGACGAGGCAGCCACCTTGTTGCAGGCCACCACGGCCACGCTCTTGGCCAGCAGCCCGGCGTAGATGCCGGCGGCGGCGGGGTTGGCCGTCACGTCCACAAAAATGGAGTTGCGCAGGTTGCGCGCCACAATCAGCTGGGCAAATTCGGCCAGGCTCAGGGCGGGAGCGGCGGCCAGCTCGTCGGGCCAGGCGGTCAGGTCGAGGCCGTTTTCGTTCACCAGGCAGTGGCGGCTGTTGGCGATGGCCACCACGCGCACCTGCAGGCCCAGCTTGTCGAGCAGGTGCTGCTGCTGCCGCGCCAGCTGCTCCAGCAGCTTGCCGCCCACGTTGCCCGGCCCCAGAACGAACAGGTTCACCTGCTTCACGGTGGCCTCGAAAAAAGCCTCGTGCAGTACGTTGATGGCCTTACGCACGTCCTGGGCCCGAATCACCGTCGAGATATTCTTCTCCGACGCGCCCTGCGCGATGGCCCGGATGTTCACCCCATTCTGGCCCAGCGCCCCAAACAGCTTGCCGCTGATGCCGGGGTGGTCCTTCATGTTTTCGCCCACCAGCGCCACGATGGCCAGCCCGCGCTCGGGCCGCAGCGGCTCGATGCGGCCGGCCGCGATTTCGGGGGCAAACTCCTCGTCCACCACGGCCTGGGCGGGGGTGGTGTCCTGCTCGTTCACGCCCACGCAAATGGAGTGCTCCGACGAGCTTTGGGTGATGAGCATGACGTTGATGCGCTCGCGGGCCAGCGCCGCAAACAGCCGCTGCGAGAAGCCCGGCACGCCCACCATGCCGCTGCCTTCCAAATTCAGCAGGGCCAGGTTGCCGATGCTGGAAATGCCCTGCACCACGGCGGCCGTGCGCGGCGGCTCCACTTCTACCAGCGTGCCGTAGTCGCGGGGCGCGAACGTGTTTTTAATCCAGAGCGGAATGCCGCGCTGCATCACCGGCTGAATGGTGGGCGGGTACAGCACCTTGGCCCCGAAGTGCGACAGCTCCATGGCTTCCTGGTAGCTGATATGGGCAATGGGCCGGGCGCTGCGCACCAGGCGCGGGTCGGCGGTCATCATGCCGCTCACGTCGGTCCAGATTTCGAGTACTTCGGCCCCGAGCGCGGCGGCCAGCAGCGCCCCGGTGTAGTCGGAGCCACCACGGCCCAGCGTGGTGGTCACGCCGTGGGCGTCGGCCCCGATGAAGCCCGGAATCACCCAGATGTGGTGGTCGACGCTGTCCCGTAGCTCGGCTACCTGCCGGGTCGTCACGGCCATGTCCACCTCAGCCGAGCCGAAGCGCGAGCTCGTGCGAATCAGCTGGCGGGCATCGGCCCAGCCGGCGGCCAGCCCCTGGGCTTTGGCGGCGGCAGTTATGAGCCGCGACGAGAGTAGCTCGCCGTAGCTCATCAGCCGGTCGAGGGTGCGGGGCGAGAGTTCGCCGAGGGCAAAAATACCGTCGCACAGCGTCTGTATTTCGGCAAATTGCGCGCTGATGGCGGCCAGCTTTTCGTGCTGGGCCGCGCCGGCCAGCAGCTCGCGGGCGGCGGCGGCGTGGCGCTCGGCTAGCTGGGTCAGGGTGGCGCGGTAGCCTTCGTTGCCGGTGGCGGCGGCGCGGCCGGCCCCAATCAGCAGGTCGGTGGTGCCGCCCAGGGCCGACACAACCATGACCACCGGCGACTTGGCGGCCGCCGTGGCCACGATGGCCAGCGACTGGCGGATATTCTCGGCGGAGGCCACCGACGTGCCTCCGAATTTCAACACTTGCATCGCGGGTTCTGGTTAATGAAGGAGCGGTGCCGCCTGGGTGGGAATTGCGAAACCAGAATATAGAAGAGAGACTATCGAACGCCCGAGGGCGTAAAAAAAGCCGCCCGGGGCAGCAGTAGCCCGGCAAACGCTCCGGTACGGCGGCTTTGCCCGGCTCCGGCCGTCCTGAACAGGCTGGCGCAATGTAGCGCCCACAATCCCATTTCCCGCATTTTTTTGCCGGCCGGCCGGGTACTTTGCTCCAAAAGGCAGCAGTGCGCGTTGCCCGGCGCTCCGGCCCCGCGATTGGGGCGGGCGGCACCCGGCAGGGCCCGCGCCCAGGCGTTGGCTTTCCGTACCGGGTGCCGGCCCCGGAAAAGGCCGTGCTCCTGCCTGGCCGGGCACGCGGCGCATGGGCCGGCTCGCCCATCTGCTTCCGCGCGGGGAAGGCAGCCAGCCGCAGTATCTAGTGGGTTGGTTATGAGTATTCAACTAGGAATTATGAGTAAACTTGTAGGTGAACAGCCTCGTTGCCGAAGGCAGGTGGGGGAGGAAGTCGGCACTATTTCATCATCCCAAACTACAATCCAATGAAAACCACTATTGATTTCCGCGCCTTCAATGGTTGGGTGCTGGTGCTGCTGGCACTGCTGGGGCCGTCGCTGGCCCTGGCTCAGCAGCTAAGCGGGGCGGCCCCGCAGCTGGGCCAGGCCCCGCTCAAGGAAATGCTGGCCGCCCTCACGCCCGACGAGAAAATCAGGTTGGTGGTGGGCATGGGTTTCTACCCGGCCGGCTTCCCCGAAGGCCTGTTGCCGGCCAGCGACCCCGACGACCGCAAAGTGCCCGAGAAGGTGCCCGGCGCGGCGGGCCGCACCCATGCCATTGCCCGGCTGGGCATCCCCTCGCTCACGCTTTCGGATGGGCCGGCTGGCGTGCGCATTGCCCCCACGCGCGGCGGCGACAGCACCAAAACCTACTACGCCACGGCGTTTCCGGTGGCCACGCTGCTGGCCAGCAGCTGGGATACGGCCCTGGTGCGGCGGGTGGGCACGGCATTTGGGCGCGAGGTGCGGGCCTTTGGCATCGACGTGCTGCTGGCCCCGGGTATGAACATTCACCGTAACCCACTGGGCGGGCGCAATTTCGAGTATTATTCCGAAGACCCGCTGGTGGCCGGCCACATGGCTGCCGCCTTCGTGAACGGGGTAGAAAGCCAGGGCGTGGGCACCAGCATCAAGCACTTCGCCGTGAACAACCAGGAATTCAACCGCATGAAGCTGAACTCGGCGGTGAGCGAGCGGGCCCTGCGCGAAATCTACCTGAAGGGGTTTCAGCTCGCGGTGCAAAAGTCGCAGCCCTGGACGGTGATGTCGAGCTACAACCTCGTGAACGGCACGTACACCTCCGAAAGCCACGACCTGCTGACCACGCTGCTGCGCCAGGAATGGGGTTTCAAGGGCCTGGTGATGACCGACTGGTACGGCGGCCGCCACGCCGTGGCCCAGCTGCAGGCCGGCAACGACCTGCTGATGCCCGGTACCTCGGCCCAAACCCAGGAGCTGACCGCCGCCCTGAAAAGCGGTCAGCTCACCCTCGCCCAGCTCGATGCCAACGTGCTGCGCGTGCTGGAGCTGGTGCTGAAGTCGCCCACCTTCAAGGGTGATAGGTACACCAGCCAGCCGCCCCTGAAAGCCGATGCCGCCGTGGCCCGCCAGGCCGCCGCCGAAAGCATGGTGCTGCTGCGCAACGAGGCCCAGGCGCTGCCCCTCAAAGCCGGCCAGAGGCTGGCCCTGTTCGGCAACGCCAGCTACAACCTGATTGCGGGCGGCACCGGCAGCGGCGACGTGAACCGGGCCTACACCATCTCCATCGCCCAGGGCCTGAGCACGGCCGGCTTCACCCTGGAAAACGCGCTCGGCCAGACCTACGCGCAGTATCTGAAAGACGAGAAGGCCCGGCTGCCCAAAACGAAGGGCTTGCTCGACCCCGCGCCGGTAATTGCCGAAATGATGCCCGCCGCGCCCCTGCTACAAGCCCAGGCTCAGGCCGCCGACGTGGCCATTATCACGCTGGGCCGCAGTGCCGGCGAGGGCGGCGACCGTAACGTAGCCGACGATTTTAACCTGACCACCGTCGAGCAGGCGCTGCTGAAGGAAGTGAGCAGCGCCTTCCACGCCCAAGGCAAAAAGGTGGTGGTGCTGCTGAATACCGGCGGCGTGCTGGAAATAGCCAGCTGGCGCGCCCAGGCCGATGCCATTCTGCTGGCCTGGCAGCCTGGCCAGGAAGGTGGCCACGCCGTAGCCGACGTGCTCAGTGGCCAGGTGAACCCCTCCGGCAAGCTGGCCACGACGTTTCCCATGGCCTATGCCGACGTGCCCTATGGCCAGGAGTTTCCCGGCAGGGTGAAGGCTGGCGCTGCGCCGGGCACCAACCCCCTGGATGGCCCCGAATCTGAAAATACCTACAACGAGGGCATTTACGTGGGCTACCGCTACTACAACACCTTCCGCGTGCAGCCGGCCTACGCCTTCGGCTACGGCCTGAGCTACACCAGTTTCGCCTACAGCCCCCTGAAGCTGAGCGCGCCCTCCCTGGCGGGTGGGCGGCTCGCGGCCGCCGTCACCGTCACGAACAAGGGCGCGGTGGCGGGCCGCGAGGTGGTGCAGCTGTACGTGAGCGCGCCGGCCGGCCCGCTGGCCAAGCCCGAGCGGGAGCTGAAAGCCTTCGCCAAAACGGCGCTGCTGGCTCCGGGCCAGTCCCAGACGCTCACGTTTGCCCTCACGCCCGCCGACCTGGCCTCCTACGACACGGCCGCCGAAGCCTGGATAGCCGACGCCGGCACCTACCAGCTAAAGGCCGGCGCATCCGCGCTCGATACCCGGCAGACGGCCTCTTTCGCCCTGCCCAAGAGCGTAACGACCCAGAAAAGCCGCCGGCTACTGGCCCCGCAAGCCGCCGTGGCGGAGCTGAAAGCGCCGGCAAAGGGGAAGTAGCGCAGGGCTGGGGGGGCGCAAGAAGCACGTCGTGCCGAGCGTAGCCGAAGTATTTCGCGGGTGCAGGTTGAACGCACGTAAACCGGAACCCTTTATCGCAAGCATCCAAGCCAATTATACTTATCAACTGCTGTTACGCATCCAAGACGAGGTGGCGCGGGTACAACCCTGCCGGGCACGGCCCCGCGCCATCGCCACCAGGCTGCGTAACAGCAGTTATCAAGATGCCTGAACGAAGCGAACGGGGTAGAGACGCGACCCATCGCATCTCTACCCCGTACGCTTCGTTCAGGCATCGTTACGAAAC
>JANNDE010000738.1:0-5095 GCA_031387395.1 Hymenobacter sp.
CTGAACTGTCAGGCGGGCCTTTTTAACTTTTCACTCTCAACTTTTCACTCTCAACTTTTCACTCAAAGCGACGCTTTCTGCGCCAGCTTCACGGCTTCGTACATATCCACCACGCCGCCGCTCACCGAGAGCGTCGAAAAATCGACCTGCTTCTCGCCGCCGGGCGTCTGCACCTTAGTGTGGTGCACCTGGGCCGACTGCATGATGATGCGCTTGAGGTCGGTGGCGGTGAGCTTGGGGAAGTAGGATTTGAGCACCGCCGCCACGCCGGCCGTCACGGGCGAGGCCATGCTGGTGCCGCTTTCGTTGCCGTAGGTGCTGCCCGGCAGCGTGCTATAGATGCCCACGCCGGGCGCGAACACGTCCACGCCTTTCTTGCTGTAGTTGGAGAAATCGGCGGTGAGGTGCGCGTTATCGACCGGGCCCGACGCGCCAACGGTGAGCAGGTTGGGGATGGGGCTTTTGTTGATGTAGAACGAAGCCGGGTAGTTGTCCTCCAGGTCGAGGTTGTGGTTTTCGTTGCCGGCGGCATGCACCAGCAGCACGCCTTTCTGGTCGGCGTACTTGTAGGCGGCTTCCACGGCCGGGCGCTGGGGCGAGAATTCCTTGCCGAAGCTCATGTTGATAATCTGCGCGCCGTTGTCCACGGCATAGCGGATGGCGTTGGCCACGTCTTTGTCGCGCTCGTCGCCATCGGGCACGGCCCGCACCACCATAATGCGCACCGGGTCGGGCGCGAGGCCCTGAATGCCGAGGTTATTGGTGCGCACCGCCGCGATAATGCCCGCCACGTGGGTGCCGTGCAGCGGGTCGGGGCCGTGCAGGTCGTTGTTGCCGTAGAGTCGCTGCGACAAGTCGTTGGGGTTGTCCTTCACGATGTCGGCGCGCGGGTCGAAGTTCAGGTTCAGCGAATTGTCGAGGATGCTGCGTTCCTGCTTGGCCCCCTCGTTCAGCTGTTTCAGCAGGTCATCGGTATCAGTGGCCCCGGTCTGGCGCATCATATCCAGCATGCCGGCAATGGCGCGTTTCAGGCTGGGGTCGTCGGGGTGGGCGCTGCGCAGCACGGTGGTATCGAGCTTTTCGGTACCCAGGGCCTGCTTTATGCTGGCCACCATATCGGTGATGGGGCCGGTCATGCTCGCCACTTGCTGGTTGCGCTCTATTTCCTCATTCAGGCGGGCCTTATACACTTTTTCGGCCTTCTGGTAAAGCACGAAATCAGCCTTGTCGGCGGGCTTCACGGTATTGGCGGTGGTGGTTTTGAAGCGTTTGCGGCCGGCGGCCACGATGCGGGTCAGCTCCAGGGTTTCAGCGTTCACGTTGCGGCCGTCGGTCCCGCCCAGGAAGTTCCAGCCGTGCACGTCGTCGACGTAACCGTTCTTATCGTCGTCGATGCCGTTGCCGGGGATTTCGCCCCGGTTCACCCACAGCACCGGCTTCAGGTCGACGTGGGCCGTGTCGATGCCGGAGTCAATCACGGCCACCACTACGGGCGTCGCAATCAGGTTTTTCAGGATTTCGGCATACGCCCGGTTGGCCCCCACGCCGGGCACGTTATCGAGCTGCGGGTCTTTGAGGTACCACTGAATGGCGCTCATATCACCGGCGGGTGGGGGGGCGGTAGTTGCGGGGGCCTGGGCCGCCTGGGCCTGGGCCAGGGTGGGCAGCGCCAGTAGGGCCACGGCCAGTGACCAGCGGCGAAAAGGATGAATCGTCATAAGCAACAGAAAGCGCCGCGCACGGCGGCCATGGTGGCAAGTAAACCAAAGTTGGTACAAAGGAAGTTCGGCGGCGGCAAAGTCGGGGCCAGACCAGCTGATGTTGCGCGGTGGGGGGAGGTCCACCGTTGCACGTCCGGTAACTTCACGCCCTCAAACCCGGTTTCCCGCGCATGTTCCGACTCCTCCGCCCCATTGCCGCCCTCGCGGCATTCTTCATTCTTCATTCGGCATTCCTCATTGAGACGAAGGCGCAAACGCCGAAGTCGTACACCTCCTCCGAAATCCTGCTGGGCCTCAAGAAGCTCAACGTGCTGGGCTCGGTGCTGTACCTCGCCGCTCACCCCGACGACGAAAACACCCGCCTCATTGCCTACATGGCCAACGAGCGCCTGCTCGAAACCAGCTACCTGAGCTGCACCCGCGGCGACGGCGGCCAGAACCTTATCGGCCCCGAGCTGCGCGAGGGCCTCGGCGTGATTCGCACGCAGGAGCTGCTGGCGGCCCGGCGGCTCGACGGCGGCCGGCAGTTCTTCACCCGCGCCAACGACTTCGGCTTCTCGAAAACCTCCGACGAAACCTTTCGCATCTGGGACAAGGAGCAGGTGCTCGCCGACATGGTGTGGGTTATCCGCCAGCGCCGGCCCGACGTGCTCATCACCCGCTTCCCGCCCGATGCCCGCGCCGGCCACGGCCACCACCAGGGCAGCGCCATCCTCGCCGCCGAAGCCTTCGACGCCGCCGGCGACCCCAAGCGCTTCCCCGAACAGCTCCAGTACGTGCAAGCCTGGCAGCCCAAGCGGCTATTCTGGAACACCGGCAGCTTCTTCGTGAAGCCCGGCGAAAACATGGACGCGTATCTGAGGCTCGATGCCGGCGGCTACAACCCCCTGCTGGGCCAGAGCTACGGCGAAATCGCGGCCCGCAGCCGCAGCAACCACCGCAGCCAGGGCTTCGGCTCGGCCGCCCAGCGGGGCGAGGCGCTGGAGTATTTCCAGCCCGTGAAAGGCGACAAAGCCACCAAATACCTGTTCGAAGGCGTGGACCAGACCTGGAACCGGGTGCCCGGCGGCGCGGCCGTGGGCAAGCTCATCGAGGAGGTGATTCGGAAGTATGACGCCAGCAACCCCAGCGCCAGCGTGGCGGGGCTGCTGAAGGTGCGGGCAGCAATAAATAAGATGCTAGTGCAGAGTGAAACGCATCATTCGCCGGTTGACTTCTGGGTAAATGAAAAGCGACTTGAGCTTAATAGGTTACTTCAGGCAAGCATGGGGCTCTATTTGGGCGCTACATCAGCAGTTGCTACTACGACGCCAAGCGGTGTTTCTGACTTAACGGTAGTTACTGTTAACCGCTCTGGCATTCCCATTACAATACTCGCGGTAACAACGGGGGATTTGCAGCAGGATACAAAACTTGGTGAGGGCAACAAAAACAATAAGGGCTTGATGAATATGCCCGGTGCTATTATTGACGAACAATGCGGGCCAGGGAAAACGATTGAAAAAGTTTATTCGCTTTTAATACCTGCGCAGCAGAGCGTTTCGCAACCATATTGGTTACGAAATCCAGGTACAGTTGGCATGTATTCGATTTCTGATACTGTTGAAAGAGCACGCTACAAAGTGCACGGTCACGCTCCTGAATACAAGGCGGTTTTGAAAAAGGACATATTAGGGGCACCTGAAAACCTTCCCACTACAGCAATAACGTTTCTGGTTAAGGTAAACGAGGAAATTCTGGACTTCACTGTTCCCGTCCAATACAAGCACACTGACCCCGTGCTGGGCGAATTATACCAGCCGCTGGCCGTGGTGCCTCCCGTGCTGGTGAACCTGCCGCCCGCCCGTTCCTACGTCTTCGCCGATGCCCAGCCCAAGACGGTGCCCGTCACGCTGCGGGCCGGGCGCGCCGGAGTGAGCGGCAGCCTGGCCCTGGCCCTGCCCGCCGGCTGGAAGTGCGAGCCCGCCACCGCAGCCTTCGCCCTCGCCGCCAAAGACGAGGAGCTGACCGTGAGCTTCCAGGTGCAGCCGCTGGCCGGCGCCGCGCCCGGCCGCGCAGAGCTGCGCGCCCTAGCTACCTTGGCTCCCCCCTCTCCCCAAGGAGAGGGGGGGCGGGGGGGTGAGGTGTTTAGCCGCGGCATCCAAAAAATCGAGTACCCGCACATCCCCACGCAGTTCCTCTTCCCCGAAGCCGTGGCCCCGCTGGTGAAGCTCGACCTGAAGCGGCGCGGCCAGAACGTGGCCTACCTCATGGGCGCTGGCGACGAAGTGCCCGACGCCCTGCGCCAAATCGGCTACACCGTGACGCTGCTCGAAGCCAAGGACCTCACGGCAGCAAACCTCAAGAAGTTCGACGCTCTCGTGGTCGGCATCCGCGCCTACAACACCGTCGACCGCCTCAAAACCCAGCAGCCCGAAATCCTTAAATACATTGAGCAGGGCGGCAACGTGGTCGTGCAATACACCGTGAACCGCGGCACCGTGCTGCCCGAAATCGGCCCTTATCCCATGACGCTCAGCAACGACCGCGTGACCGTGGAGGATGCGCCCGTAACGCTGAAGCAGCACCCGCTGCTGGCCGCTCCGAACAAGATTACGGCCGACGATTTCAAAGGCTGGGTGCAGGAGCAGGGCCTGTATTACCCCTCGAAATGGGACCCCAGGTACCAGACGGTAATCTCTAGCAGCGACCCCGGCGAGCCGGCCAGGGAAAGCGCCATCTTGGTGGCGGCCTACGGCAAGGGGCACTACATCTACACGGGCTTGTCGCTGTTTCGGGAGTTGCCGGCGGGCGTACCGGGCGCATACCGGCTGATTACGAACATGATTTCCTACGGGAAGGAAGTGGCGCGGTAATGGGGCGTCCTTCGCGCCGACTCCGGCGTTGGTACGTTCTGCTTCAGGGCCTGAAATAGTTGGAGTTTTGCGCGACCGCTGGTTTGTCCGTGCTGGTGGCGGCCGTCGCGGCGCTCGGCGTGGCCGTGGGTGGGCCCCGGCGGGCGCGGGGTCGGCGGCGTGCCGGGCGGCGATGGCGGCCCGCATTTTGGGCCGGTTGCCTTTGGCTGGCAGCACGTAGTCGTTGCCGCTGGTCACGACGGCGGCGGCCGCTTTTTTTGGGCGTGCAGCGCGTCGAGCGTGAGCCCGACACCCCAGTCCTGCAAGCCGGCGAGCATTTCCCGCCCGACGGCCAACCCGCCCGTTTTTTTGTCCGTGTCGTCCTGCACGGCCAACGTGAGGCCCGTGCGGGGGCAATACAGGCTCACCACGGATACGAAGCGCTGGCTGGCCTGCTGGGCTCCTCGTACGGTGGAACGCAGGTTTTGTCCGTCGCCAGCCACCCAGTTCCCGGCCTGCCCCTGCGCGCGACGCGGGTCG
>JANNDE010000748.1:0-1855 GCA_031387395.1 Hymenobacter sp.
TAAAAACCTCCTTATTTTTTCTGTTTTTATTGTTATTTTTAATTTGGGCGGTACACCCCCCGCTAGGGGTAGCGCAAACGACAGCCGGAGGTCAGCAAAGCCGAAATTCGCGCTACCATGCACGGCGCAACAGCCGTTACCGGGCATTGCCCACCCCACCCGGCCCCACCGCCATCTTGCCGCAGCAAAAAGCCCCGCCCGGAAATCCGGACGGGGCTCTGCGCGAGAACGCAGCCCGCGCACGAAGCGCGCGGACCAGGTTAGTTAGTTCTTCTCGATGCGGCGAATGGCCACTGCGGCACCCTGGCGCACTTCGAGCAGATACATGCCACTGGCCAGCGAGGCCGGCAGCAGCAGCTGATGGTCGGCACCCAGCGCGGCGGGGGCCAGCACCATGCGGCCGGCCAGGTCGCGCAGCGCTACCGTGGCCGGAGCCGAAGCAGACAGCTCCACGGTCAGGCGGTCGATGGCGGGGTTCGGGAACACCGTCAGGCCGGACAGGGTATTGGCCGCCAGCGTAGCCGACACCAGGTTGAAGGTGGCCGTGCTGGTGGCCGTGCCACCCGGCGTCGTCACCGAAATAAAGCCGCTCACGCTACCCGTGCCGTTGGGCACCACGAAGGTGATGGTCGTGGCATTCACCACCGTGAGGTTCGTGGCCGTGAACGTACCGATGCGCACCGAAGTAGCGCCCGTCAGGTTCGTACCGGTCAGGGTCACGACCGTGCCGGGGCCGCCCGTGGTGGGCGTGAAGCTCGTGATGGTGGGCGCGGCCGTGAAGTTGCTAATCGAGATGTCCTCAATGTTGATGCGCGGGAAGGCATTGGTCGTCACCGTGACGGTATTGCTGATGCGAAAGCGCACATTGCCGGCCGTATTCACCGTGAAGGTGTAGGGCGTGAGCGTACTGGTGAGCGTAGCCGGGGCACCGGGCACGGTGGTGTAGGTGGTGCCGCCGTCGGTCGACTGCTCCAGCAGGAACGAAGCGCCGGTGTCGGTGGTGCCATACAGCGCCGCATTAATAATCACGGTACCCGCGCCGGTAGGCTTGTCGAAAGTCATGGCAATGAAGCCGCCGGTGCGGATACGCGCCGACTTCAGGCCGTTGAACTTATCGGCAAACGAGTCGCCGATGAGGGCATTAGAGAAGTTCCACACGCCGCTGGTCAGCGTAACGTTGCCAGCAGTGTAGCTCGTTTTGGCACCGGCTTCGAATGTCTCGTAAGCCCCGGCCGTGCTGGGGTTCGACACCGTGAACGTGAAGATGTTCGACGTGCCGCCCACGCTGGTCACGCTTACCGGGAAGGCTCCTACCGTGGCCAGGGCACTGGCCGGAATGGTTACCACAATGGTAGTGGCCGTGGCGCTGGTCGGGGTGTAGCTCACGCTGTTGAAGCTCACCGTTGAGGCCGCCGTGAAATTCGTACCCGTGATGGTGAGCGTGAGGGCGGGGCCGCCGGCCACCTGGGCATTGGGGCTAAGGGCAGTAATGGCCGGCGTCACCGCGAAACTACCGGTGCTGGTGCCGGTACCGGTGGGCGTGGTCACGGCAATCGGGCCGCTGGTCGCGCCGGCAGGCACCGCGAAGGTGATGGTCGTGGCATTCACCACCGTGAAGCGGTGATGGCCACGCCATTCAGCGTAACAGCCGTGGCCCCCGTGAAGTAGGTCCCCGTAACGGTTACCGTGGTCGTCACCGTAGCCGTCGAAGCCGGGCCGCTGGTGGGCGTGAAGCTGGCAATGGTCGGGGCCGGCGTGGTTACCGTGAAGGTTGCCCCGGCCGAAGTACCGCCGCCCGGCGTGGGGTTAGTCGCCGTCACGGCATACGTGCCCACCGTGGCCACGGCCGAAGCCG
>JANNDE010000790.1:0-1576 GCA_031387395.1 Hymenobacter sp.
GGCTGCGGCATGTGCAGCACCGCCTGCCCCCGCGGCGTGCTCAACCTGGAAAACGGCCCGCGCGAAGGTCGAATGCAGGCATCGCAACTGATTCATGCCGACTCGCTGCGGATATTGAGCTGATTGCTATTGATTTTGCAGACGGTATTACAATGCTTTATGAATTACAAAGGGGTCTGAAAGCTGTGTTTTTACCCCTTCTTTAACACACCCTACCCGGATTCTTCTCGAAATAAGGCCGGTTTTTAGCTCCTGGCCGGGGTGGGGCCTGCTTGGCAATTTGGCAGGGACAAAGCTCCCATCTGGGCGTTTACGAAACTCATCTACTTGACGCGTTTCGTAAACTTTCATTCGTAGACGAGTTTCTTAAACTCGCTCGACCCTGCAGCGGCCTGTTGGCACTTGGCGTCGGCCAGCTGCCAACCGTTCCCCGAAACGAGCCATTAACTAGCCGTCGTCCATCTAACTTGGGGCGGACCAAGGAAGACTCACTATCCCAGCACGAGCTTTTTTGCCAATTGGGCCGATTTCGTCGCCAAGTGCATGAAGCAGCTGCACTGGATTACCGCGAGTAGCGCACGTTCAATTAAACGACAACCACCGGGCCCGCCACTACCACCAACCACGCATCCTCGGCCACGCGGGTGAGGCAGTGGTGGAAGAATCCCCACTTGGCCCTAACGGATGCGGAGCTGTGCCGCATGCCCGCTACTCGCCGGCCGCTGGCCTATGCAATCGGTGAGCGGTTCGGGGTAGCATAGTGTGAGTGGCATGGGCAGACCCACACGCAGCCGGCCCGGAGCCCCACCGGTCCCTTAGCGAGAATAACTATCTTCCCATTCGTAGTACGGGATGTTGGTTGAAAAGCCAGGGAATCGGACAACCAACCTATCGTCCGACAATTCTTTAATAAAGATACTTGTCTTATCTGTCGTCAGGACGTTTCCCTGCCGGGTATAAGCCCTGTTTACCAATGCCAAACCATTCGGTTGGGTCCCGTAAAACAGCAAAGAATCCTGGGTCACGACCAGATACATCGACGTCATGGGGCTGACGGACTGCCGGGTCATCTGGCCGCCCACTGCGGTATAGTACACGGTGGCGGCGTTCACTCCGTTCCACCGGCCCTCAAACGCGGGCACTGGTTTGGCTGCGTCTTTCGTACAAGCGACGGCCAGCAGGGCCACGCCCAGGTAACTCAACGAACAACGAATCATAGGGCGCGGAAGGAAAAGGAGACTTGCGTGAATGCTCCGACGGGACCGCGCAAATATACGCCAACGAGTAGCCGGGGAGCTGTTTCGAATGCGCAGCCATGGCACAGAAACGCCGCGTGACTATCACCGCCTTTTTCGCGTTTCTTACACAAAAAGGGTGGTTTCGATTTTGACCGCCGCTTGCGGGCCGGGCGTTGGGCGGCTCTAGTGCATCCGGTCGTCGCGCACGGGTAGGTTGGTCACGATTTCGCCTTCGATTTCGAGCAGTTCCTGCAACCGCGCGTCCACTACGGCGGGGTCGCAATATTCTTTGGCCAGGTCCACGTAGCTCACGAAGTGGGCGGCTTCCGACACCATCA
>JANNDE010000791.1:0-3348 GCA_031387395.1 Hymenobacter sp.
GGCCCGTGCCGCGCGCCTCCGGGATAATCCTGCGGGGGGGGGCCAGCTTCCCGGCGGGGGCCACCGCCAGGGCCTGGTTGCCGTAGGCGGCGGCCGCCCCCACCACCGAGCTGGTATCGTGAATGGCAATGGCGCACCACAGCCCGAACTGATGTTGCGTCATGGCCAGCGCGTGGCCGATGGGCGGGAAGGCGAACAGGGCCAGGGCATTGAGCACGAACACCGTGCCCAGCGCCACCGACATTTCCTCTTCTTTCGCCCGCAGCACCGGCCCGATGGCGGCGATGGCCGAGCCGCCGCAAATAGCGGTGCCGCACGAAATAAGGTGCACCACGTGCCGCCCCAGCCCCAGCCAGCGCCCCACCAAAAAACCCAGCAGCAGTGTGCCGAAGATAGACACGACCGTAAAAATGATGCCTTCCTTGCCAGCCTGCACTGCCGCGTGAGCGTTCATGCCGAAGCCCAGCCCGATAACTGAAAATTGCAGCAGCCTGGCCGTGGCCTTTTTAGTCTGGCTACTAAAAGGGTTGCCAATGCTTTGGGCCAGCAGCAGGCCCAGCGCCAGGGCAATGGGCGGCGAGGCCCAGGGCGTGAGGCAGAAGACGAGGAGCAGCCCAAACACCAGCTGCCGCAGCGTAAAGCGCCTGCCGAGCAGCACGCGGGGCGCGTGCAGGCGGCGGTGGAAGCCCGTGGCTTCGTCGATTTCTGCCGCCCCGGGCGGCACCGCCGTGCGCGTCGGCTTCGGAGTACGCGCAGGAGCAGGAGCAACTGGCAGGGCCATGAGTGCAGCAGATTGTTTGTGGGACAAATTTAGGGCTGTACCCTGGCTTTGAGTTATGGAAAGATGTTATCCGGCATAATCAGAAGTTATATCGTTGTGCTCATCTGCTTCCTGCTGCATTCCCCTAAACTGCTCCTGCGCGAAGCTCAGAAACCGTTGCGCCGGCCGGGCCAGCACCTGTCCCTGTACCCACAAGGCCTCAAACTGCCGGGCCAGCCGCAGCCCCCGAATGGGCACGATTTCGAGCAGCCCGGCCGTCAGCTCACGGCTCAGCGCCCGGCGCGACACGAAGCCCAGTGCCGCCGGGGCCGCCTCCAGGTAGCTTTTAATGGCCTCGGTATTATCCAGATAAATAGCCACTACCAGGCTGCTAAGCCTGATTTGCTGCGCCCGCAGCGCAAATTCGAGGATTTCCAGCGTGCCTGAGCCGCGCTCGCGCAGCACCAGCGGATGGGCCAGCGCTTCGGCCAGGGTGAGAGGCCCGGCCGCCGGGCCGCCGGGCGTGGCGCGGCGCACGGCCACCAGCTCGTCGGGCAGCACTAGCTCGTAGTGCAGGTCGCGGCTCCTGGTGCGGCCTTCTACGAAGCCCAGGTCCAGCTCGCCGCGCAGCAGGGCCTCGGCAATGCGCTCGGAGTTGGCGTTGAGCAGCGTGAGCTGCACCTGCGGGTAGCGGGCCTGAAAAGCGGGCAGCAGGCCCGGCAGCACGTACTGGCTGAGCGTAGTGCTGGCCCCCAGGCGCAGGCGGCCAGCAGCCTCATCTGGGTCGCGCAGGGCCAGCAGCTGGTCGTCGAGCAGCTGCTGGGCGGTGGCCATGGCGTCGGCGTGGGCAAGCAGCAGGCGGCCGGCCTCGGTCAGGCTCACGCGGTTGCCGCGCCGCTCCAGCAGGCGCTGGCCGTACTGGACTTCCAGCTCCCGAATGTGCTTGGTGACGGCCGGCTGGCTCACGAACAGCTCCTGTCCTGCTTTGGTGAAGCTCAGGTGCCGGGCCACGGCGGCAAACACGCGAAGGCGAAAATCGGACATGCGCGCAAAGTAAGCCGAGAGGGCGGTTGGGGCGGGGCCATATAAACGAAAACGTCATGCCAGGCGCGTTGCCAGGCATGACGTTCAGTTTAACCACGAACAGCGGCTACAGTGGAATGTTGCCGTGCTTCTTGCGCGGCATGGTGTCCACCTTGTTTTCCAGCATCTTGAAGGCCCGAATCAGCTTCTGGCGCGTCTGCGAGGGCAGAATCACCTCGTCCACGAAGCCGCGGTGGGCGGCGCGGTAGGGCGTGGCGAATTTCTCCTGGTACTCGTCCACCTTCTCCTGCAGTTTGGCAGCCGGGTCGTCGGCCTGGGCAATTTCGCGCTTGAAGATGATTTCGGCCGCGCCTTTGGCCCCCATCACCGCGATTTCGGCGGTGGGCCAGGCGTAGTTCATATCGGCCCCGATGTGCTTGCTGTTCATCACGTCATACGCGCCGCCGTAGGCTTTGCGGGTAATCACGGTGATGCGCGGCACGGTGGCTTCGCAGAAGGCGTAGAGCAGCTTGGCCCCGTTGGTGATGATGCCGCGCCACTCCTGGTCGGTGCCGGGCAGGAAGCCGGGCACGTCCTCCAGCACCAGCAGCGGAATATTGAACGCATCGCAGAAGCGCACGAAGCGCGCCGCCTTGGTGCTGGCATTGATATCGAGCACGCCGGCCAGCACCGCCGGCTGGTTGCCCACGATGCCGATGCTGCGGCCCGCCAGCCGCGCAAAGCCCACCACGATGTTCTCGGCGAAGTTCTGATGCACTTCCAGAAAGGAGCTGGCGTCGATAATGCCCTCAATCACCTCGCGCATATCGTAGGGCTGGTTGGCATTGTCCGGAATCAGCTTGTCGAGCGCGGGGCGGCTCTCGTCGCCGTTGGCCTCGTAGGGCTGGGCGGGCGCGGTTTCCTCGCAGTTCTGCGGCATGTAGCTCAGCAGCTGCTTGATGTGGTTGATGGCCACCACCTCGTTGGCGCACGCAAAGTGCGTCACGCCGCTCTTGGCCGAGTGGGTGCTGGCCCCGCCGAGCTCCTCGCTGGTCACGGTTTCGTGGGTCACGGTTTTCACCACATTGGGGCCGGTCACGAACATGTAGCTCGTATGCTCCACCATCAGAACGAAGTCGGTGATGGCCGGCGAATACACCGCGCCGCCCGCGCAGGGGCCCATAATAGCCGACAGCTGCGGCACCACGCCCGAGGCCAGCGTATTCTTATAAAAAATGTCGGCGTAGCCGCCCAAGCTCACCACGCCTTCCTGAATCCGGGCCCCGCCCGAGTCGTTCAGGCCAATCACGGGCGCGCCGTTTTTCATGGCGAGGTCCATGATTTTCACGATTTTCTCGGCGTGGGTTTCGCTCAGCGAGCCGCCGAACACCGTGAAATCCTGCGAAAAAACGTATACCAGCCGGCCATTCACGGTGCCGTAGCCGGTTATCACGCCGTCGCCGAGGTAGTGCTCCTTGTCCAGGCCAAAGTCCTTGGAGCGGTGCATCACAAACTTGCCGATTTCTTCGAACGAGCCCTCGTCCATCAGCAAATCGACCCGTTCG
>JANNDE010000650.1:0-4363 GCA_031387395.1 Hymenobacter sp.
TGTTGTACGACGCCAGCAGAGCCTGATATTCAGGCGCGTTGCGGCGACGCAGGGATTCGTTCTTGGCGAGGTCCTGCACGCGCATCAGGCCGTCGAGCACCTGCTCGGGGCGGGGCGGGCAGCCGGGCACGTACACATCGACCGGGATAATGCGGTCGATGCCTTGCAGTACCGAGTAGGAGTCGAAAATGCCGCCCGAGCAGGCGCAGGCCCCCATGGCCAGCACCCAGCGGGGCTCGGCCATTTGCTCGTACACCTGCTTCACGATGGGCGCCATCTTCTTGGCGATGGTGCCCATCACCATCAGCAAATCGGCTTGGCGGGGCGAAAAGCTGGGCCGCTCGGAGCCGAAACGCGAGATGTCGTAGTGCGAGCCCATGGTGGCCATGAACTCGATGCCGCAGCAGGACGTGGCAAAGGGCAGGGGCCAGAGCGAGTTGGCGCGGGCCATGCCCACCACTTTCTCCAGCGAGGTGGCGAAGAAGCCGGCACCCTCAACGCCCTCGGGGGCCTCGACGGTTTTAATTTCGGGAACGCGGGTGTCAACCATGGGGATAGATAACTAGCAGATTAGGCCGCCTTCGATATGGAAGCGGGCCGATTTTCCAACACCGGGGCATTGGTGAAAGTTTGGCTGGCCGGCGCTTCATTCCAGCGCAGAATGCCCTTTTTGATGATATAGAAGAAGCCCGCCAGCAGCAGCGCCATGAATACAATCATCTCGATGAAGCCGGCGTGGCCCAGGGCCCGGAAATTCACCGCCCAGGGGTACATAAAGATGACCTCGACATCGAAAAGCACGAACACAATGGCCGTGAGGAAGTATTTCACCGAAATTGGCGTGCGGGCATTGCCGACGGATTCGATGCCGCACTCGAAGGACGCATCCTTCACGGTGCTGTGGCGCTTGGGGCCTACCAGGTGCGAAACAATCATGGCGAAGGCCACAAAAGCCAGGGCCAGACCAAATTGGATGACAATGGGAAGGTAATCGGAGGGCTGATAATTGGCAGCCGGCAGGGCTAGGTACATAGAGGTCAATTATATAGCAGGCAGGCCTCACGGGCGCTGAAGAGCAAAGGTAGCGCTCACGGGCTTGGGGCGCAATTTTAGTGTGGCCGTGGGCCTTATAACTAAAAACGGCCCGCATCGTTTGATGCGGGCCATTTCGGTTACAGACCTTTGTCGCGGTTCAGGTCCTCGGCCGGGGCGGCCCCGAGGAAGGGGTAGCGGTAGTCCACTACGGGCACAAAGGTTTCCTTGATGGCGCGGGGCGATACCCAGCGCAGCAGGTTCAGGATGGAGCCGGCTTTGTCGTTGGTGCCGGAAGCGCGGGCCCCGCCGAAGGGCTGCTGGCCCACGACCGCGCCGGTGGGCTTGTCGTTGATGTAGAAGTTGCCGGCGGCGTGCATCAGCTTCTTCGAGGCGAAGTCGATGGCGTACCGGTCCTGCGAGAAGATGGCGCCGGTGAGAGCGTAGGGCGAAGTAGAATCGACCAGCTCCAGGGTTTCCTCGAATTTATCGGCGTCGTACACGTACACCGTCACGACGGGGCCGAACAGCTCGTCGCACATCGTGATGTATTTCGGGTCTTTGGCCACGATGACGGTGGGCTCGATGAAGTAGCCTTTCGACTTGTCATAGCCGCCGCCGGCGATGATTTCGGCGTTCGGGTCGGCCTTCGCGCCGTCGATGTACTTGGCGAGCTTGTCGAAGGAAACTTCGCTGATAACGGCGTTGATGAAGTTCGAGAAGTCTTCCACGTCGCCCATTTTGAAGGAGGCGAGGTCTTCCTTCACGTAGCCGAGAATTTCATCGGCCAGGTTGCTGGGCAGGTACACGCGGGAGGCAGCCGAGCATTTCTGGCCCTGGTACTCGAACGCGCCGCGCGAAATACCCACGGCCACCGCCTTGGCGTGAGCCGAGCGGTGCGCCACGATGAAGTCCTTGCCGCCAGTTTCGCCCACGATGCGCGGGTAGGACTTGTAGCGGTGAATGTTCTGGCCGATTTCCTGCCAGATGGTCTGGAACACCTTAGTGGAGCCGGTGAAATGGATGCCGGCGAAGTCGCGGTGTTTGAAAATAACGTCGCCCACCACCGGGCCGTCGGCGTAGACAATATTGATGACGCCGGCCGGCACGCCGGCTTCCTCGAAGAGCTCCATCAGCACCTGGGCCGAGTAGATTTGGGTATCGGCGGGCTTCCACACCACCACGTTGCCCATCATGGCCGCCGAGGAAGGCAGGTTGGCGGCGATAGACGTGAAGTTGAACGGCGTGAGGGCGAACACGAAGCCCTCCAAAGGGCGCTGCTCGAGGCGGTTCCACATGCCGGGCAGGCTCTCGGGCTGCTGCTGGTACACCTGCTGCATGAAGTGTACGTTGAAGCGAAAAAAGTCAATCAGCTCGCAGGCGGCGTCGATTTCGGCCTGGAAGGCGTTTTTGCTCTGGGCCAGCATGGTGGCCGCGTTGATGCGGGCGCGGTAGGGACCGGCCAGCAAATCGGCGGCCTTCAGGAAGATGGCGGCGCGGTGCTCCCAGGGCAGCTCTGCCCAAGCGGTGCGGGCAGCCAGGGCGGCCTCGATGGCCTGCGTAACGTGCTGGCCCGTGCCGTAGTGGAAGTGGCCGAGGGTGCGCTGGTGGTCGTGCGGCGGGCTCATGCGGCGCAGGTCGCCGGTGCGGACCTGCTCGCCGCCGATGTGCATGGGAATGTCCAGCTCCAGATTCTTCAGGCGCTTCAGCTCCTGCTGCAGCTCCAGCTTCTCTTGCGAGCCGGGCGCGTAGCCTTTGACGGGTTCGTTAATCGGGACGGGGACGTTGAAAAAGCCGGTGGCCATAGTTGAAGGTGGTTTTGAGTGGGCGTGGGACAAAGGTAGGGGCGGGTTGCACCCGCTCGGTCGTAGCATCGTGCGTAGTTTGTTCACCGAAGGATGAGTGCGGCCCACGTACAGGGCAACGACGGGCGGGTGCAACCATATACACCGGAGTAGCCGGCGCATATTCAATGGCGCGTACAGGGCAGCGACGAGCGGGTGCAATCCGCCCCTACAGCCGCGCCAGCAACTCGCGCACCTGCCGGGTAAGGTCGTCGCGGGAGCCGGTGTTGTGCAGCGTGAAATCGAAATGCGGGTAGTTGTCCATCGCAATTTCGCTGGGATGGTTATCATCGCGGGTGCCGTCGCCGCGCTGGTGCAGCGGGTCGCCTTCCACGCGCAGCATGAGGCCGCCGCGGGCCCGGATGGGGTCGGCCTCGTTGGGAAACCGGATGTCGGGCACCAGCACAAAGGCATCGGCCGGCAAGGCGGCGAAAAAGGCATCGACCCATACCAGCGGCTCCCAGTCGCGCAGGGCCTGGCCCACCTGCTGGAGCATCTCGCCCCGCGTGCGGTGGAAGGTGGGCACCCGCTCGGCCTTGCCGCGCTGGGTGTAGTAGGGGGCCACGGCCTCGCCCGTGAGGGCGGCGCAGACGGACTTGATGGAGTCGCCGAAGGAGCGAATCTGCCAGCGGCGCTCGGGTTGCAGCTCTTGCAGAATGCGGGCTACGGTGTCTTTGCCGCTGCCCCGCCGGCCGGAGAGGCCAATGAGGTGTACCATAAAAGAGTATTCAGTATCGAGTAGTTAGTAGTAGGACTAAAACTGCGGAGTCGATTAAAGAATATCCTTCAGCTCGCTCAGGCAGCTGATTTCGTGGGTAATCTGGTTGAAGTGCCGACGCTTGTCGGGGTTGAAGTACACCTGGTCGATGCCAGAGTTGTAGGCCCCCAGCACATCGCATTCGAGGTTGTCGCCAATCATCAGGCTTTCGGCGGCGGTGGCCCCGGTGCGCGCCAGGGCGTGGGCAAACATGCGCGGGTCGGGCTTGAGGTGGCCGCTGTGTTCGGAGGTGATGACCTCTTCGAAGTAGGGCGTCAGGTTCGACGAAGCGAGCTTGATGCCCTGCACGTCGTTGAAGCCGTTGGTGATGAGGTGCAGCCGGTACTTGTGCTTCAGGTAGTCGAGCACCTCGTGGGTATAAGGAAATACCGCCGATTTCCGGGGCAAAATATCCGTGAACTCGGCCGAGATGGTGGCCGGAATCTGGTCTTCGGCCAAGCCCAGCCGCGTGAGGGTGCGGCTGAAGCGCGCCTCCCGCAGCTGGCTTTGGCTGATTTTATTGCTCTGATATAAGCGCCAGAGCGCGTGGTTGATGTCGCTGTACACGCGTACGAACTCATCCACCGAGAAAGCCCCGATACGGGCAAAATCGTGGCGCTCACCCGGTGCGGAAGCCCTGGCAATGCGGCCGCCTTGCTCCCAAGGCTGACCCGTGACCTGCTTGGGTTGGCGGCATGCGGCCCGGCATGCGGGGCCTATGCCGGCGAGC
>JANNDE010000010.1:0-10824 GCA_031387395.1 Hymenobacter sp.
GCCTCACGCTGGCCGACTTTCAGGGCCGGGCTCCGGGGGGCAACCCGCTCTCGGCCTCCACCTCGTCCAATATCAAAGCCGACGCCGCCTGCAAGGACTACGTGTTCAGCAGTGCCGTGGCCGCCACGTTCGACCCCAACACCTCGTGGGTCCGCAACCCGCAAAAGGCCTCGGAAACCCTGCTGCGCCACGAGCAGCTGCACTTCGACATCACCGAAGCGTACACCCGCCTCATGCGCCAGAAGCTCCAGCTGTTTGCCGCCCGGGCCAACTGCGAGAAGCTGCAGCCGGGCTTCAACAACGTAACCAAGCTGGTGTATGCCGCCTGGGACCACGAGCAGAACCGCTACGACATGGAAACCAACCATGGCCTGAACGCCGTGCGCCAGGCCGCCTGGGAAAAGCAGACGGCCGCCCGGCTCGAAATGCTGAAGCCCTTCGCCCAATAGCCCCCGCCGGATGGACAGTACAGCCCTTTCATGGGATGAATTTGCCCGCGTCGACCTGCGTGTGGGCACTATCCTGGAGGCCCGCGCATTCCCGGAGGCCCGCCGCCCGGCCTATCAGCTGCTCATTGATTTCGGCCCCGAAATCGGCCTGAAAAAGTCCAGTGCTCAGATTACCCACCACTATTCGCTGGCCGAGCTGCCCGGCCGCCAGGTGCTGGCCGTGGTAAATTTCCCGCCCAGGCAGATTGGAAAGTTTCGCTCCGAAGTGCTCGTTACGGGCTTCGCCGATGCCGGGGGCCACATTGTGCTGGCCGCCGTGGCCAGCCCCGTGCCCAACGGCCAGCGGCTTGTATGACGGGTAGGGTTTTATAATGATGAATGACGAATGGTTAATGATGAACCCACCGTTAATCGTTAACCATTCGTCATTCGTCATTCATCATTAACCATGGCCAGCTACTCGTGCGGTGCTGCTGCCGGCCACGCGGGCCGTGGGGCAAACTTCTGCTGCCGCTTCTTCAGCGTATCGATGACGGACTGGTACATTTCGGGCAGGTCTTTGCCGTGCGCGCCGTAGTAGCGGTAGCTGCGTTGCAAAGCCGAATCGGTGGTCTGACGTTTCCAGAGCATGTTTTTCTGTTCGGCCAGGAACAGGGCGCGGGCCGAATCGGGCGAGAGCCGGCTGTCTTCGACCTGGGCTTCGAGCTGCTGCAAGTCGGCCAGCAGGGGCACCATGCGCTCTTTCGGAAGCAGGTCGGCGGGCGGAATGGCTTCTTCGGGGCGCTGGCAGGCAGGCAACGTCAGCAACAGGGCGAATAGGAGCGGGGGCATACCCGGTAGGGCCAGGGCGCGGCGGCAGAATAATTTCACACGGCAAAGTTAAACGCCCGCCGTAGCTTCGCCATTCAGGAGTTAGGAGCTGCTGCCGCTACGCCCTTCATCCTCAATTCCCAACTCCTAAAGCGGTTTCCGGGCTACTAAATAGAATTAAAAATGACAAATCAAAAATGCCCAAAGCGTTGACTTGTAAATTCTAAGTACTCAGTCATAAGTAATCAGTAGTTATGCGTCGTTTAATACGTTCATAGCCAAACTTTTATCATCTGAATACTGACTACTTAATTCCGACTACTTACTTAATTTATCGTTTTTAATTCAACCGTAACGCGTATGTCAACCCCGAAACCGCGCTAACCCTCAACTCCATCGTGAATCCCTCTGTTCCTTCGGCCCTTACCGACCTGGTGCGCCGCCTGCGCCACCTCGAAATCCGCATTCGCAAGGCGGTGGAGGCCCAGCTGCAGGGCGACTTTCACTCCGTGTTCAAAGGCACGGGTCTCGAATTTGACGACGTGCGCCTGTATCAGTACGGCGACGAGGTGCGCGCCATCGACTGGGCCGTGAGTAGCAAGGGCCACGGCACCTTCGTGAAAACTTATAAGGAGGAAAAGGAGCAGCAGGTACTGGTGCTGCTCGACGTGAGCGCCTCGCTCGACGTGGGCGACGGCCAGCGCCGCAAGCTCGACGTGGCCCGCGATATTGCCGGGCTGCTGGCCCTGTCGGCCGCCCGGCAGGGCTCGGCGCTGGGCCTGCTGGCGTTCAGCGACCAGCAGGAGCTGTACCTGCCGCCCGGCAAAGGCCCCCGCGCCGCCTACGCGCTGATAAACCGGCTGTTTGGCCTGGTGCCGGTGTCGGGCCGCACGGGCGTGGCCGCCGGCATCCAGCAGGCGCTGGGGCTGCTGAAGCGCCGCACGCTGGTGGTATTGGTATCCGACTTCATCGACGGCAGCTATGCGCGCGAACTCACCATGCTGGCCCAGCGCCACGACCTGATTGTGGTGCAGCTGCTGGCCCCGCGCGAGCGCCGCTTCCCGGCCCTGGGCATTGTGCCCCTGCGCGATGCCGAAACCGGCCAGGTGCGTTGGGTGAACACCTCGGCCGCCGCTTTCCGGGCCAATATTGAGGCCGCCGCCGACCGCCACGAGGCTGAGCTCGTGAACCTGTGCCGCCGCACCCGCACCGGTTTCCTGGCCCTGAGCACCGAGGGCGACTTCGTACCCCAGCTCGTGAATCTGTTTCGCCACCGCCAGCAGTCGGGCCGCCGTGGGTAATAAGCGCATCACAAGAACTATCCAGCACGTCATGCTGAGCTTGTCGAAGCATCTCTACTGCGGCACTAAACCTGTCGATTGGATGGTGGTGCGGGGTACAGATGCCTCAATTACGCTCAGCATGACGGTCCTGTTAGTGCTTGCATTTGCACGGCTGAGCGTCGCCGCCCAAACGCCGCCCGCCCAAGCGCCGCTCCCGCTGCCCCAAGGGGGCTTTCTGAAACCCACCGTGCGCGTGGGCGAGCCCCTCGACTACGAGCTGCGCTACGCCCACGACCCCGCGCTGGAAGTAGTGTTTCCGGATTCGCTGGCCGGGTTTGCGCCGTTTGAGTACGCGGGCAAGACGTTTTACCCCACCCGCACCCGGCGCGGCATCAGCCTCGACCGGGCCGTGTACCACCTGCGCACCTTCCGGCTCGATTCGGTGCAAACCCTGGCTCTGCCCGTGGCCGTGCTGCAAGGCCCCGACACCCTGAGCGTGGCCCCACCGCCCAGCCGCGTGCGCCTGCGCCGCACGGCCGCGCCCCTGCCGCCGGGCACCGCCGGGCTGCCCGCGCTGCGCCAGAACCTGACGCTCGCCGCCGTGCCACCGGCCTTCAACTACCCCTATTGGCTGGCGGGGGCGCTGGCCGGGCTGGCGCTTCTGGCGGGCGGGGCGGCCCTGTTCCGGCGGCGGCTGGGGCGGCGCTACCGGGCCTACAAGCAGCGTAAAAACCACGGCTACTTCCTGGCTCAGTTCGCGCGGCACGTCGAGCGGTTCGAGCTTTCGCGCTCGGCTACCAACGTGGAGCGAGCCGTGGTGCTCTGGAAAAACTACCTCGCCGGCCTCGAAAACAGCGCCCTCAACTCGTTCACGACCCGCGAAATCGTGGCCTACTTCGAAAACGACGCCGACGTGCGCCAGGCCCTGAGCACTACCGACCGCGTCATCTACGGCAACCTGCAAACCGAAGGGGCCGAGGAAGTCGACCGTGCTTTCCAGCGCCTGCGCGGCTTTGCCGAGCGCCGCTACGCCTCGGTGCAGGGGTAGGGCTGTCGCGCGGACGCTGCGAGTCCGCGCCCATTCCACGGCTCCCGCACGGGCGCGGACGCACAGAGTCCACGCTACAGCGCTACTTTCGCCCCCGCTTGAACGACTTTTTCAACCTTCTGCGCTACACTACGCTGGCCGGCTACCAGTGGCAGCAGCCGCGCCTGCTGCTGCTGCTGGCGGCCGTGCCACTGCTGTTTGCGCTGCGCGGGCTGCTGGCCCGCCGGCGGGCGCAGGTAGCCGTGGCGCTGGCGCCCGGCCCCGCCCCGCGCGACTGGATGGCCGCCCTGCGCTTCGTGCCCGCCGTGGTGCTGGCCCTGGCGCTGGGCTTCGGCATCATTGCCCTGGCCCGCCCGCAGCGCACCGACGAGCGCGTGGAGCAGTCGGGGCAGGGCATCGATATCGTGCTGGCCCTCGATATTTCGGGCTCAATGGAAATCCAGGACCTGCGCCCCACCCGCCTCGAAGCGGCCAAGAAGCTGGCCACCAATTTCGTGAACTCCCGCGTGGGCGACCGCCTCGGACTGGTGGCTTTCGCCGGCGAAGCCTATTCGCTCGCGCCCCTCACCACCGACTACGACCTGCTGCGCGAAGACCTCGCCAGTCTGCGCCCGGGCCTGATTGCGGCAGACGGCACGGCCATCGGCACGGCCCTGGGGGTGGCCGTGAACCGCTTGCGCGAGTCCACGGCCCGCTCGCGGGTGTGCATCCTGCTCTCGGACGGCGAGAGTAACGCCGGCAGCCTCGACCCGCTGCTGGCCGCCCAGCTGGCCCACGCCTTCAATATTCGGCTCTACACCATCGGGCTGGGCAAGGACGGTTTCGTGCCCTACGGCCAGGATTCGCTGGGCCGCACCCGCTACGTGAGCACCCGCCTCGACGAAACCACCATGCGCGAGCTGGCCGCCGCCGCCGACGGCCGCTTTTTCCGGGCCACCGACACGGGCGCGCTGCGCACGGTTTTCGCCCAGATTAACCGTCTCGAAAAATCCGAAATCAAGCAGTACCGCTACCGCAACATCACCGACCTTTACCGGCCCTACCTCTGGCTCAGCATTGGCCTGTGGCTGCTGTGGCTGCTGCTGAAAAACACTTTTGTGAGCAACCCGCTGGAAGACTAGCGGGGTTTCGTGTTAGAGGTTAATAGATAACAGAACGTCATGCTCCGCTGCGCTCTGCATGACGTTCTGTTCAAGCTCGTTCAAAAATAAAACCCATGTCCATCGCCGAGAACATCCACCGCCTCAATGCCGAGCTGGCCGGCACGGCCGCCCGCCTGTGCGTCGTCACCAAAACCCACCCCGTCGAGCGGCTGCGGGAGGCGTATGAGGCCGGGGCCCGTTGCTTCGGCGAGAACCGGCCGCAGGAAATGGCCGCCAAGCAGCCCCAGCTGCCCGCCGATGTGGAGTGGCACCTCATCGGCCAGCTCCAGACCAACAAGGTGAAGCTGCTGGCCCCCTTCGTGCACACCATCCAGAGCATCGACAGCCTGAAACTGCTGCGCGAAATCAACAAGCACGCCGCTGCCCACCGCCGGGTTATCAACGGCCTGCTGCAGTTTCACATCGCGCAGGAGGAAACCAAATCGGGCCTTTCGCTGGCCGAAGCCGAGGAAATCCTCAACGCGCCCGACTTCCCGAACCTGTCGCACGTGCGCCTCACCGGCGTGATGGGCGTGGCCACTTTCACCGCCGACCGCGACCAGCTGCGCGGCGAGTTTCAGCGCCTGCACGGCTACTTCGACCACCTTAAGGAAGCCTACTTCGCCGAGTCGCCGGCTTTTTGCGATATCTCGATGGGCATGAGCGGCGACTACGCGCTGGCCGTATCCGAGGGCAGCACGCTGGTGCGGGTGGGCAGCGCTATTTTCGGCAGCCGGGGATAGGGGCGTCCGTACGCTGCGGGCTGCTGCGGGCTCTTCTGCGCCCGCGGCGGCAACCGGTGCCCAAACAATTGCGCGCAACGAAAGAAATTCGCCTATATTGCCTCCCTCGCCCGTCGCAAATTCCCGCAAATTCCCACGATGCCTGCTACTACTGCTTCTTCGCTGCCTCCGCCCGCCATTGAGGCCAACCAGCACATTTACGACGACTATTTCCGGGAGGAATTCACCCAGACGCTGGATGAAAACATCCTGCAGCTGCTCGACCGCGTGTGGTTCCGCTCCGAGCTGGTGGGCTTCGAGAACTTTCCGCAGCGTAACAACCCCGACCGGCCGCTGATTTTTGCCAGCAACCACTCGGGCATGGCCTTTCCCTGGGATGCCATTGTGGCCCTCTCGCACCTGTGGCGGCACCTGCTGGCCAAGAATGGCGAAATCAGCGACCTGCCGCGTCCGCTCTCAGCCCCGCTGCTCTCCCAAACCGCCCTCATGAACCCGTACCTGGTGCGGGATTTCTGGAAGAAGTGCGGCTCCGTGGATGCCACGACGCTGAATTTCGAAACCATGATGTACTACCAGGACCACAACCTGATGCTGTACCCCGAGGGCGTGCCCGGCATCGGCAAGGGGTTCAACCGCAAGTACGAGTTCCAGCGCCTGGCCACCAGCATGGTGCGCCTCAGCCTGCAGCACGGCACCGACATCATCCCGTTCTACACCATCAACGCCGAGTACCTCAACCCCTACGCCTACAGCTTCGAGCCCATCAATCGGCTAACCAAGAAAATCGGCATTCCGTTTCTGCCCCTCACGCTGCTGCTGGTGCTGGTTATTATTCAGCCCTGGGCCTTTTACCTGGCTTTTCCGGCCAAGCTCACCTTCGTGATGGGCAGCCGCATCCGCCCGTCCGACCTCACCACCAAAAACGTGGATGAGCTGAGCCGCGAGGAATACCTGGCCCTGAGCGAGCAGGTGCGCCAGCGCATGCAGGCCGAGATGGACGCCGCCGTGCTTGCCCACGGCCAGAAACCCTACCGCTGGGGCGAGCTTTGGCAGCGCATCAGGGAGAACTGGCGCTTCTTCCCGTTCTTCCTGCCCTTCGCCTGGCCGGCCATGTTCACCGAGTTCGAGCGTCTCTACGTGCACGAGGGTCGCCGCAACTTTCGCATGCAGCTCGACAAGCCCGGGGCCTGGCTGCGCATGCTCTGGCGCAACCCCATAACCCTGGCCTATTTCATCCCGTTGCTAGGTTGGATTCCGCTGGCTATGAAAGGCTACAAAGGCAACAAGCTGGGGCATGAGCAGCAGGCCTACCGCAGCCAGTAAGAACGTAATCCGAAACAAAAAAGCACGTCATACCCTTCTCTCAAATCCCACCCACATGCCCTCGTTCCAACACCTGCTGCTCAAGCAGTTTCTCGTCGCGGCGGCGGTGCCGCTGGCCCGGCACAAGCCCAGCGTGGGCGCCATCCGGCTGGCCATGGAGGCGGGTGCGCTCTTTCAGTTTATGCCCTGGAAGGTGAATCTGGAGAGTTTTGAGCTCGATAACAGCCTGGAGGCCGAGTGGCTACGGCCCCGTGCCGCGCACCCTACGCGGGTGCTGCTTTACCTGCACGGCGGCGGCTACGTGCTGGGCTCGCTGAACACCCATCGCAGCCTGGTGGGCAGCCTGGCCCAGCGCACGGGCCTCAACGTGCTCACCATCAACTACCGCAAGGCCCCCGACCACCCGTTCCCGGCCGCCCTCGACGATGCCCGGCGGGCCTACCGCTGGCTGCTGCGCCAGGGCCACCAGCCGCGCGACATCGTGGTGGGCGGCGACTCGGCCGGCGGCGGCCTGGCGCTGGCCCTGTTGCTGGCCCTGCGCGATGCCGGCGAGGCCCTGCCCGCCGCCGGCATCGGCCTCTCGCCCTGGACTGACCTGAACCTGCCCACCGCCGCCCTGCGCCGCGTGGCCCGCGAAGAAAGCCTGCTGCTCGAAGCCCTGCAGATGCGTACCTGGGGCCCGCTCTACGCCCACAAAACCCCGCTTTCGCACCCACTGCTCTCGCCCGCGCAGGCCGATTTGCACGGCCTGCCGCCGCTGCTCATCCAGATTTCGACGGCCGAAATGCTCTACGACGACGTGCTGCGCTTTGCCGACAAGGCCCGCGCCGCCGGGGTGCCCGTGGTAGTGCAGCCCTTCGAGGGGCTGGTGCACTGGTGGCACTTGTTCTGGCGCGTGGTGCCGGAAGCCCGCCAGGCCCTCGACCAGGTAGCCGGGTTTTTGGGTGATATCTGGGCTGCGCAGGGAGCTGTTCCCGTGCGGCTGCCGGTGGTGCCGCGCCGCGCCGCAGTTCGCCGCCGGGCCGCGTAGGCTGGGATTGAACCGGTTGCGCGCCGGTATTGTAAAAGCGCAATATGTACGAAATCGAAAAAATAAATTCTCTTTTTGATGATTTTCGGCCACTTTTGGAAAAATCCGATGGGCACGGCCCAAATATGTTGTCGGGTCTTTGTAGGTTTGCAGTATAATTAGTCGGCTTGCATACTACTTTTGGTTGTCAAACGGCTTTAAATCAGTAAATTCCCTTCTTCACCTTCACCAAAAACTGTTTCGGCATCATGGAAGATTTATTTAAGAAGTTCGTAAATGCTGGCGTCGGCTACATTGCCCAGGGCAGCAAGTCGTTTCAGAGCACCATCGACAAGCTGGTGAAAGACAATAAGATGACCCAGGATGAGGGTAAGAAAATCGTGGACGAGCTGATGAAAAGCGGCGAAACCAAGCGCGCCGAGCTCGAAAAGCAGTTCCAGGGCATTGTGGAGCGCGCCAAAAGCACCGTGGGCTTTGGCGACGACAAGCCCGCCAAAGGCAAAGGCGGCGCGAAGAAGCCCGCCGCGAAAACGGCCGCTAAGCCCGCTGCCAAAGTCTCGGGCGTGGTAAGTGCCGCCCGCAGCACCGCCAACCAGGCCGCCAGCCGCGCCGCCGGTGCCGTGAAAACCGTGGCCGACCGCGTGAGCGCCGCCGCCGGCACCGCCCAGAAATCGACTGCCGCCATGGCGGGGGCCGCCAAATCGGCCGTCAAGCCCGCCGCTACGGCTGCTAAGCCCGCCGCCAAGCCCGCCGCAAAGGCTGCGGCCAAGCCCGCCGCGAAACCTGTGGCCTCGGCAGCTCCCGCTTCGACCAGCGGCGAGAGCAACTCGTAGTTTCTGATTCAACGCTAAAAAACCCCGTTTGCTTGGCGCGAACGGGGTTTTTTAGCGTTGAAGCCGGGGCTGGGAAGGGGCGGAGCGGGCTGGCCAAACGGGCGGAATCTGCGAAATCAGTTAAATCTGCGTAAATCGGCGGTTGATGTTTAAAAATACGATTTCTAATCTGTCCCGCATTCGGCAGGTGGCCGAGGTGTTGCTGCGCTACGGCTTCGAGGATGTGGTGACGACTACGCCGCTGCGCCGGCTGGTGAGCCAGGCCCGCCGCCTGAGCTGGCAGCGCGCCGACCGCCAGGTATTCGAAACCACGCGCTGGGAGCGGGTGCGCCTGATTATCGAGGAGCTGGGCCCGACGTTTATCAAGCTGGCCCAGGCCATGAGCAACCGGGCCGACCTGCTGCCCCAGGCGCTGATTGACGAGTTTGAGAAGCTGCAGAGCAACGTGCCGCCCTTCGACGTGGTGGTGGCCCGCCAGATTATCGAGGGAGAGCTGGGCCGGCCGATTTTGGAAGTGTTCAGTGAGTTCGACGACGTGCCGCTGGGCTCGGCCAGTATCGGCCAGGTGCATAAAGCGCGGCTGTTGACGGGCGAGGAAGTGGTGGTGAAGGTGCAGCGCCCCGGCGTGCGCGACAAGGTGCGCTCCGACCTGGCGCTGCTGCACGAGCTGGTGCGCCTCACGGCCGGCTTCCTGCAAAAGCAGGGCCTGGCCAACCCGCAGGATATCGTGGATGCTTTCGAGCGTAGCATGAGCAAGGAGCTCGACTACACCGCCGAGGCCCGCTCGATGGAGCAGTTTCGCAAGCTCTACGAGGACTACACCTCATTCTACGTGCCCAAGCCCTACCGTGAGCTGAGCACCGAGCGCATTCTGGTGATTGAGTTCGTGAGCGGCTGCAAGATTACCGACAAGCCCCAATTACAGGAGTGGGAGCTGGACCCGGCTACGGTGGCCGAAAACGGCATGGACATCTACCTGACCCAGATTTTTGAGTTCGGCGTCTTCCACGCCGACCCGCACCCGGGCAACGTGCTGGTGCGGCCCGATGGCTCCATCGTGCTCATCGACTTTGGGATGGTGGGCCGCCTCACCAAACAGCAGAAATATGCGTTTGCGGGCGTGTTCATCGGCATGGCGCGGCAGGATGCGCGGAGTATGGCCCTGAATTTCCGACGGCTGGCCCTCACGGCCGAAATTCCGGATATGCGGGCCTTCGAGTCGGACCTCAGCCAGCTGATTGAGGACTTCGCCATGCTCGACGTGCAGGAGATGAGCATGAGCGACCTGGCCGACGCGCTCCAGGGCATCATTTATAACTACAAATTGCAGGTGCCGGGTGCGGTTTTTCTCATTCTGCGGGCGCTGGTTATTCTGGAAGGCATCGGCAAGGTGCTGCACCCCAATTTCAACACGTTTGAATTCGTGGCCCCCTACGGTGCCAAGATTATCCGCGAGCAGTACTCGCGCGAAAACCTGCTGACGGAGGCCGAATACACCGGTACGCAGCTGCTGGCCCTGCTGCAAACTCTGCCCGCCGACGTGCGCCAGATTGTGCGCAAAATCAGCAAAGGCGAGTTGCGGCTGAAGTTTGAGTTGGTGGGCTACCAGACCCTGCTGCGCAAAGCCGACCAGCTCGTGAGCCGCACCATTCTGGCGCTGCTGTGCGTGGGCGGGCTGCTCTTCTCGGGCCTGTCGCTGCTGGGCCGGTATTCGCCCGCCATGCCCTACCGCCGGGGCGTGCCCGAAATAACGTGGTGGAGCCTGGGCGCCACCGGTTTCCTGCTGCTGGTGCTGCTGCTGCTGGGCACCCGGCGGCGCGAAAAATGAGCACAAGCTTGCGCGAGATTAAAAGAGGTTTCGCGGGGTTTTCCTCTTGGGTCTTCTAAGTAGCAGGACATTAGTAATTGATGTTACACAGCTTGATGAAGATGGCGCGGGGCCGTGCCGGGTACGACCCTGCGCCATCTTCACTAAGCTGCGTAACATCAGTTAGTAACATGTAGTAAGATGTTGCTTTAGGACTTACGCAATTTAAGCCCCAGCGGGGCGACATACCGGTAGTAAATAATTGATAAACAAGAATAAAGCCCCAGCGGGGTCCTACCCGGAGGGCGACACTCGTTAGCATCCATCTGACGAATGTCGCCCCGCTGGGGCTTTAT
>JANNDE010000014.1:0-1931 GCA_031387395.1 Hymenobacter sp.
TCTCTACCCCGTTCGCTTCGTTCAGGCATCGTTACGAAACGTGATGGGTCGCGTCTCTACACCAGCCGGCCGATTTTCACAATCCACTTCGTGATGGGTATAGCTTATGAGTAGGAGGGTTTCCATATTTATTTCACAACACCCTGCCTTTGCGGGGCAGGATGCTACTCCCTCCCTTTTTAATGCGTGCTATTTTAGCTATGGCGCGGTGTTCGGCTACTCCACGGTCAGGCGCAGGGCTTGGCTGCCGTTGCGCAACAGGTACACGCCCATGGGCAGGGCGGCCGGCAGGGCCAGCGAGGCCTTGCCCGTAGCATCAGCCAGGGCCGAAACCACGGGGCGGCCCAGCGCGTCATACACCGTGACCATAGCCCCCGGCAGCGCGCCGGTGAGTGTAGTATGGGTAGTAGCCGGGTTGGGATACAGAGCCAGGCCAGCGGCCGCGCCCGGCCGCGTCACCACCTGTACCGACGAGTAGCTGGAGCTGCCGTCGGTGTCGACCTGTCGCAGGCGGTAGTAGAGTTGGGCTACGCCGGGTAGCTTGGCGTCCACGAAGCCGTAGCTGCGCGGAGACGTGCTGGTGCCGACGGCGGGCACCGTGCCGAGGCGCGCGAAGCCAGTGCCATCAGTGCTGCGCTCAACCTCAAAAGCAGCGCTGTTTTTCTCTGAGGCCGTAGCCCATGTCAGGCGCACGGCGGTCGGGCCTTCGGCCGTAACCATGAAGGTGGCCAGCTCGACCGGCAGCGGGTTGGCCGTGGTGCCCAGCGTCCAGCGCGAAAAATCGGTAATGCCGGTTTTGGTCACTGTGTTCGGGCCCGCCGTGGTGCCGCGCTGCGGAATCCAGGGGGTGCTGCCGCTCACCGACTTGAACATCGCCAGCTTGGCCTCCGGAATGGTGTTGAGCTCGTGAAGGAAGTAGTTGAAGGCCAGCGTCACGTTCAGGCCCGTGTTCACGGTGGGCACGATGTCGAAGTTGCGCAGGATGCTCTGGCTCGTGCCGGCCCCGGTCAGAGCCGTGCCGGTGGTGCGCGTAACCACGGTGCTGCCGGGGGCCACCGAACCGGCGGCCGGCGTCAGGGTCAGGCCCAAGCCGTTGAAGGACTCGGCCGTGCCGGCGGCCAGCGGGCGGGTCAGAGCCACTTTACCGATGACATAGCTGGTTTCGCTCTCGCTGATGGTCGCGGCGGGGGCCAGGCTCACCTGTTGGCTGCCGGTAGTGAGCGTGCCACTGGTTAGGGTCAGGGCCGAGCTGATAAGCAGGTTCCGAGCCAGCTGCACGGTGCCGCTGGCCTTGTTCACCGTGATGGCCACGAAGCCCGCGCCGTTGCTCACCGTTTGCACGGCGGCGCTGCCCACGAAGGCCACCAGGCTGCCGTTGTTGAACGTGGGTGTACCGTTGTTGGTGAAGTTGCCGTTGAGTTGCAGGGTGGCCCCGCTGCCCTCCGTAAGGCTGCCGCCGCTGTTGATGGTCAGGTTCAGCACGGGGTAGGTGCCGGCCACCAGCACGGGGTAGCGGGTCTGGCCGGTGGGGATAATGACGCTGGTGGCCGCGTCGGGCACTTTGCCGTAGCTCCAGTTGGCGCAGCTGGTCCAGTCGGTGCTGCTGCTGCCGTTCCAGGTGGTGGTGGGGGTAGGCGGTACGCTCACCGTGACGGTGGCCGGAGCCGAGCTGGTATTCCCCACGTTGTCGGTCACGGTGAGCGTGACGGGATTACTGCCCACGTTGGCGCAGGTGTAGGTGAGCGTAGCCGGAGCCGACGCGTAAGTAGCCGTGACGGCCAGCCGCTTCCGCGTGCCGCCGCAGGGGTCGCCGAAGATAAAGTTCTCGGCCTGAATGTTACCCGTGTTTTTACCCAGTAGTACCTTGCCGACCTCCGACGAGCTGGTGCTGGCGTGGCAGCTGCCGATGGCATAGCTGCCGGCCGTGCCGG
>JANNDE010000033.1:0-20600 GCA_031387395.1 Hymenobacter sp.
GCCCCGGCTCACGTAGTATTCCACGAACGTAAAGCCGTTGCTCAGCGTGAGGGCCAGTTGGGTGATGGGGTTGGCCCCGGCTTCGGCAATGTGGTAGCCCGAAATCGAAACGGAGTAGAAATTCCGCACCTTCTCGGTGATGAAATACTCCTGCACGTCGCCCATCAGGCGCAGGGCGAATTCGGTGCTGAAAATGCAGGTGTTCTGGGCCTGGTCTTCCTTGAGAATGTCGGCCTGCACGGTGCCGCGCACCTGCGTCAGGGTTTTGGCCTTGATGGCAGCGTACACGTCGGCGGGCAGCACGTCTTCGCCCGTCACGCCGAGCAGCAGCAGGCCCAGGCCGTCGTTGCCGGCCGGCAGCTCGCCCTGGTAGCGGGGGCGTGGCTGGTTTTTAGCCGCGTAAATCTGGTCGACTTTAGCATCGACTTCCGCCGTCAGCTCGTGCTCCTTTATGTACAGCTCGCACTGCTGGTCGATGGCCGCGTTCATGAAAAACGCGGCCAGCGTGGCCGCCGGGCCGTTTATCGTCATTGAAACCGACGTGCTGGGGTTGGCCAGGTTGAAACCCGAATACAGCTTCTTGGCATCGTCGAGGCAGGCGATGCTCACGCCGGCGTTACCAATTTTACCATAGATATCGGGCCGCAAATCGGGGTCCTCGCCGTACAGCGTCACCGAGTCGAAGGCCGTGCTCAGGCGCTTGGCGGGCAGGCCCATGCTCACGTAGTGGAAGCGTCGGTTGGTCCGCTCCGGCCCGCCCTCGCCGGCAAACATGCGGGTCGGGTCCTCGCCCTCGCGCTTGAAGGGGAACACGCCCGCCGTGTAGGGGAATTCGCCGGGGAAGTTCTCCTGCATGGCCCAGCGCAGCCGGTCGCCCCAGCCGGTGTAGCGCGGCACCGAAACTTTCGGAATCATATTGCCCGACAGCGACTTAGTATGCGTCTGCACCCGAATTTCTTTGCCGCGCACCGAGTACACGTACTCCGGGTTGCGGTAGTTCTGCAGGGTGCTTTCCCAGTTTTCCAGAATGGCCTGGCTGTCGGCATCGAGCCGGCGCAGCTGGGTTTGCTTGTTCTTGCCGAACTCCTCCACGGTGCCCGTGCTGTCGTCGGCTTTTTTCTCGGCGCGGTAGTGCTCTTCCAGCTTGGCAAACGCGCCGGCTACCTCGGCAATGTTGGCCTGCTCGCGCACGCGCTGGTCGTAGGCGCGGTTGCTTTCGGCAATCTCGGATAGGTAGCGGGTGCGGTGCGGCGGGATAATGTAAATTTTCTCCGAGTCTTCGCCGCTGGTTTCCAGGTGCGAGGCGAACGTGGCCCCGGTTTTGGTTTCCAGCATCTTCAGCACCGCCCGGTACAGGCGGTTCATGCCGGGGTCGTTGAACTGGGATGCTATCGTGCCGAACACCGGCATCGTGTCCGTAGGCGAGTCCCAGAGGTTGTGGTTGCGCTGGTACTGCTTGCGCACGTCGCGCAGCGCATCCAGCGCCCCGCGCTTGTCAAACTTGTTCAGCGCAATCACATCGGCAAAATCGAGCATGTCGATTTTTTCCAGCTGCGTGGCCGCGCCATACTCGGGCGTCATCACATACAGGCTGGCGTCGGAGTGCTCGATAATTTCGGTGTCGGACTGCCCGATGCCGCTGGTTTCGAGGATAATCAAATCGTAATTAGCGGCCTTCACTACGTCCACCGCGTCCTGCACGTAGCGCGACAGCGCGAGGTTGCTCTGGCGGGTAGCCAGGCTGCGCATGTACACCCGTGGCGAGTTGATGGCATTCATCCGAATCCGGTCGCCGAGCAGGGCCCCGCCGGTTTTGCGCTTGCTGGGGTCGACGGAGATAATGGCAATGGTCTTGTCGGGGAAGTCCATCAAAAACCGCCGCACCAGCTCATCGACAAGGCTGGATTTGCCCGCGCCGCCCGTGCCGGTGATACCTAAGATTGGTGCCTGGTGCCTGGTGCCTAGTGCCTGGTTCTGACTTTTCTCTTCCAACTGAAAATCGGAAACCAGCTGCGACTTCACCCGCTCAAACTCCTCGGGGAAGTTCTCGGCGGCCGAAATCAGGCGGCCGATGCTGCGGGCATCCTTCTCCTTCACGTGGCCGGCTTCGCCGTTCAGGTTCTGGCCGGTGGGGAAGTCGGCTTGCTCCAGCAGGTTGTTAATCATCCCTTGCAGGCCCATCGCCCGGCCATCATCGGGCGAGTAGATGCGGGTAATGCCGTAGCCCTGCAGCTCCGCGATTTCCGTGGGCAGAATCACGCCGCCGCCGCCGCCGAATATTTTGATGTGGCCCGCGCCGCGCTCCTTCAGCAGGTCGAAAATGTACTTAAAGTATTCATTGTGTCCACCCTGGTAGCTGGTAATGGCAATGGCCTGCGCATCTTCCTGAATGGCGCAATCCACGATTTCCTGGGCCGAGCGGTTGTGGCCGAGGTGAATCACTTCCGCGCCGCTGCTCTGAATGATGCGGCGCATAATGTTGATGGCCGCATCGTGCCCGTCGAACAAAGCGGCGGCGGTGACGATGCGAACGTGGTTCTTCGGTTTGTAGGGCGCGGTGGGAGCGGGGTGCATATCAGAGAAGTAGCGCGGACTTTGTAGTCCGCGACCATAATGGTGAAATCGTGCGCGAAGGTACGAGAAACGCCCCGGCGGGGCAGTTGTGTAAAGTTTTGAGTACTGCCTCAGAAACGCCAAACAGCCGGGCCGCCTCATTGGCAGCCCGGCTGTTGCGTTAGATTCGGCCGATGCCTAAGCGTCGGCCGTTTCCTTCTTTTGGGCTTTCGGTTTCACGTCCGGAATCAGGTTGTGCGGGTTAATCACAAACTTCCGGGCCACACCTTTGTCGAACTCGGCGTAGCCTTTAGGGGCGTCGTCGAGGCTGATGATTTCCACGTTCACGGCTTTGGCAATCTGCACTTTGTCGTAGAGAATGGCCTGCATGAGCTGGCGGTTGTAGCTCATCACGGGCGTTTGGCCGGTGTGGAAGGAGTGGCTCTTGGCCCAGCCTAAACCGAAGCGGATGGACAGGTTGCCGGTTTTGGCGGCCTGGTCCGTCGCGCCGGGGTCGTCGGTCACGTACAGGCCGGGAATGCCGATGGAGCCACCCGCCCGCGTGATTTCCATGAGGGAGTTGAGCACGGCGGCGGGCACCTCGGTTTTGGCCTGGGTGCCGTGGCCGCTGGCCTCAAAGCCTACGCAGTCGATGGCGCAGTCAATCTCGGGCACGCCCAGGATGTGGGCAATCTGGTCGGCCAGGCTGGCGTCCTCGTTCAGGTCCACCGTTTCGCAGCCGAAGGAGCGGGCGTGCGCCAGGCGCGCCTTGTTCATGTCGCCCACAATCACCACGGCCGCGCCCAGTAGCTGCGCCGAAGCGGCTGCCGCCAGGCCCACGGGCCCCGCGCCGGCCACGTACACCGTGGTGCCCGGCCCCACGCCGGCCTTCACGGCCCCGTGGAAACCGGTCGGGAAAATGTCGCTCAGCATGGTCAGGTCGCGGATTTTCTCCATTGCCTGGTCCTTGTTTGGGAACTTCAGCAGGTTGAAATCAGCATAAGGCACCATCACGTACTCGGCCTGGCCACCCACCCAGCCGCCCATGTCCACGTAGCCGTAGGCGCCGCCGGCGCGGCCCTCGTTCACGGTCAGGCAGATGCCGGTTTTCATTTCCTTGCAGGTGCGGCAGCGGCCACAGGCCACGTTGAACGGTACCGACACGAGGTCGCCCTTTTTCAGGAACTCCACGTCGGCCCCGGCCTCAATCACCTCGCCCGTAATCTCGTGGCCCAGCACCAGTCCGGCGGGGGCCGTGGTGCGGCCGCGCACCATGTGCTGGTCGGAGCCGCAGATGTTGGTCGAAACCACTTTCAGAATCACGCCGTGGACAATTTTCTTGCCCTTGGGATTCTTCAATTCGGGAAAATCAATGCTTTGGACCTCGACTTTGCCGGGGCTCAGATACACTACACCTCTGTTGCTGGCCATTGGATTCAGGGATTAAGGATGGAAAAAAAGCCGCGCGCCGAAGGGCAGCGGCTATTGGTTCTCGATGGCTTTCATGCCAGCCTCGGCCACGGTATGGTCGTTCTCGACGGAATCGCCCGATACGCCAATGGCCCCGATAACGCGGCCGGCCGCATCCTTAATGGGCAAGCCGCCGGGGAAGGTGATGAGGCCCGCATTGGAGTGCTCGATGCCGAAAAGCGAGCCGCCGGGCTGCGAGAGTCCGCCAATCGCGCCCGTGGGCATATCGAAGAAGCGAGCCGTTTTGGCCTTCTTGATGGAGATGTCGAGCGAGCCCAGCCAGGCGTCGTCCATGCGGATGAAGGCCGTGAGGTTGGCCCCGGCATCGACCACGGCGATGTTCATTTTAACGCCCATTTCGAGGCTTTTCTGGTGAGCGGCCTGAATGGCGGCTTGGGCTTGTTGCAGGGTAATTCCCATGAGTGCGGTGATGGATTGGTATGAAAGATGGTACGGGAAGCAGCGTTCCCGCTGCCATTAACTTCGTTTCGGGGCATCTGGTTGGCCCGGGCCCCGCGATTGCGACGATACCGGAGCAATTTGCGAGGATACCGCAAGCGCATAAATAGCTGCTTTGGAACAAGTCAGCTCACAACCTGGGCCATCGGCCGGGCATAAAAAAAGCCCCGGCCAGCCGGGGCTTTCTCTCCTGAAACGCCCGCTAGCCGAACACGACCGGCGGGCTCAGCGCGAGCCGCCAGGCTACGGCCAGTACCACCGCCAGCCCAATCAGCCCCCAGGCAATGCGGGTGGCCTGCGGCCGCTTCACGGTATCGGCGAACACCTCGTTCAGGCAGCCCAGCGCCATGGGGGTAATCAGCAGCCCCATCATGGCCAGATGCAGGATTTCCTGAATGGTCAGGTAGGGCTGTTTCAGCAGCATGATGAACAGGCTGCCCAGTACCCACGGCGTAACGAGCGTGCCGAGAACCATTTTCTGCCGGTTCGAGTAGCGCATCACCGTTTTGGAATCGTGGGCTTGCAAAAAGGCAATGGCCCCGAAGTAGCCCAGGCCCAGCTGCGCCAGGCCGGCCAGCAGGGCCAGCGCCACGTTCATGATGTTGCCCAGGCGAAACAGCCAGTCGGACACGTACCACGAGCCCGATTGCGTGAACGTGTCGGCCAGCAACGCCCCGAATACCGCGTTGCAGGCCTGGAAAGCCACCCACAGCAGCAGCAGCTTGCGCTGCCCACGCCGCGCCCGCTCGCTGCGCCAGTACCAGCGAAACACTACCAGCGCCAGCAGCAGGCATACCAGCGGCCCCGTGCCGTACACGGCCACCACGGCCGTGCGCCACCACTCGCTGTCGTTCAGGATGTACACCACCCGGCTCGGGTTCCAGAGGCCGCGCAAATGAAAGTAGCGCGACATCAGCACCTTCACCGCCTCATAAATGCCCCATACCAGGTAGTAGGCCAGCACGTAAAGCCCCGTGCCGTTGAGCGCCGAAATCAGAAACTTGTTTTTTTCGGCCTCGGCCGTCTGGGTTGATAACGTAGACGTTTCCGGGTCCATAGGCGCAGCTGAAAGGGATAATAAGGAGGAATTGGCAAAACTAAGCACTTGGACGCAGATGCCAGCCGCCACCGCTGCGCCTGGCAACCGGGCAGCGGCTGGCTTTTGCGCCCCGTGGTTCGTACCTTCGCCCTCTGAAAAACCGCCTCCTGTGAAGAATATCCGCAACTTTTGCATCATTGCCCACATCGACCATGGGAAAAGCACCCTGGCCGACCGCCTCCTGGAGTTTACCTCCACCGTGGCCAAGCGCGACATGCAGGCCCAGCTGCTCGACAACATGGACCTGGAGCGCGAGCGCGGCATCACCATCAAGAGCCACGCCATTCAGATGCAGTATCCCTACAAAGGGGAAATCTACACGCTGAACCTGATTGATACGCCCGGCCACGTCGACTTCAGCTACGAGGTAAGCCGCAGCATCGCGGCCTGCGAAGGCGCGCTCCTGATTGTGGATGCCTCGCAGGGCATCGAAGCCCAGACGATTTCCAACCTCTACCTCGCCATAGGGGCCGACCTGGAAATCATCCCCGTGCTCAACAAAATCGACCTCCCGCACGCCATGCCGGAGGAAGTGACCGATGAAATCGTGGACCTCATCGGCTGCGAGCCCACCGATATCATTCACGCCTCGGGCAAGGCTGGCATCGGCATCGAAGCCATCCTGAACGCCATCATCGAGCGCGTGCCCGCTCCCAAAGGCGACCCCGAAGCGCCCTTGCAGGCCCTTATTTTCGACTCCGTTTTCAATTCGTATCGGGGCATCGAAGTCCTGTTCCGCATCAAAAACGGCGTGATGCGCAAGGGCGACAAGGTGAAATTCATGGCCACCGGCAAGGAGTACGGGGCCGACGAAATCGGTATCCTGGGCCTGAACCAGGAGCCGCGCCAGGAAATGCGCGCCGGCAACGTGGGCTACCTCATCTCGGGCATCAAAGAAGCCCGCGAAGTGAAGGTGGGTGACACCATCACCCACGTCAGCCGGCCTACGGCGGAAGCCATCCAGGGCTTCGCCGACGTGAAACCGATGGTGTTCGCCGGCATCTACCCCGTCGATACCACCGAATACGAAGAGCTGCGCTCCAGCATGGAGAAGCTGCAGCTCAACGACGCTTCGCTGGTGTGGGAGCCCGAAACCTCGGTGGCCCTGGGCTTCGGCTTCCGCTGCGGCTTCCTGGGCATGCTGCACATGGAAATCGTGCAGGAGCGCCTCGAGCGCGAGTTCAACATGACGGTCATCACCACGGTGCCGAGCGTGCAGTTCCACGCCACCGGCACCAAAGACCAGCTCCTGACCATCAACGCGCCGAGCGAAATGCCCGAGCCGAACCTGATTAAGTCCATTGAGGAGCCCTACATCAAGGCGCAGATTATCACGGCCTCGGATTACGTGGGGCCCATCATTACGCTGTGCATGGACAAGCGCGGCATCATCAAGGGCCAGTCTTACCTCACTTCCGAGCGGGTGGAGATGACCTTCGAGCTGCCGCTGTCCGAAATCGTGTTCGACTTTTTCGATAAGCTCAAAACCATCAGCCGGGGCTACGCTTCGCTTGACTACGAGCTGATTGGCTTCCGCGAAGCCGATATGGTGAAGCTGGATGTGATGCTGAACGGCGAGAAAGTCGATGCCCTGTCGGCTATCGTGCACCGCTCCAAGAGCTACAAGTGGGGCAAGCGTCTTTGCGAGAAGCTGCGCGAGCTGCTGCCCCGTCAGATGTTCGACATCGCCATTCAGGCTAGTATCGGCCAGAAAATCATCGCCCGCGAAACCGTGAAGGCCCTGCGCAAAAACGTAATCGCCAAGTGCTACGGCGGCGACATCAGCCGGAAGCGCAAGCTGCTCGAAAAGCAGAAAGAGGGCAAGAAACGGATGCGCTCCGTGGGTTCCGTCGAGATTCCGCAGGAAGCTTTCCTGGCAGTGCTTAAAATTGACTAAAAATAAAAAGGCCGGCTCCCGTAAGGAAGCCGGCCTTTTTTGCTCTGGCAGCAACCAGCCGCTAGTATGATGCCGGATAGGATGCGGGCGAGCCTGCCATCGAGCCCGGCCCTTCGCTGGGCCCGAGGTAGCGGGTTTCATCCGAAAAGCCCCACACGGGGATGGCAATGAAACTGAGGAAAAAGTAGAACAGGTAGTTGCCAATGCCAAACTTGCCATACGAGCGGCAGAAGCTTACGCCCAGCGTGATGACCAGGTAAATGTTGGCGAATGGAATGAAGAAAAATACAATCTGCCATATCGGCTTGCCGGTTATCTCCATCATTACAATGAAGTTGTAGATGGGGATGAGGCTGGCCCAGCCCGGCTTGCCGGCTTTTTCGAAGAGCTTCCACATGCCGCCAATAATGACGATGATGATGCCCAGGTAAATCAAGCCGAAAATTAGCCCGAACAGCCCGCTAATGAAGCTGCCTAAAAGGATGAGTAAGTGGGGTTGCATAGAAATGGAAAGGGGGTTGGTTGAAGAAAAAAAAGGCTTGTGCGTCGCCAATATAGATATTTATTGATTAGTACGTCTCAAATGCTCCATTGCTCATGAACCAAGAAAAACATCTGCCGGCCCCAATCAACCTCATCGACGGCAAGCAAACCGCCGAGGATATCAAAGTCGAAATCGCCGCTGAAGTAGCGGCCCTCAAGGCCGCGGGCCGGAAGGTGCCGCACCTCGCTGCCATCCTCGTTGGGCACGACGGCGGTTCCGAAACCTACGTGCGCAATAAGGTGCTGGCCTGCGAGCGGGTGGGCTTCGCCTCCACGCTGCTGCGCTACGAAGACGACCTTACGGAGGCCGCGCTACTGGCCAAAGTCGACGAGCTGAACCGCGACCCCGAGATTGATGGCTTCATCGTGCAGCTGCCACTACCCAGGCATATCGACGCCGAAAAGGTCATTGAGGCTATTCGGCCCGAGAAGGACGTCGACGGTTTTCATCCCATGAACATCGGCCGCATGGTGGCCGGGCTGCCGGCTTTGCTGCCCGCCACGCCCTCGGGCATCATAGAGTTGCTCAGCCGGCAGGGCATCAAAACCAGCGGCAAGCACGCCGTCGTAATCGGGCGGTCTAATATCGTGGGTACGCCGGTTAGCATTTTGTTGGCCAAGAACCTGGATACGGCCAATTGCACGGTTACTTTATGCCATTCGCGCACCGAGAACCTGGCCGAAATATGCCGGACGGCCGATATTGTGGTGGCCGCCATCGGCCGGCCCGAGTTCGTGACGGCCGACATGGTGCAGCCCGGCGCGGTGGTCATCGACGTAGGTACCACCCGCGTGCCCGATGCTTCGAAGAAGAGCGGCTTCACGCTGAAGGGCGATGTGAACTTTGCCGAGGTGGCCCCGCTGGCTTCGGCCATTACGCCGGTGCCGGGCGGCGTGGGGCCGATGACCATTGCCATGCTTCTGCTCAACACCCTAAGTGCGGCGACGGGCAAAATATACCCGCGCCCGCAGAACTGATTTTTTGGAATATTTGGTTAAGCTGTCCCGGTGCTGTACTTTTAAGTCCGGCACTGGGAACACCTTGCCCTGTTGACGGCGTTATGGATGCTTCGCTTCCTGACGCCTTTTTTTATCCTTGCCCGTGACGTTACATTCTTCTGAAATTATTGCATCTTTTGGTGAAGCAGCCGCGCCGGTATCGGGCACGATGCTGCCGGTTATGGAGCAGTTTTATACCATCCAGGGCGAGGGGTACAATACCGGCCGGGCCGCCTATTTCATCCGCCTGGGCGGCTGCGACGTGGGCTGCGTGTGGTGCGACGTGAAAGAGTCGTGGGACGCCGACGCGCACCCCCGCCAGACCGTGGCGCAGCTCGTGGCTGCCGTGCTGGAGTACCCTGGCCGCGACGTGGTTATTACCGGCGGCGAGCCGCTGATGCACCAGCTGGACCTGCTTACGGCGGCGCTACAAGCCGCCGGTTGCCGCACCTGGCTCGAAACTTCGGGTGCGCACCCGCTTTCCGGCTCCTGGGACTGGATTTGCTTGTCGCCCAAGAAATTCAAAGCGCCCTTGCCTGACGTACTCGCGGCGGCCCACGAGCTAAAGGTGGTGGTGTATAACCGGCACGATTTTGCCTGGGCCGAAGAGCACGCGGCCCTGGTGCCCGCCACTACCCGCCTGTATCTGCAGCCCGAATGGAGCCGCGCCACGCAGATGACGCCCGAACTCGTCGAATACGTGAAGGCCCACCCGCGCTGGCAGGTTTCGTTACAGACTCATAAATACCTAGACATTCCGTAGATTACCCTATGCGTCGCTTTTCAGTGTTGGGGGCCGTGCGCCTCGGAATGGTGTGGGGGCTGAGCCTGGCCACGGCCCAAACGGCCTGGTGCCAGCTTCCTCCCAAGGTGCAGACGCCGACCAACACCAAAGCCCGCGGCCTGCTGGAAAAGGCCCAGCTGCACGTTAAGGAGCGCGATTTCGTGAAGGCCGTGGAGGTGCTCACGCAGCTCAACCAGAAATTCCCGTCATTTGGCGACGGCTTCCTGCTGAAAGGCTCGCTGCTGAAAGCCATGGGCGATAACCGGGGTGCCCTGGCCGCTTACCGCGACGGCCTGGCCAAAGTGCCGCTCGACGGTGTGCATGCTTCCGAATATCAGTTGGTAGGCGACCTGGCCCTGAGCTACGGCGAGTACCAGACGGCCCTCGACGCTTACCGGCAGCTGCTGAAGGTGGCCCCCAAAACGCAGAAGAACCTGGCCCGGTCGCAGCGCCAGCTGCTCACCTGCGAGTTTGCGCTCGAAGCCTTGAAGCACCCGGTGGGCGAAGCGCCGGTGCGCCTGCCCGCCCCGCTCAATACCTTTAAGTTTCAGTATTTCCCTGCCCTCACCGCCGACAACCGCTTCTTGCTGTTTACGGGCCGGCCGGCGGCCAGCAGCGGCGAAGACCTGTACGTGAGCCGCCAGAACAAGGACGGCAGCATGGGCGAGCCCCAGCCCATCTCACCCGCCATCAATTCCAGCTATAACGAGGGCGCCGGCTCGATTTCGGGCGATGGCAAAACGCTGGTTTTTGCGTCCTGCGACCGGCCCAAGGCCATTGGCAACTGCGACCTGTACATCTCGCGCCGCACCGGCAACAACTGGAGCGCCCCCCTCAACCTGGGCCTGAACGTGAACTCGACGGAGTGGGACTCGCAGCCCTCGCTTTCGGCCGACGGCCGCACGCTCTACTTCACCTCGACGCGCCGGGGCGGCCAGGGCCAGGAAGACATTTACATGAGCACCCTGCAGCCCGATGGCAACTGGAGCCCCGCCCAAAACGTGGGCACGCCTGTGAATACGCCGGGTAAGGACATGGCCCCGTTCATCCACGCCAGCGGCACCACGCTTTATTACGTGACTGATGGCCTCGTGGGTATGGGCGGGCTCGACGTGTTTCGCTGCGAAAAAACCGCCGCTGGCACCTGGACGCCGCCCATCAACCTGGGCTACCCGCTCAACACGTTCGAGAACGAGGCTTCGCTGTTTATTGCGTCGGATAACCAGAAAGGATTTTGCTCGCGCAGCCGGGCCAGCGAGGAGCCGGCCGGCGGCTACCGCCTGGCCCGCGAGCGCCCGGTGGAGCTGTTCGGCTTTGCGGTGCCGCCGCCCGTGAAGGCCCGCGAAACCAGTACCTACACCCAGGGCCGCGTGTTCGACGCCAACACCAAAAAGCCCCTCAAGGCCGACGTGAAGCTGTACGACCTGGACACCGACGTGCTGACCCAGTTCGTGACCTCCGACCCCGAGTACGGTGACTACACCGTGGTGCTCAATGAAGGCCACCACTACGCCATGTACGCCGCCGCCGATAAGTACCTGCTGAAAAGCCTGAGCTTCGACTACAGCAGCCAGCGCTCTTTCAGCCCCACGGCCCTGGATATTTACCTGGAGCCGGTGCGTTCGGGCCGCAGCGTGGTACTGAACAACCTGTTTTTCGACACTAACCAGTACGAGCTCAAGCCCCAGTCGCGCACCGAGCTCAACCGGCTGATTGAGTTCATGCGCCAGTACCGCGATGTCCAGATTGAGGTGTCGGGCTATACCGACAACGTAGGCTCACCCGAATCGAACCAGCAGCTGTCGCAGCGCCGGGCCCAGTCGGTGGTCGAATACCTGTCGGGGCACGGCATCTCGGCCAACCGCCTGCGCTCGCGCGGCTACGGCGAAACGCATGCCCTGGCCGCCAACGACAGCGAAGCGCACCGCCAGCTGAACCGGCGCATCGAGTTGCATATCCTGTAGGTGCGGGCCGCCTGCGCGGCAACTTCTCTTTTGCCAACTGCTCCGGCGGCTGAGCCCGGCAACTGCCGGTCGCAGCCGCCGGTTTTGCATGGGATGCGGACCGGCAAGTCTGGCCCTGGCTGTTGCCAGCTTCTTTAAAGCGGTACCGGGCAGTTAGAGCCGTGCTGCGGCCAGGCGGCGAAAAGCTGCCTGAAGGGCTATTTTACTTAAAGTAAGGCTTTAAGTAAGTGAAAATATAATTGGATTTACCCGGTAAAAATATAGGGCTCGCCCGATGGCGGCCATTTAATTTGTTTAATCAGCTACTTTTTTTTAAAAAGACAATCAATCGAATATGAGTTCATTATGCATGGTAAGAAGAATTGCGTAGTGAAAAAAGTGCCAAAAAAAGTATTTTTCGTTCAAATAGAAATTTTGCTTACGTTTGGATTGGTCAAACACACCATTCCTGGCCGCGCAATGCATCATTTCACCTTCACCCCAGTTCTATGAAAAGTCTGTTTTTGGCAACCTGCATCGCTGCGGGTGTTACCATCGCCCCGGTGGCCATGGCTGGCCCCGGCGAAGGCGCGTACTCGTCTGCGATGATGAGCCGCGCGACTACACTTACCCGGGCGCTGGCGCAGCACATTCCTTTCAACGAAGCCCAGTACCTGGCCATTAAGCAGCTGCACCTGCAAATGCTGACCGAGCGCCGCGACCTGGAAATTGTGCTGAACGGAGCCAGCGCCGAGGAGCGCGACAACCAGCTCGCCATCGCCCAGCAGCGCTACGAAACCGGGCTGAGCCAGCTGCTCCAACCCCAGCAGCTGGTGGCCTACCAGAACTTGCGCACCAGCTTCACCGCGCACCGCCTGAAATAGGGGAGGAGCCCAAAAATTGCCGCGCACGAAAAAGCCCGCTTTGCAGAGCGGGCTTTTTGTTTGCCATTGAACGAAGGCGAAAACCTAGCGGGCTTCGATGCCCTGGTAGTCGCGCTCCAGCTCGCCAGTGTAAATCTGGCGCGGCCGGCCGATGGGCTCTTTATTCTCGCGCATCTCCTTCCACTGGGCAATCCAGCCGGGCAGGCGGCCCAGGGCGAACATCACCGTGAACATCTCGGTGGGGATGCCCAGGGCTTTGTAGATGATACCCGAGTAGAAGTCCACGTTCGGGTACAGCTTGCGCTCGATGAAGTATTGGTCGGTTAGAGCGGCCTGCTCCAGCTCCTGCGCGATTTTCAGCAGCGGGCTGTCCTGCATGCCGAGGGCTTGCAACACCTCGTCGGCGGCTACTTTAATGATTTTGGCGCGCGGGTCGAAGTTCTTGTACACGCGGTGGCCAAAGCCCATCAGACGGAACGGGTCGTTCTTGTCTTTGGCTTTGTTGATGAACTTGCTGGTGTCGCCGCCGTCTTTTTCGATGGCTTCCAGCATTTCGATAACTTCCTGGTTGGCACCGCCGTGCAGGGGCCCCCACAGGGCGTTGATACCGGCCGAAACCGAGCCGTAGAGGCTGGCGTTGGCCGAGCCCACGAGGCGCACCGTGCTGGTCGAGCAGTTCTGCTCGTGGTCGGCGTGCAGAATCAGGAGCTTGTTGAGGGCGCTAACTACTACCGGGTTGATTGCATACTTCTCGGTGGGGAAGCTGAACATCATGTAGAGGAAGTTGGCGCAGTAGTCCATGTCGTTGCGCGGGTAGTTCAACGGATGGCCCATGTTGTTCTTATAGGTCCAGGCCGCGATGGTCGGCATCTTCGCCAGCAGGCGAATGATGTTGAGCTCCATTTCCTCGGGGCTGAGGTCGGGCGACACGCTCTGCGGATAGAAGCCGGTGAGGGCGCAGATGAGCGACGACAGAATGGCCATGGGGTGGGTCGCCGACGGGAAACCGTCGAAAATTTTCCGCATGTCCTCGTGCACCAGCGTGTGCTGAGTGATTTGGCCGCTGAAGTGGTCGAGTTCCTGCTGGGTGGGCAGCGCGCCATAAATCAGCAGGTAAGCAACTTCCAGGAAGCTTGACTTCTCGGCGAGCTGCTCGATGGGGTAGCCGCGGTAGCGCAGAATACCTTCTTCGCCGTCGAGGAAGGTGATGGCGCTTTTGGTGGCGCCGGTGTTTTTGTAGCCCGAATCGAGGGTGACGTAGCCGGTCTGGTCGCGCAGCTTGCCAATGTCGAATGCTTTTTCGTGTTCGGTACCTTCGATGACGGGCAAGGTGATGGACTTGCCGTCGAGGATGAGTTCAGCAGTTTCTGCCATGGGCGGGAGGGGTGAGGGGGATTTAGGGTGCGAAACTACGCCACAGGTCGTAAGCCGGGAAATTTTTTTGGTCCCGATGGCTGCAGCCAGTATACGTAAAGGGGAGGTGAGGTTCCCGAAAACCGCTTAAAAAGTCGTTTGTTCGCCGCTGACAACGATTGCGAACTTTTTGGCGCGGTAATCTGCCGCAAACCTTGCCGACGCACTATTTACCGATGCAGAACTGGGTGAAAATGCTGGTGAGTAAATCTTCGGACGAAATCTCGCCGGTGATTTCGCCCAGTGCCGCCAGGGCGTGGCGCAGGTCGGCGGCCAGCAGCTCGGTGCCGAAGCCGGTATCGAGGCCGGTTTGCACGGCGGCCAGGTGAGCGGCGGCCGTTTCGAGCGCGCGGGCGTGGCGCACGTTGGTCACGATGGTGGCCGACGCGTTGTTTGCGAGCGCCGAGCCGCGTACCTGCCGCACCAGCGCGGTTTGCAGGGCTTCGAGCCCCTGATTTTGGCCGGCGGCCAGCAGCACCAGCGGGATTTCGGTAGCCATCCCAGAATGCCCGGCCCGAAACGCAGCTTCGAAAGCAGCCAGGGCTTCGGCAGAGGCCAGGTCGGTTTTATTGCCCACGGCCAGCACGGGTAGTTGCAGCCCGGTGGTCAGGGCCGCGATTTCGGCGCGCACCGCGGTCGGCGTCAGCTCCGCTAAATCGAACAGATAGAGCAGCAGCGAAGCCTTGCGCACACGCTCCCGGGTGCGGGCCACGCCAATAGCCTCCACTTCGTCGGCCGTGTCGTCGCGCAGGCCGGCCGTGTCCACGAAGCGGAAGCGCAGGCCGTCGATGCTCACTTCGTCCTCGATGAAATCGCGGGTGGTGCCGGGAATGGCCGACACGATGGCACGCTCCTCGCGCAGCAAGGCATTGAGCAGGGTGGACTTGCCCGCGTTGGGCCGGCCGGCGATGACGGTCGTGATGCCATTTTTGATGACGTTGCCCAACTCGAAAGAGCGGAGCAGGCCCAGCACCACGCCGCGCACCTCGGCCAGCAGCGCGGCCAGGCCGGTGCGGTCGGCAAACTCCACGTCCTCTTCGCCAAAATCCAGCTCCAGCTCTAGCAGGGCGGCAAACTTGATGAGGCGGGCGCGCAGCTCGCGCAGCTCCTGCGAGAAGCCGCCGCGCAGCTGGTTCAGGGCTACCTGGTGGCTCAGGGCCGAGTCGGCGGCGATGAGGTCGGCCACGGCTTCGGCCTGGGCCAGGTCCAGGGCGCCGCTCAGGAAGGCGCGCTTGGTGAACTCGCCGGCTTCGGCCAGGCGCGCGCCGTGGCGCAGCAGCAGGGCCAGCACCTGCCGCACCACGTAGTCGGAGCCGTGGCCGCTGATTTCGACTACGTCTTCGCGGGTGAACGACCTGGGCGCGCGGAAGAGGCCAACCACCACTTCGTCGAGTATCTCGCCACCGTTGGGGTCGCGCAGGGTGCCGTAGTGCAGGGTGTTGCCGGCGGCTTCAGCGAAGCTCTTTTTGGAAAACACGGCGGCCGTAATGGCCACGGCCGCTGGTCCCGAGAGCCGGATAATGGCCAGCGCTCCCGCCCCCGGCGGGGTGGATAACGCGACGATGGTATCGGAGAAAATAGTCTGCACCACGGATTTTTGGGACTGCCCGGATTGCCCGGATTTTAGCTTCGCTGACCTACGGTTGTGGACGGTGACCTGTCCGCCGCGCTTACTCGGTCACAAACAAGTTGCGGCTTACTTCGGCTGAAATAAGCGCCGTGCGGTTGCGGTTTATGCTGAGCTCGAACGAATTATCAAAAGCCACCTTATCCAGTACTTCAACCAGGGCCCCGAGTTGCAGGCCCACTTTATCGAGGTATTGCAGGAAGGGCGCGGAGGTGTTTTTGACAGCGGCCAGGGTGCCAGAATCCCCCGTGCCAAGGTCGGCGAGCAGGCGGTGGGCGGGGCGGCGAATGGCCCCGTCCTCGGCCGGAATGGGGTCGCCGTGCGGGTCGAGGGCCGGGTGGCCCAGGAAGGCATCGAGCCGCCGCATGAGCAGCGGCGACTGCACGTGCTCCAGCTCCTCGGCCACCTCGTGCACCTCATCCCAACTGAAGCCGAGCTGCTGCACCAGAAAAACCTCCCACAGCCGGTGCTTGCGAATGGTGAGCAGGGCCAGCCGCTGGCCTTCGGCAGTCAGTTGCACGCCGCGGTATTTCTCGTAGTTCAGCAGGCCTTTTTCGGCCAGGCGGCGCAGCATGTCCGTCACGGAAGCGGCGCGGGTGTCCAGCGCGGCGGCGATACGGTTGGTGCTCACGCCGGTGGTGTCGGGCTCGGCCTCCGCCAGCTTGTAAATGGCTTTCAGGTAATTTTCCCCGGTGTGGCTGGGCATGGGCTTAATTAAAAATTATGAATTATGAATTAAAAATTATAGGGGGTAGGTCAGCCTCATGCTGGGCAGTTTGACCTGTTTTAATTTTTAATTCTCAATTTTTAATTAACTTACCTAGAATTTCAACAGGGCTGAGGCCCAGGTGAAGCCCGAGCCGAAGGCGGCCAGGCACACGAGGTCGCCGCGCTTGATTTTGCCTTCCTGCACGGCTTCGCTGAAGGCCAGGGGTACTGAGGCAGCGGTGGTATTACCGTAGCGCTGAATGTTGCTGAATACCTTGTCGTCGCTCAGGCCCATTTTCTGCTGCACGTACTGGGTGATGCGCAGGTTGGCCTGGTGCGGGATGAGCATGTCGATGTCCGCAGCCTGCAGGCCGTTCTGGTCCAGCGCCTCCTTGATGACCTGGGGGAAGCGCACCACGGCGTGCTTAAACACGTTCTGGCCGTTCATGAAAGGGTAGAGCTCGGCCTGGTTGGCGATGATGTACTCCACGCGGTTGTTGCGGTTCGAGCTGGGCTCTTTCACGATGAGCTCTTCGGCGTGCTCGCCCTGGGCGTGCAGGTGGGTGCTGAGGATGGCCTGGTTGTCGGAAGTGCTGGGGCGTAACACCATGGCACCGGCGCCATCGCCAAAAATAACGGCCACCCCGCGGCCTTCGGGCGACTTGTCGAGGCCGGAGGAGTGAATTTCGGAGCCCACCACCAGCACCGTGTCGTACATGCCGGTGCGGATGAACTGGTCGGCCACCGAAAGGGCGTAGATGAAGCCCGAGCACTGGTTGCGCACGTCGAGGGCGGGGCAGTTGTTGGTCATGCCCAATTCGCGCTGCATCAGCACGCCCGAGCCGGGGAAGAAGTAGTCGGGCGAGAGCGTGGCGAACACAATTAGCTGCACGTCGTTGGCCTCCACGCCGGCCATTTCCAGGGCCTTGCGGGCGGCATTGGCCCCCATGTTGGCGGTGGTGTCGGTGCCTTCCTCGAACCAGCGGCGCTCCTGAATGCCGGTGCGCTCCTGAATCCAGGCATCGGAGGTGTTCATCATCGGCTCCAGCTCGGCGTTTTTAACCACGCGGCTCGGAACGTAATGGCCGACCCCGGCGATGAATGAGTGACGTAAAGTTGCCATGGATGGTGGGAGGGGAAATGAGGGGCTAGGGGAGAAGGTACTGCCAGTGAGGCAGCGATAATACGGTAGCTTAACTACGCGCTACGGGCAAATTGGGGCGCAAAGGTGGCAGGTTAAATCACAGTATCCAGCAAATGCCACAATTTTTTGCCTTCGCCGGCCCAGAGCACATCGGTAGCGATGCCGTGGGGATAGAACATTTGGCTTTGTAGCCGCGCCACCAGCGTCGGCCCATCAATGGGCTGGGCGAAGTCGACCGGCAGGCCCGCGCCGTGGGCATCCAGCAGCTCCAGCCACAGCGGGTTGGGCGAGGCCAGCACCGGCAGCCCGTGCGCCAGGTACTCAAACAGCTTGGTGGGCCGGCAGCGCTCGGTGCTGGGGTGCGGCCGATAGGGCAGCAGCCCGAGGTGGCTTTGGCTGATTTCCGCTACGATTCGCGCGTGGGGCACCAACTCGGCCCCGCCGATGAGCGTGAGCCAGCCAGCGTTGCCGGTGGCCTGCTCCTGCAGCTGCCGCAGCAGCCCGGGCTGCTGGCAGAATCCGATGATGGTGAGCCGCGCCCCACCGGGCCACGCGGCGCGGAGCTGCGCGGCCAGGGCAATGGCTTCCCACACGCCGTTGAGCTCGGAGATGGTGCCGGAGTAGAGCAGACGCAACGGCTCGGTGGGGGCCGGCAGGGTTAGCGGTTGGTGGCGGAGCTGTTCGTCGGGCTGGGGCTGGTACTTGTTTTCGAGCACTACGACGCGGCCCGGGGACAATAAATGTAGAAACGGCAGCTCGGCGGTGTAGCTGGCTTCGGCCAGCATTATGCCTGCCGCCCGTTGTGCCGCCTGTGCCTCCACCCAGCGCAGCCCGGCCGCCAGCCCGCGCCGCGTGAAACCCTGATACACGCGCTGCGTGGCAACGTTGAGCGCGTAGTTTTCGCGGATGTCGTAGAGGAATTTTCGGCTCCGGCTCAGCGCCTGCCACAGCAGCGTGAGCGGCAGCAGCTCCGGGGCATGCACGATAACCACATCTGGCTTTAGCACCCGCAGCAAGCGCCAGTAGCGGCCCTGCGCGGCCAGTCGGCCCAGGCTCAGGCGCGAACCCCAGAAGAGAGGGTGGAGGCTGATTCCTGCTTTTCCCGAACCTGCGCCCGTTGCCCCGCGCCCGGCGACGTGTACCCGCGTCCCGGGCCGCTTCAATAGCGTTTCGGCAAACTTGCCCCGCATACGGGTATCGTCCACGGGCTTCAATACGGAAGCCAGCAGGACGATAAATTGAGAAGGTTCGGAACCAGGCACGGCTCAAAGATGGTAGTTTTGTAGCTTCTAAGTGGCCTTTTGTATCGCTGGCCGCCGCCACTACTCGCAATATTATTTCATCCCGTCAGATGTCCGACCTGCAAACCCAAATTGAAGCTGCCTGGGCCGACCGCACCCTGCTGCAAACCCCCGAAACCAAAGCCGCCATCGAGCACGTCATCGAAGAGCTCGACAAAGGCCGCCTGCGCGTGGCCACCCCGCCCACCGCGGACGGGGGCGAGTGGACTATCAACGAGTGGGTGAAGAAGGCCGTGATTCTGTACTTCCCCATCCGCCAGATGAGCACGCAGGAAGTCGGCCCCTTCGAGTTCCACGACAAAATGGCTCTCAAAACCGACTATGCCGGCCAGCAGGTGCGCGTGGTGCCGCCCGCCGTGGCCCGCTACGGCGCGTTCCTAGCCCCAGGCGTCATTCTCATGCCCAGCTACACCAACATCGGCGCCTACGTGGGCGAGGGCACCATGGTCGACACCTGGGCCACCGTGGGCAGCTGCGCTCAGGTGGGCAAGGGCGTGCACCTGAGCGGCGGCGTGGGCCTCGGCGGCGTGCTGGAGCCCGTGCAGGCGGCCCCCGTCATTATTGAGGACGGCGCGTTCATCGGCTCGCGCTGCATCCTGGTCGAAGGCTGCCGCATCGGCAAGGAGGCCGTGATTGGCGCGGGCGTCACCATCACCGGCAGCACCAAAATTATCGACGTTACCGGCCCCGAGCCCAGGGAGTACCGCGGCTACGTGCCGCCGCGCTCGGTAGTCATTCCCGGCTCCATTCCAAAGCAGTTTCCGGCCGGCGAGTACCAGGTGCCCTGCGCCCTCATCATCGGCCAGCGCCAGCCCAGCACGGACCTGAAAACGAGCCTGAATGACGCGCTGCGCGACTTTGGGGTTTCCGTCTAGGACCGCAGATTTAACGGATTTAACGGATTATTTGTGGTTCCGGCATAAGGTGCGGTGTTCGGCTTATTTTTATTGCCTTTCTTTGGGTGATGGTCGATTTGGCAGCATATAATGACTTGACGCATGCAGTCATTGGCTGCGCCATGACGGTGCATCGCAAGCTCGGGCGGGGCTTTCCGGAAGTAGTTTGTCAGCGGGCTTTGGCCATCGAGTTGTATAAAAACGACATCACGGCCGAGCGCGAAGTGGAACTGCCCATATTCTATGAAAACGAAAAAGTCGGCTCCAGAAGAGTCGACTTTTTCGTTGAAAGGCGTGTGTTGGTCGAATTGAAAGCAGTCGATTGTCTGCTGAAAGGGCACCATGTGCAAATCATCAACTATCTAGTGGTCTGACAACTTAATTTCAACTGTAATTCGCTCTGTCTTAACCCCACCCCCTAGCCCCCCGCCGCTTGATGCGCGGAATCCGATGGGGAGGGGGAACTAGTAATAGTCTATAAATTAATAATTTTCATGCAACTAAAGCTAAAAACTAGTTCTCCCTCCCCATCGGATTCCGCGCATCAAGCGGCGGGGGGCTAGGGGGTGGGGTTAAGGTGGGCGAATTACAGTTGAAATTAAGTTGTCAGACCACTAGCTAAGTAGGTAGTCAGAATTAAGTAGTCAGTAGTCAGATAATAAAAATTTGGTTATGAGCGCATTAAACAAAGTCTGACTACTGATTACCTATGACTGACTACTTAGAGTGGTTTCCCGTTAGGTGTCCAGAGTTAAAAGTTGAGCGTTAAAAATTAAAAAACATTAAATCTGAATTTTAACTTTTAACGCTCAACTTTTAACTTTTCTAGAAGCTGTCTACCAACTGGAAAACCGCTGTAAGTCGAAGTAATAGCAGCGCA
>JANNDE010000034.1:0-7417 GCA_031387395.1 Hymenobacter sp.
GCCCCGGCTATCAATGCTGAAGCCCCCGAGTACCGCATGGCCGCCTAGACCACGGACTGACGCGGATTTTAGCGGATTTCACGGATTTTATAGACGCCGCTCCGAATAGGGGCGGCGTTTTTCGTTAGCTACTTTTGCAGAATCAATTTTACCTCATCTCCGGGCGACACGGCTGAAGGGGCATTGAACAACATGCTTCGCCAAATGCAAAAGCTAGTTCGATGTACCGTCTACAAAATCCGTGAAATCCGCTAAAATCCGAAAAATCCGTGGTCCATTTAAGCGAACAGGAAATTCTACGCCGCCAGAAGCTCGAAGAGCTGGAAAAGCTGGGCATTGAAGCATACCCGTCGGAACTATTCGACGTGACGTTCTACGCCAAGGAGATTCACGACAACTACCATCCCGAGCTCAACAACTTCCAGGAAGTGACGCTAGCGGGCCGGCTGATGTCGTCGCGCGTAATGGGGAAGGCCTCGTTCGCGGAGTTGATGGATACCTCGGGTCGCATTCAGCTTTATATTAACCGCGACGAGATTTGTCCCGGCGAAGACAAGACACTGTATAACGTCGTGTTCAAGAAGCTGCTCGATTTGGGCGACTTCATCGGCGTGAAGGGCCACGTATTCAAGACGCAGGTGGGCGAAACTTCGGTGCACGTAACCGAGTTGAAGCTGCTGGCCAAAGCCCTGCGCCCGCTGCCCGTAGTGAAAACCCATAAAGACGAAGCCACCGGCGAGGTAACGACCTACGACGCTTTCACCGACCCCGAGCAGCGCTACCGCCAGCGCTACGTGGACCTGGTGGTGAACCCCAGCGTGCGCGACACCTTCATCAAGCGCACGCAGCTGGTGCAGTCGATGCGCAATTTCCTGAACGACAAGGGCTACCTGGAAGTGGAAACCCCGATTCTGCAGCCGCTGTACGGCGGCGCGGCGGCACGGCCCTTCACCACGCACCACAACACGCTGGACATGACGCTGTACCTGCGCATTGCCAACGAGCTGTACCTCAAGCGCCTGATTGTGGGCGGCTTCGATGGCGTGTACGAGTTCAGCAAGGACTTCCGCAACGAGGGTATGTCGCGCTTCCACAACCCCGAGTTCACCCAGATGGAGCTGTACGTGGCCTATAAGGACTATGCCTGGATGATGGACCTGGTGGAGGAAATGGTGGAGCGCGTGGCCATGGCCCTGCACGGCCAGACCGAAGTGCAGGTGGGTGCCAACCTCATCAACTTCCAGCGGCCCTGGCAGCGCTACACCATGTTCGAGGCCATTGAGAAGTACACCGGCGTGGCCATCGGCGAAATGGACGAAGCCGCCCTGCGCGAAACCGCTCATAAGCTCGGCGTGCACGTGGACCCCAGCATGGGCAAGGCCAAACTCATCGACGAGATTTTTGGCGAGCACGTCGAAGGCAAGCTTATCCAGCCCACTTTCATCACCGATTACCCGGTGGAAATGTCGCCGCTGGCCAAGAAGCACCGCGACCGTCCCGGCATGGTCGAGCGGTTCGAAGCCATCTGCAACGGCAAGGAAATCTGCAACGCCTTCTCGGAGCTCAACGACCCCATCGACCAGCGCCAGCGCTTCGAAGACCAGCTGGAGTTGGGCAAGCGCGGCGACACCGAAGCCATGGTGCTCGACGAGGATTTCCTGCGCGCCCTGGAGTACGGCATGCCGCCCACGGCTGGCCTGGGCATCGGCATCGACCGCCTGAGCATGATTATGACCAACTCGCACTCCATCCAGGACGTGCTGTTTTTCCCGCAGATGAAGCCGGAAAACGTGCAGAAAGAAAAGCAGGGGGAAAAGTAATGGTCTTCGTTTGTGGCCTTGAGCGCAGCGAAGGATGACAGCATACGTTAAACGTCAAAAAGCCCCGTACGAAAGTCGTACGGGGCTTTTCTTTTGTAATCGCCCTACCCTTCAAACCCGTGGTTAATACCTGCAATCTCAGCCGGTTCTAGTCAAATCAAGCTTAAATGGCACTGCCATTCTCCTTTGAATCAGCCGACTGGCAAGGTTGCGGGTAGTAAGTACGGGCTTCTTTCAAAGCGATTACTTTCGGCTTTACGCAATGGTGCGGCCCGGGGTTGTCGTGGTCGGTATAAAATTCGGGCGGTTTGGATACTCATGGTTTGGGCTGGTAGCGGGTGTCATCGCCGAAGCCATCGTAGTCAGGATTGTCGGCACTATGGGTGTGGGCCGTGGAGGGCGTACCGGCGCCCAGGCTCTGCAGCAGGCGGTCGGCGGCCTGCTTGTCTTCGCTCACGGCCGAGGTGGGGCTGGTTGGGTCAGAGGTTGCGCCCTGCGCTTTGGCCAGGGCATTTTCGGCCAGCTTGCGGAGGTCGCCGGCCCATTTGGCGGCCGACTTGCGCAGGTTGGAACGGGTGTCGTCGCCGGTTTCGGGGGCCAGTAGCAGGCCGGCCACAATGCCGGCGGTAGCCCCGGCGATGAGCGAGAAAATGACTTTGCCTTTGTCGTCTTTCATGGTTTCGCAGGAAAATGGAGAAATCTGATTGTTTCGTAACGGGAAAGTAGCCCAACTCGTTGGAGCCACAAAAAAGCTCCGCACCTTGCGGCGCGGAGCTTCACGTAATCGGGCTGAAAGCCAGACTACATATCGTTCAGCATTTTGGTAATTTCGGCTTTGCCTTTGCCGAGCTTGTCCTGCAGCTTGCCCACGAGTTCGTCGCCTTTGCCTTCGGCATAGGTCAGGTCCTCGTCGGTCAGCTGGGCGTACTGCTGCTTCAGCTTGCCTTTTACCTCGTCCCAGCTGCCTTTCATTTTCAGGCTGGCACCGGGCAGGGTTACGCCGAGGTCTTCGAGTTTGCCGGCGTACTCCTTGAATTTGGTTTCGAGGTCGGAACCCAGCTTGGTAGCTTGCTCGCCGAGCTGGCCGCTGTATTTAGAGGCAACGCCTTTCCAGTTTTCGCGGGTGGCCGAACCTTTATCGGGAGCCAGCAGCATGCCGGCAATAATGCCAGCGCCGGCACCGGCGAGAGCAGCTAAAAGGATTTTACCGGCGTTGTTGTCTTCTTCGTGGTACGACATGGTGTGGGGTAATGAAGGGTGAATAAGGGTTGTATTGAATGCAGTAGAAAGCGAGGCCAATTTAAAACTAATAATTTTGTTCAGGCTTCGGCGCTTGTTCTGGCAGGCTATACGAATGGTACCGCCGGGGGTTGAGCTTACTGGTAAATTTTCAATTTAGCTGCTCGCTACAGCAACGAGGCTGGGCCAGGGCCTGGAATCGGGGTTGGCGGCGTAGATTCGTCCCTCTCTTTGCGTGGTCTCATGAAACAACCGTATTGGCTACTGAGCGTGGTGCTACTGGCCGGGTGCCAGCGCCAGGCCGTGCCCACGGCCACCGCCGACTGCCTCGACCCGGGCAAAGTTAACCCACAAGGCGTATGCACGACGGAATATGACCCCGTGTGCGGCTGCGACGGCAAAACCTACGCCAACCCCTGCACGGCGGCCAACGCGGGCGTGCGCCGCACCGCGCCCGGCCCCTGCCCGGCCGCCCCGGCCAAATAACTGCCGCGCCAATGCCTGCCAAAGCCCGCTACCACGAATTCTGCCGTACCGCGCCCGACGTGCCGGTATTTGCCCAGCCGTGGTACCTGGATGCCTGCGCCGACGGCGGGGCGTGGGATGTGGTGCTGGCCGAAGAAAAAGGCCGCGTGGTGGCAGCCCTACCGTTTTTCTATAAGCAGAAAGGACCATTTCGCTACGCAACGATGCCGCCCTTTGTGAAGTGGCTGGGGCCCTACCTGCTCCCCGGGTTTCGGGGCCGGCTGCCCAGGGAGCACGAACTGCTGCAGGCGCTGATTGCACAGCTGCCCCCTCTGGCGGCGTTCAAGCAGAACTTTTATCCTACCCTCACCAACTGGCTGCCCTTTTACTGGCAGCAATACCGGCAAACTACTTATTACACCTACCGCCTGCACCAGCTGCGCGACCTGGCGCGGGTAGAGGGGGGCCTCAGTGCCGGCATCCGGCGCGACATCCGGCTGGCACGGCAGCAGGTGCGCGTGGTGCACGACCTGCCCCTTGAGGAGTTCTACCGCGTGAACCGGCTCAGCTTTGCGCGGCAGGGACTGGCGGCACCGTACTCGCTGGTGCAGCTCCGGCGGCTCGATGCCGCGCTGGCGGCGACAGGCAGCCGGCAGCTGTTCTTCGCGGTAGATGCGCAAGGCCGGGTGCACTCGGTGGCTTACCTGATTTGGGACGCGACCACCGCCTACTTCCTGCTGGCCGGCGACGACCCCGCCCGGCGCGCCAGCGGCGCGGGCGTGCTGCTGGCCTGGGAGTGCATTTGCTACGCCGGCCAGGTACTGGGCCTCAACTGCTTCGACTTTGAGGGCAGCATGCTGCCGGGCGTGGAGCGCATCCGCGTGCGCTTTGGCGCGGTGCAAACCCCTTATTTCTACGTCTGGAAACACAATTCGCGGCTTTTCGGGTTATTGGAAAAGCTGAAGCCGTAAACGTGCTCAGCATGGCGACGAACGTCATGCCTATCTGGCGTCCGCGCAGCCGAAGCATCTCGCGGGCCATCACTAATCTCGTTTTCTACGATTAAGCTACTATTGCACGCGAGATGCCTCGGCTGCGCTCGGAATGATGTTCCGCCGTACCCAACCACTGCCTGCCCTCCTCCCCCAAACACCCATGTCCGAGAAACGCTACGTCCTCAACCCCGCTCCTTTTGTAGTACCCACCACCGACGGCAAGCTCATTGAGGAGCACGTGGGCGGAGCCAGCACCGGTACCAGCGCCTACAGCCTGGCCCACATGGTGGCCCCGCCGCACTGGAGCGAGCCGCACCAAACGCCCACCTTCGATGAGTTTACGATTGTGGTGCGCGGCCGCAAGCAGTTCGAAATCGATGGCGACATCGTGGAGCTGCAGGCCGGCCAGGCCCTGCTGATTAAGGGCGGGGCCCGGGTGCGCTACTCCAACCCATTCGACCAGGAGTGCGAATACTGGTCGATTTGCGTGCCCGCCTTTAGCCCCGACACGGTGCACCGCGAGGAAGAATAGAGCAGCTGCCCGGCATCAAAGGCCGCGTGGTGCTGCACGGCGGCGGCCCCGGCCAGGGCATCAACGCCGGCGGCCCGGCCTACGAAGCAGCCCTGAAAACGACCGGCACCCGGTATGAGCTATTCGTGTACGAGGACGAGGACGTGAACCTTGCTTGCAACAACGATGCTTCGCCGGCGCGCTGCAACGCCGAAGCGGCCCGGCTGACCCGGGAGCGCAGGCTACGCTCATTCAAGGAAAAAAGTGGGGTAGCCGGGCAACCGCGTCAGATTCTGCGGCATCTTTGCAGTCTCTACCGTTGGTTATGTCGAGGAAAAAGCTCCCTGTTTTGCTGGCGGCTATGCTGCTAAAAGCCACGGCCAGCCTGGGCCAGGCGGCTACGACAGTACCGCCGTCCGCTGCTGCCACAGAGCAGCAAGTGAGTGTGCCCGTGCCGCGCGCCGTGTCGCTGCTGGTCGATGTGGTGGGGGTACTGGTATCGCGCAACGAAGGCCAGGACAAAGTGCAGACGCTACTGGAACGGCGCAGGGAGCGGAATAAAAAAGGCCCGCAGACTATCGACTTCAGCGTGCCGAAGAATAGGTTGACCCGCACGCTGGGCCTGGCCGATTGATGGCAAAAGCAGCCGTAAAAGCGTATGGAGGGAATAAGTTATCGAAGTGGCCGGAGTGGCCGGGATTTCCGGCCTGTCTGTCCGCCTTTTGTTTGTGGGGCTGGTGGTGGCCGGCGGTTTGCAACTACCCTGGCAGGACGAGGGTATTCTCATCTTCCGGAGCCCGCTGCCTGCAGCAGCCGGGGCCAATGCTTCACCGCCCCTTTTTCACTGCTTTTTCTCTCAGAACTGATGAAGGCTTTTCTGCTTTCCATCGAAGCTGCTTAGCAAGTCGGAAAATAGCCGACTTGCTAAGCAGCTTCATCAACGACCAACTATCCACGGCCGGGCAGTACGCAGCAAAAGATTGCCGTAAGCCGCCTTCATAGCGCCACCAGATAACCGGCTCGGGAATATCATGGCCGTCTTCGCGCACCCGGGCTCGCACCCGGCTAACGGCTAAATCAGGCGAATTGAGCGAGAAAAAGAACAGGCCCACGAAATATCCCTGCGCCCGCGCCCGCCTCCGCAATAAACCGCAGGTAATGCCGCGTGGCCAGCGTCGTTTCCAGCGCAAATGTCTCGCCCGCCGCCAGCAGTTCATCCAGCCGCGTCAGCATCAGCCGGCCCGCCTGGATGCTCACCGTTTCGGGTTGGAAGGGCGGGCGGCCGCGGGCAATTTCGGCGGCACTTTTGTACTGACATACCTTCTGACCGAACTCAGAAGACAACAGGACTTCCGCACCTCATCACCGGCTCCCGCGTTTTGCCCGGCGCTTTAGTGCCGGGATACGGGTCCTCGATTGGGCTGGCGGGGCTTTAGCCCATGCGCGGCACAGAGCAAGCAAGGGCAAAAGCCCCTAAACAAGGGGTAAAGCCACTATCCCGGTGCTAAAGCACCGGGCAAATACAATCGATAGATTTTGGTACGTAAGTCCCATACAAGTCAAAAACTTGATTTTCAAAGGCTTCTATCGCCAAGAAGTTGTAATTCACATCCTCACACCTGAATAACCCCCACATTATACGCCTTCTCAATCGGCGCGTGGTTGGCGGCCGCGATGCCTTCTGAGAGTACCTTGCGGGTTTCCAGCGGGTCAATCACAGCATCGACCCAGAGGCGGGCGGCGGCGTAGTAGGGCGATAATTGCTCCTCGTAGCGGGCCTTGATGCGGTCGAGCAGCTCCTTTTCAGCTTCGGGAGTGATGACTTCGCCCTTGGCTTTTAGACTCGCTACTTGAATCTGTAGGAGCGTGTTGGCGGCGGCCGCGCCGCTCATTACGGCCAGTTGGGCGGTGGGCCAGGCCACTATCAGGCGCGGGTCGTAAGCCTTGCCGCACATGGCGTAGTTACCGGCCCCGTAGCTGTTGCCGATGATGACCGTGAACTTGGGGACCACCGAGTTGGCCATGGCATTCACCATCTTCGCGCCGTCCTTGATGATGCCGCCCTGCTCGCTCTGGCTGCCCACCATGAAGCCCGACACGTCGTGCAGAAACACCAGCGGAATGCGCTTCTGGTTGCAGTTCATGATGAAGCGCGCCGCCTTGTCGGCCGAGTCGGAATAGATGACGCCGCCCATCTGCATGCCGGTTTTCTTGCTTTTCACAATCTTGCGCTGGTTGGCCACGATGCCTACCGCCCAGCCATCAATCCGGGCCAGCCCGCAGATGAGCGTCTGGCCATACAGGTCCTTGTAGGGTTCAAACTCGGAGTTATCGACCAGCCGGTTGATGATTTCCATCATGTCGTAGGGCTTCACGCGGTCGGCGGG
>JANNDE010000059.1:0-1041 GCA_031387395.1 Hymenobacter sp.
CAATTATTGCAGTTACGGCGTGTATGATGGTAACGAGCTGGCCTTGCGGCATTTTGAGCAGTAGCACGGACGGCGCAGACGGGTCACCTCACCCCCGGCCCCTCTCCCCAGGAGAGGGGAGCCTGACGATTGTGGACGGCCGCGCCGCCGTGGCTCCCCTCTCCGCAGGAGAGGGGCCGGGGGTGAGGTGACCCGTGCGCGCCGTTGGACTTACCGCTCAAAATGCCGTAAAGCCAGCTCGTTACCATCATACACGCCGTAACTGCAATAATTGACCCACTCCCCCAGATTCACGTAGCGGCTGCCGGGGCGCACCTCCACATCGAGCGGCAGGTGCCGGTGGCCGAACACGTAGTAATCGTGGTGCTGCTGGGCTTCCAGCTCGCGGCAGTATTGCAGCAGCCACTCCTCATCGCCGAAATACACGGTGTCGTCCTTGCCGGCCTGCATGCGGCTGCGGCGGCTCCACCGATTGGCCAAGCCAATGCCGAAATTGGGGTGCAGCCGCGCAAACAGCCACTGCGCTACGCCCGAGGTGAACACCTGCTTCAGGGCCTTATAGCTGTAGTCCTTCGGGCCCAGCCCGTCGCCGTGGCCGATGTGGAACAGCTTACCCCCAATACGTTGCGAAATTTCCTGCCGCAGCACCGGAATGCCCATTTCCTGGGTGAAGTAGCCAAACATCCACATGTCGTGGTTGCCGGTAAAGATGGTGATGGGCAGGCCGCCATCGGTCAGCTCCGCCAGCTTACCCTGCAAACGGCTGAACCCGCGCGGAATGGCGTGCTTGTACTCGAACCAGAAGTCGAATAAGTCGCCCAGCAGATAGATGGCCGCCGCGTCCTGCGCCGCTTCATCCAGCCAGCGCACAATCCGCTTTTCCCGGGCCAGCGAAGCCGCCGCGTTGGGCGCGCCCAGGTGAAAATCGGAAGCGAAGTACACCCGTTTGCCGGGGGGCAACACAAGGTCAGATAATAGATGGGGCAACTTCATTCAGGAAATCGGGATAAACAGACCGTCATGCAGAGCGCAGCGAAGCAT
>JANNDE010000069.1:0-1553 GCA_031387395.1 Hymenobacter sp.
CGGAATCTGGGGGCCGTCGGGGGTGGCGATGAAGAGCCGGCGGACGCTGTTGATGTCCTGGCGCAGGTCGGGCCGCAGGCGCAGCACCACGTCGTAGCGACGCTCCTGCTCGAACACCTGCCCGGCGGTTTGTCCGGCGAAGGCGGTTTGCACGGTGCGGTTCACGTCCTCCACGTTGAGGCCGAACTGGGCCAGGCGGTTGCGGTCCAGCGTCACCACGATTTGGGGCAGGCCGGTTACTTCCTCGGCGTAGATGTCGGTGGCACCAGGCACCTGCCGGGCCAGGGCCGCCGCCTGCCGGGCGTAGCGGCTGAGCTGCTGCAGGTCTTCGCCATAGATTTTCATCACCACGTCCTGCTTCACGCCGCTGCTCAGTTCGTTGAAACGCATCTGAATGGGCTGCTGGAAGCTGAACGTGACGCCCGGAATCACGCTCACGGCCTTCGTCATCTTGTCGGCCAGCTCCTCCTGGGTTTTGGCCGAGGTCCATTTGCTCTTATCTTTTTCGAGCACCACCATCAGGTCGGCCGCTTCCACCGGCATGGGGTCGGTGGGGATTTCGGCCGACCCGACCTTGCCCACGACTTCTTTCACCTCGGGAAACTGCTGGAGCAAAATGCGCTGGGCCTGCTGGGTTCGGTTTACCGTGTAGCCCAGCGAGCTGCCCACCAGCGTGCGCATCTCGGCCGCGAAGTCGCCTTCCGACAGGGTCGGAATAAACTCGCCGCCCAAGGTGCGGAATAGCAATACAGCCCCTACGAGCAAGGCCACGGCCGTGCCCAGCACCAGTAGTTTGGCCCGTAGCGCCCACAGCAGCAGCGGCTCATACAGCCGCGTGAAGAAGGCCATCATGCGGTCCGAGAAGTTTTCCTTGTGTTCGGTCTTGCGGCTCAGGGCCAGCGCCGACATCATGGGCACGTAGGTCAGACTCAGAATGAACGCACCAAGGATGGCGAAGGCCACGGTCTGGGCCATGGGCCGGAACATCTTGCCCTCGGTACCCACCAACGCCAGCAGCGGCAGGTACACGATAAGGATGATGATTTCGCCGAACGTGGCCGAGGAGCGGATTTTGGAGGCGGCCTGGTAGGTTTCCTCGTTCATCTGGTCCTGGTTGAGGCGGGCCGTAGCGGCCAGCGTGCCACCGTGCAGGCGGTGTACGATGGCTTCCACGATAATCACGGCCCCGTCCACGACAAGCCCGAAATCAATGGCACCCAGGCTGAGCAGATTGCCCGACACCCCGAATACGCGCATCAGACTGATGGCGAACAGCATGGCCAGCGGAATGACCGAGGCCACCACCAGCCCCGCCCGCCAGTTGCCCAGAAACAGCACCAGCACCAGCACCACAAACAGCGCGCCCTCGGCCAGGTTCTTGGTCACGGTGCCAATGGCGCGGCCCACCAGCTCGGAGCGGTCGAGGTACACGTCCACGATGACGCCCTTGCGTAGGGACTTCTGCACGGTGGCCATGCGCGTTTTCACGGCCTGAATCACCTCGTTGGCGTTGGCCCCCTTAAGCATGAGCACCACGCCGCCGGCCACTTCGC
>JANNDE010000659.1:0-1065 GCA_031387395.1 Hymenobacter sp.
CAAATTCGACTATGCCGTAGGGGCCCAGTTGGAGGGCTTCGATTTGATGGTGCAGCTTACCGAGGACGCGCCCATCATCATCATCGAGGGCGACGAGTACCTGTCGTCGCCGATTGACCGGCGGCCCAAGTTCCACTTGTACCAGCACCACATCGGCGTGATTTCGGGTATCAGTTGGGACCATATCAACGTGTTTCCAACCGAGGAAATCTACCGCGAGCAGTTCCGCGTCTTCGCCGACCTGACGCCTAAGGCCGGCACGCTCATCTATGACCGCGACGACGAGCAGGTGCAGCTCGTGACCGTGCCCAGCAACCCCGACGTGGCCTACATCGGCTACGGTCCGCACGAGCACGTCATCCGGGACGGCAAGACGTTCCTGCTCAATAAAAAGGACGAGGAGGTGCCGGTACAGGTGTTCGGCGAACATAACCTGCGCAACATTTCGGCGGCCAAAGAAGTGTGCAAGCAGCTGGGCATCAGGGGCAAGGAGTTCTACGAGGCGCTGGGCTCGTTTAAAGGCGCGGCGCGGCGGCTGGAGCTGGTGCGCGAGGGTGCGGGCTCAGTGGTGTACAAGGACTTCGCGCACGCGCCCAGCAAGCTGAAAGCCACGGCCACTTCGTTCAAGAAGCAGTTTCCGCAGCGCAAGCTGGTGGCCTGCCTGGAGCTGCACACGTTCAGCTCGCTCAACCCATCCTTCCTGCCCCAGTACGCCCACACCTTCGACGCGCCCGACGTGGCGGTGGTGTACTTCAACCCCCACGTGCTGGAACACAAGCGCCTGCCGCCGCTGGCCGCCGCCACGGTGGCCGAGGCGTTTCAGCGTCCCGACATCCGGGTGATTACCGACAGCGCCGAGCTGGCTGCGTTCCTAAAAAGCCAGGAGTGGGCCAACGCCAACCTGCTGCTCATGTCATCGGGCACGTTCGACGGGCTCGATTTGATGGCCCTAGCCACCAAGGTCACTGGCTGAAGCACGGGGTTCGGCCCGCGTTTGGGGGCGGGCAGCTCGGCAGAACGACCAAGTAGGTTTCTGCAAGAACGGGAATTCCTAAAACCAAAAAA
>JANNDE010000087.1:0-2254 GCA_031387395.1 Hymenobacter sp.
AGAAATGGCTTCGAATAAAAAGGCGAGTATCTCGTCTCTCTTCCCTTCGCATGAATTACCATGTTCAGGTTCGAAGGGTTCTTCTCAGATTCTAAACTTGCGAATAGAAACGCCCCCAGAAAGTTGATGCGAATGTATAAAAGGATTACAAAGCTGGATTCCAGCTTTGTAATCCTTTCAAATTTAATTAACCATAAACTTATTTCGGAATGGTAAAGCAGAACTTAGTTCCGCCTAATGGAGAATCTTCAATCCAGATTTTGCCGTTGAGCGGGCCGTTGTTGCCATTGGGTGTGGTAGGGCGGCCTTCCAGGCCGGGAAAGCCGAAGGCGGCGTTGCCCGTTTGGGTGCCGGGCAGCGTGGCCAGCACCTCGGCGTTGGAGTTGTAGGCTTTCAGAAACAGCGACGCGCCCACGGCGCTGCCGGTCAAATCCACCAGAATTTCGTACCGCTCGCCGGTGTGTACGGTCAGCCGCGTCACGGCCACCGGGGCGTTCAGCAGGCCGCCGTCGTTGCCAATCACGTAAAACGTGCGGTTGTCGCTAAAGCCCAGGTTGTAGCCTCGCTGCACCTCGGCGTTCAGAATGCGCAGCCGCACTATCTGCCTGGGCAGGCTCACCTGCGGGTTGAGGGTGCCGTTCACCATCATGTAGTCGCCGTAGTTGTCGGCCAGGGTGGCCGCCAGCTGGTTGGTGCTCAGGAAGCGGCGGCTGGTCAGGGCCAGCGGAAAATCGTCGATGCCGTACTTGCGGGGCAGGGCCAGGGCTGCCTCCGCCGCGTCGCGGATGATGATGAAGCCGCCCACGCCTTTGGTTACCTGGGCCTGGGTCATCTTGTGCAAATGCGGGTGGTACCAGAGCGTGGCCGCCTGGTTCTTCACCGTCCAGTAGGGCTGCCACACCGTGCCGGGCGGAATCGTCTGGTACGGCCCGCCGTCCATCACGGCCGGCGTGTGCATGCCGTGCCAGTGAATGGTGGTGGTGTCGTTCAGCTTGTTGGTCACGTTCAGGTGCACGGTCGTGCCCTTGGTCATGATGAGCGTCGGGCCCCAGAACCGGCTTTTATTGATGCCGCCCGTGATGGTCTGGTTGCCGCTCACGAGTTGCGCGAAGGTGTCCTTCACGGCCAGGTTGAAGTTGGTGCCGCTGAGGGTGTCGGGCACCCACATGGTGTTGTAGGTCTGGGCAAACAAGCCGTGCGAGAAAAGCAGTAGCAGGAAGCACCAGAAAGCGAAGCTTTTGGCCATGAGGAAGTTTGGTGAAAAAAATACACGGATTGCGTTGGTGCAGCGGTGCGGGCGGGCTCATCCCACCCCTGGTTCATCTTCCCATGGAAAGCGGAAGCCCGGAGGCCGGAGCAGTGATTTCTAACCCGGGCTAAGGCGTCACGCTATTGAATACCATCGTGGCTTTGCCGAGCACGGTCACCGTGCTAAGGGCGTTGGTAAGCACCGGGTATGTCACGCTCAGCGAGCTTTGGGTGGGCAGGCTGGAGGGGGTGGCCGACAGCGCGTAAATCGTGACCGTGTACTGGTGCGTGCCCGAGCCCGCCGAGCACGGCGAGCTGTAGGAAATATCCTTTAAGTCCTTATTCGGCCCCATAAACCACGGGCCGTCGCCGGCCTTGCCGTAGGCAATGCTGCTCACCGTCTTATCAATGCCCCAGAGCTCCAGGTAGGAATTGTAGTTGGTCGTGTTGGTGGGGTCGGGATAGTGCAACATCGTGATGGCAAAGGCATTGGCGGCAGCCGGCGCGTTGGCCCAGGCCAGCGGCAGCGACTTCTCGATGCCGTTGACCTTGGTCTCACACTTGTAGGCATCGAGCAGCAAGCCGTTCACTACGGCCGTGCTGGTGAGGGTGAAAGTGCCGGTAGTCGTGGGCGTGGTCGTGGTCATGGGGTGGGCATCCATCATGTCTTTTTTGCAGGCCGAAGCCAGCAGGGCGACTACTACTGGCAGCAAACCAACTTTGGTCATCATCAGCGACGAGCGGAGGAGTAATGAATTCATGGCTTTTTCTGGAATTATTTGTGAATATTGAACTATTCGCCTTCGGGCAGTGGAGATACTTTATTGTTCGTGGTGGGTGGGAAACTGCAAAAACAGCGTTTCGGGCTTGCTGACGGACAATATCGGGCTGCCGGATTAAGGATTCGAATATATATGGTTTTTGAACCGAAGCAAGGAACTAATCGCCGGTTGGGGGAAAAAAGTCGCCCAATGGCCTTTTACAGGCGGGCTGTTTTCGACGGGCG
>JANNDE010000103.1:0-25482 GCA_031387395.1 Hymenobacter sp.
CGACCAGCAGATGCTGGAAATGGCCCTGATTGAGAACATTCAGCGCGAAAACCTGAATGCCATCGAAATTGCCCTCAGCTACCAGCGCCTGCTGAGCGAGTGCAACCTGCGCCAGGAAGAGCTGGGCGACCGCGTGGGCAAGAACCGCACGACCGTCACCAACTACCTACGCCTGCTGAAGCTGCCGCCCGACGTGCAGATTGGCCTGCGCGATGCCGAAATCAGTATGGGCCACGCCCGCGCCCTCATCGGCCTCGACGATGCCAAGCTCCAGGTCGAACTGTTCCGCAAAACGGTGGCCGAGGAGCTTTCCGTGCGCCGCGTGGAGGAGTTGGTGCGCAACGGCTACGGCCGCAACGCCGAGGCCAAGCCCAAGGCGGACGGCGACACCACGCCCGCGCCGCCCGCCGTGCCGGTGGCCGAAATCCGCCGCGCCGAGCGCCACCTCACCGACCGGTTTGGCTCGCGCGTACAGGTGCGCCCCACGCCGAAGGGCAACGGCGAAATCAAAATCGCCTTCGATTCGGTGGAGGACATGCAGCGCATTCTGCACATTCTGCAGCCGTCGTAGCCCGAGCGGCGACCTCCTGGCTTTCCCACACGCGAAAACCAGGTGGATTCCGTTAGCAGGTTTGTCATGAAAAAAACGTATTCCTTACTTGTTGGCGGGCTATGCGGGCTAGCCAGCCTGCTGGCCAGCCCCGCCGCCCGGGCCCAGGTCCTCGACCCCAATCCACCCGCCACCCGCAGCCCGGCCGAGATTCTGGCCGATACCACCGAACGCCGTGAGGTAGTCGTGACGCCTGCCGCCAAGCGCCAGAAGGCCGCCGCCGACTCGGCCAAGCGCACCGAGCACATGTTCCGGGCGTTTGGCTACAAGGGCATCCGACTCACGCGACCGGGCAAGGCGGCCCTGCTGGCGGCTATTTTGCCCGGCGCGGGCCAGATTTACAACCACCGCTGGTGGAAGCTGCCGCTGGTGTACGGGGCCTTGGGCGGCACCATCGCGGGCGAAGTATTCTGCCAGCAGCGCTACTATCAGTTCGCTACGGCTTCCAACAACCTCACCCGGCCCGACGCCCTCAACAACGGCGTGCGCTATAAAATTGGCGACGAGGCGCTGGGCCCGCAGGCCAGGAACTTCAAAACCCTCGATGCCATCAATAGCGGCGTGGTGTTTTACCGCGGCTATCGCGACATTTTTTACCTCTACATCGGCCTGGCCTACACCCTGCAAGTCGTGGATGCACTGGTCGACGCACACCTGCAGGACTTTGACGTGAGCACCGACCTGAGCCTGCACTGGGAGCCCCAGCTGCTGCCCACGCCCGGCCAACCGTGGGCGCTGCCCACCAACCCCGGCGTGCTGTTTGCGCTGCGGGTGAAATAGCGGAGTCGGTACTGAGTAGTCAGTCACCAGATAATCATCACCTTGCCTACTCCTTATCTGACTACTGACTACTCAGTACCGACTACCCCATTTCCTATGAACATCCTCCTCATCGGCTACGGCAAAATGGGCCAGACCATTGCCGCCCTGGCCGCCCAACGCGGGCACACCATTGCCGGCATCGTCGACCTCCACGCCTCGCAATCCAACATTACCGACTTCACGCCGGCCACCGTCGATGTCGCCATCGAGTTCACGCATCCCGATTCGGCTTTTGCCAACGTGATGACCTGTCTGGGGCACGGTATTCCGGTGGTGTGCGGCAGCACGGGCTGGCTGCACCATTTCGAAGAGGCCACCGCGCTGACCAAAAAACTGGGCGGCAGCCTGTTCTACGCCTCCAACTACAGCGTGGGCGTGAACCTGTTCTTCCACTTCAACGAGTACATCGCGGCCAAAATGGCCCAGTTCGGCGGCTACGACGTGGCGATGCGCGAAATCCACCACACCCAGAAAATCGACCAGCCCAGCGGCACCGCCCTCACGGCGGCCGAGGGTATCATGCGAAATTTCCCGGCCAAAACCAGCTGGCGCAACGCTCCGGCCGAAACGCCCGCCGAGCTGGCCGTCATCAGCGAGCGCACCGGCGATGCCGTGGGCACGCACATCGTCACCTACACCTCCGACGTGGATACGCTGGAGCTCAGCCACGCCGCGCACAGCCGCGAGGGATTCGCGCTGGGCGCGCTGCTGGCCGCCGAGTGGCTGCCCGGCCGCCCGGGCGTGTTCGGCATGCCCGAGCTGCTGGGCCTGTAGCCGTTGGTATCGCCGCCCGCGCTGGCGTTCTGCTGCGTTTCTTTACTGAATTAATTTGCCAGCCTCAAGCTTGCCCTCCTCATGTCTTTGCTCAAAACCGACCCCACGGCCGCTCCCAAGCCGCCCAAAACTAAATCGCGCGAGTGGGCCGATTCGCTGATTTTTGCCATCGTGGCGGCCACGCTCATCCGCTGGGCCACGTTCGAGGCCTATACCATTCCCTCGCCGAGCATGGAAGCCTCCCTGCTGGTGGGCGACTACCTGTTTGTGAGCAAGCTGCACTACGGCCCCATCACGCCCCAAACCCCCCTGCAGGTGCCCCTCACCCACCAAACCCTGTGGGGCACGAGCCTGAAAAGCTACTCCGAACTCATCCAGCTGCCCACCTACCGCCTCCCGGGCTTTTCCGAGATTAAGCGCAACGACGTGGTGGTTTTCCACGTGCCCCACGAAAGCCAGTACCCGGCCGACCTGCGCACCAACTACATCAAGCGCTGCGTGGCCGTAGCCGGCGATACGCTCGAAATCCGCGACGGCAAGGTGTTTCTCAACGGCAAGCCCGGCGAAACGCCCCCCGGCCTGCAAAGCACCTACTTCATGCAGGTAGATAGCCCCAACGACGAGGTGCTGGCCGCCCTGCGCAACCAGGGGGTGGTGGAGTACGACGCGCCCGGCGGCCTGCCCCAGGCCGTGCCCGGCCCTACGCCCGGCACCTACGGCTACACCATCAGCTGCAACCAGGCTACGGCCGACTACTTCCGAAAGCAGTCCTACGTGAAGGCCCTGACCGTGCTGCAGCCCCAGGTGCAGCTATTCCCCGACATCGCCGACTTCCACAACTCGATGGCCCTGAGCGCCACGCCACGCAACTGGAGCCTCGACAGCTACGGCCCGCTGCCGATTCCTAAAAAGGGCCAGGTCATCACGCTTTCGCCGGCCAACGCGGCCATCTATTTCAAGATTGTGGCCCGCTACGAGCACAACGAAGGCGTTACCTGGCAGAACGGCATGATTTACCAGAACGGCAAAATGCTGACCAGCTACACCATCAAGCAGAACTACTACATGATGATGGGCGACAACCGCCACAACTCGGAAGACTCACGCTTCTGGGGCTTCGTGCCCGAAGACCACGTGGTGGGCAAAGCCGTCCTCATCTGGCTCTCGATGGACCCCAACGCCGACTTCTGGCACCGCATCCGCTGGACCCGTCTGTTCAATATCATTCACTAAAGGGAGTTAAAAGTTAAAAGTGGGGAGTTAAAAAGGGGCCGACTCAGCCGTTCTTTTTAACTCCTCACTTTTAACTTTTAACTGACCCTACCACTTCACCGGCACCAGCCGGTGTTCGGCCAGCCAGGCATTGGCTTTGCTGAAGGGCTTGCTGCCGAAGAATCCTTTGTCGGCCGCGAAGGGCGACGGGTGCACCGATTTAATGACCAAATGCTTGTGCTCGTCAATCAGCTCCGACTTTTTACCCGCGTAGGCCCCCCACAAAATAAACACGACGTGCGGACGCTCAGCTGATACTTTGCGGATGACGGCGTCGGTGAATTCTTCCCAGCCGCGCTTCTGGTGCGAGGCGGGCTCGCCGGCCCGCACCGTGAGCGTGGCATTGAGCAGCAGCACGCCCTGTTGGGCCCAGCGGTCGAGGTTGCCATTGGGGGCGACGGCGGTGCCGGGGATATCGGCCTGTAGCTCTTTGAAGATGTTGACCAGTGAGGGCGGCGTGCGCTGGCCATCCTGCACCGAGAACGAGAGGCCGTGGGCCTGCCCGCGGCCATGGTAGGGGTCCTGGCCCAGGATGACAACCTGCACCTGGTCGAAGGGCGTGGCGTCGAAGGCGTGGAAAATCTGGGAGCCGGCCGGGTACACGGTGGCGGTGGCGTATTCGCCCTTTACAAAGGCAATAAGCTTTTGAAAATAAGGTTTTTCGAACTCAGCAGCCAACACGGGGCGCCAGCTTTCGGCTATCTTTACCATCGAGGTTTGTAAGAAAATTAACGGGACTCAGGCGGCTCTCAACGGCCGCGTTTGCGTAAAACCAATTATTGCGGGCGGCTGTTACGCCCCCGGCTACCTTTAGCGCCGCCAATTATGCCCACCACCACTACGCAAGGTGTTACCGTTTCGGTTACGACCAACTACCTGCCCGATTACTCCAGCCCCGGCCAGGAGCATTTTGTCTTCGCCTACAAAATCGAGATTCGCAACAACAGTGAGTTCACCGTGAAGCTGTTGCGCCGGCACTGGCACATTCACGACGCCAACAGCGTGGCACGCGAAGTGGAGGGCGAAGGCGTAGTGGGCCGCCAGCCCGTGCTGGAGCCTGGCGAGTCGCATCAGTACGTAAGTGGCTGCAACCTGAAGTCGGGTGTGGGCAAAATGCGCGGCACCTACCTGATGGAGCGCCTAGCCAACGGCCAGCAGTTTCAGGTAGAAATTCCGGAGTTTACCCTCATGGTGCCGTTCCGGCTGAACTAGCAAAGTAGCGCGACCTGCAGGAAAGCGAAGCTAACTTTGTAGTTCGCGCCCCCGTGCTGTCATATCGATTATCGTTCTGGGACGCGAACTACAAAGTTCGCGCTACGTCTTGTTTCAACTTCTCGCTTACCTCCGCTTCTGGCTGCGCTCGGGCAACGCCCATGGGCTGCATTCGCCGTTTGTTTTTGGGCTTTATACCTCGGTGGTGCGCCATACCGGCCAGTATGGGCCGTATGCGGCCATCGAGGAGCGGCGGCGGCAGCTGCTGGCCAGCGCGGCCAGCATCAGCGTCACGGACCTGGGGGCGGGCTCGCACACCGGGGCCGGCCAACAGCGTCGCGTGGCCGAAATTGCCCGCACCGCCGCCAAACCCAAGAAGCTGGCGCAGCTGCTGTTCCGGCTGGTGAACTACCTGCGCCCAGCCACCGTGCTGGAGCTGGGTACCTCGCTGGGCCTCACCACTGCCTACCTGGCGGCGGCCGACTCGCGCCACCGAGTCGTCACGTTTGAGGGTTGCCCCAACGTGGCGGGCGTGGCCCGCGAAACCTTTGCGGCACTACAGCTGGGCAATATTGAAGTAGTCGAGGGCAACCTCGACCATACCCTCGCCCCTACCCTGACGGCGTTGGGCGCGCCTGTCGATTTCGTATTCTTCGACGGCAACCACCGCTACGAGCCCACGCTGCGCTACTTCGAGCAGTGCCTCGCACATCGCGGCGACAACTCCACGTTTGTATTCGACGACATTCACTGGTCGGAAGACATGGAGCGCGCCTGGGAAGTCATCAAAGCCCATCCCGATGTGACACTGACGGTGGACCTGTTCTATTTTGGTCTCGTGTTCTTTCGACAAAAACAGCCCAAGCAGCACTTCTGGCTGCGCACGTAATTGTAGCACATGCTTCAGCTTGTGCCCGCCGGGGCTTTCGTCCAACACTGCACAAGCTAAAGCATGTGCTACTGGCTACGGCAGCTGGTTCAACTCTACTTCGCCCGAGTCGCGGATGGCCTGGCGCACCCGCGTGAGCTTCACCAGCAGGGCTTCCAGTTGGTCGAGCGGGAGCATGTTGGCCCCGTCGGATAAAGCCGTGGCGGGCGTGGGATGGGTTTCGATAAACAGGCCGTCGGCCCCCACGGCGATGGCCGCTTTGGCGATGGTTTCGATGAGAGCAGGCTGGCCGCCGGTGACGCCGCTGCTCTGGTTAGGGCGCTGCAGCGAGTGCGTCACGTCCATCACCACGGGCACTTCGAACTCGCGCATGGTGGGCAGGTTGCGAAAATCCACCACGAGGTCGGAATACCCGAACGAGTTGCCGCGCTCGGTGAGGATGACGTGCGGGTTGCCGGCCTGGCGCACCTTATCCACGGCCCATTTCATGGCCTCGCCGCTCAGAAACTGACCCTTTTTAATGTTGACCACCTTGCCGGTCTGGGCGGCGGCGATGAGCAAATCGGTCTGCCGGGACAGGAAAGCCGGAATCTGGAGCACGTCGACATACTCAGCCGCCAGCGCGGCTTCGCCCGATTCGTGGATGTCAGTAACTGTCGGTACGCCGATTTCGCGGCCTACTTTCTGCAGAATCCGCAGTGCCGTTTCGTCGCCGATGCCGGTGAACGAGTCGAGGCGCGAGCGGTTGGCCTTGCGGTACGACCCCTTGAAGATGTAGGGAATCTGGAGCTTATCCGTCATGCGCTTAATGCGCTCGGCGATGCGCAGGGCCATGTCCTCACCTTCGATGACGCAGGGCCCGGCCATAAGGAAAAACTGGCCGGAGTTGGTGTGGCGGAAATGCGGAAGGGTATTGGCGAGGGCTTGGAGCATGGTTTTGGGTTCTGGATGGTAGTTGATAGCTGAACGTCATGCCGAGCGTAACCGAGGCATCTCGCCGCTTCGTTGCAATCGGACTGATTACGGCTGCACGCGAGATGCTTCGACAAGCTCAGCATGACGTGCTATTCTGCTTTCTTTTTCAAACAAATAAACAGCTCGCGCCCCTGCCGGGGCCGGAGCGAGTTGGTAGCAGTTTCGAAGTGACGAAACCCGAAGTAAGGAGTGAAATATTCGCGGTACTCCTCGCGGCTGCCGCCAAACGGTGGCTCCTGCACGGGGCCGAAGTCGGTATCGAAGAGCAAGCCCATGAGGGTACCGCCGGGACACAGCAGGTGGGCGCACTGCCGGGCGTAGGCGGGGCGCAGGGCGGGGTCGAGGGCGCAGAAAAACGTCTGCTCCACCACTAAATCGTAGGGTGGGTCGTTGGGCAGGGCAAAAAAGTCGGCCCGCAGCAGGTGTTCCCCGGGGAAATCGGGCACGCGGACCGCCAGCGCGGCCAAAGCCTCGGGGGCGATGTCGGCCACAAACACCTGCCCGAAGCCAAGCCGGTGCAGGTATTCGGCTTCATAGGCCCGGCCAGCCCCGGGAATAAGGATGCGCGGCTGTCGGGCCACGTCGAGCTGGTCGAAATAAGCGCGCAGCGGTGGCGTGATGCCGCGGGTATCCCAACCATCGCGGCCGTCGTCGTAACGTGCTTGCCAGTAGGCTGCATCGAAGTCAGGTAGTACCGTTTCCATGAGGCTGAAGTATAGCGTGCACTTGTCAGGGCAATAAACTCCCCTATTTTTACGCCAAAGGTACGTGGCGTATTGCACCGCGCATTCTGCATATCTTTCCGATTCTCTCGCCTAACTAATCCCGCATGGACCCCAACGAAACTCCCGAACCCCGCTCCAATAATAGCCGTATCCTCCTCTGGGTCGCCCTCGTGCTCGTCCTGCTCGGCATCAACGGCGTCCTGTTCTACCTCAATCAACAGAAAGGGCAACAGAACGAAGCCCTGACCACCGAAGTAAAGGCTAAAGACAGCAAGCTCCAGGAGCAAATCAAGCAATATGAAGCCCTAAAGGCCGATTTCGAGCGCCAAAGCTCGGAGCTGCAAGCTCTGGGCCTGAGCAACGACTCGCTCGTCGCTAAAATATCGGCCGTGAACGCCGACCTGCTCAAGCTCCGCTCCTTCAAGGCCGGCAGCTTTTCCATTGCCCAGCAAAGCCTCTTCAAGCGGCGCGCCCAGAACCTGGAAGGCCAGCTGCGCAAGAAGGACGATGATATTGCACAGCTGAAGAAGGACAACGAAACCCTCTACACCGAAACCAACACCCTGAAAGAGCGCCAGAACAAGCTTTCTGATACCATCAGCACGGTGGTGCGCGACAATAAGGAGCTGTCGGAGAAGGTATCGGTGGCCTCGCGCCTGCAGGCCGACAACATCCACGTCGCCATCATCACCTCCAAAAACAAGGAGAAGGAAGACGCCAAGGAGGAATTCAAAGCCAAACGCGTGGAGAAGCTGAAAATCACCGCCAACTTCGCCCGCAACGACGTGTCGCCCAAGGAAACCAAAGCCGTGTACCTGCGCATTCTGGAGCCCGACGGCGCGGCCCTCTACAACCTGAGCACCGGCGGCGGCACCTTCGCCGTGGACGGCCAGGAGGCCTTCTATACCCAGAAACAGGACGTGGTGTACGATAACTCGCGCCAGAAGCTTGAATTCGTGTACGCCAAGGGGGCCGAGTACAAGAAAGGCCTGCACACCGTAGAGCTCTACGAAAGCGGCCAGCTGATGGGCAAAGCGACGTTCACGCTTAAATAGACCACGGATTGAACGGATTGAACGGATTTTTTGTGGTTCCGTCCCGTTAGGTGTCATCTGGTCAAATCAAAACTGCTAAACGAAAAAGCGGCTGCTCTAATGAGCAGCCGCATTTTTTGGGTAACGGCCTGGCGGGATGAAACCACAAAAAAATCCATTCAATCCGCTAAAATCAGTTAAATCTGTGGTCCTTGCTCGAACTCGTCCAGCTTGACCAGGGTGTTGGTAATGTTTTCGGTGAAGATGACCCCGACCCCACCCTGCGGCGTGTGCGCCAGCAGGTGGTCGATGGCCTCGGGCTCATTGTCGATGTAGGTGATTTTCAAATCCGGTTTGTCGAGGCGCAGGCCGCGCTCCATAATTTCGCGCAGGAATTCGGCCGACTTGCCGCGCAGGTCGCGGTCCTGGCGCAGAATCACCTCGTCGAAGATGCGGCCGGCGATGCGGGCGAAACCCAGCGTGTCTTCGTCGCGGCGGTCGCCCAGGCCCGACACGATGCCGATTTTGTGGGTCGCCGACGTAGCGTCCATAAACTCGGCAAATTTGGTGATGCCCGCCGTGTTGTGGGCGTAATCCACAATCACCTCGAACTTCGGAAACTTGTACAGGTTCATGCGGCCCGGCGTTTTGGTACCCGATGGCACGAACGTACGGAACGCCGTTTTGATGGCGTCCTTATCGAACCCGGCCAGGTAGCCGGCCAGGCTGGCGGCCAGGCAGTTCTCGATATTGAAGCCGGCCCGGCCCTCAAACGTCACCGGGAACTCGGCAGCGCGGTCGATGCGCAGCTTGTAGCTGTTGCGATAAATCGTCACGTATCCCTCCTCGTACACGGCCGCCACGCCGCCCGCTTCCACGTGCTCGCGGATGCGGGGGTTATTTTCGTTCATGCTGAACAGGGCCACCTGGCAGTCCACGGTACGGGCCATCGCGTACACCAGGTCGTCGTCGGCATTCAGCACGGCCCAGCCGTTTTTGCGCACCGTGCGGGGCAGCACGCCTTTCACGGCGGCCATTTCTTCCACGGTGTGGATGTCGCGCAGGCCCAGGTGGTCGGCGGCCACGTTGGTCACCACCGCAATGTCGCAGGTATGGAAACCCAGGCCCGAGCGCAGCATACCGCCGCGCGCGGTTTCGAGCACGGCGTAGTTCACGGTGGGGTCCTTCAGCACGAACTCGGCGCTCTGCCCGCCGGTGCAGTCGCCCTTCTGCAGCTGCACGCCCTGAATGTAGATGCCATCGGTCGTCGTGAAGCCCACTTTATAGCCCTGGCTGGCCACCAGGTGCGCGATGAGGCGCGTGGTGGTGGTCTTGCCGTTGGTGCCCGTCACGGCGATAATCGGAATGCGGGCGGTGCTGCCGGGCGGAAACAGCATGTCGACCACCGGCGCGGCCACGTTGCGCGGCAGACCTTCGGTGGGCGCGATGTGCATGCGGAAGCCGGGGGCGGCGTTCACCTCAATCACCGCGCCGCGGCTCTCGTTCAGGGGCACGGCAATGTCGGTGGCCATCAAGTCGATGCCGCAGATATCGAGGCCCACGATGCCTGCCACGCGCTCGGCCAGCAGCACGTTATAGGGGTGCATCTGGTCGGTCACGTCGGTAGCAGTGCCGCCGGTGCTGATATTGGCCGTACTTTTCAGGTACAGGATTTCGCCGGCCGGTAGCACCGATTTCAGGGTCAGCTTACGACCTTTCAGCAGGTCGAGCGTGTGCTTGTCGGCCTTGATACTGGTGAGGACCTTTTCGTGGCCGATGCCCCGGCGCGGGTCCTTGTTCACCTCATCAATGAGCTGCTGAATGCTGCTTTTGCCGTTGCCCACCACGGCGGCGGGCGTGCGCTTGGCGGCGGCAATCAACTTGCCATTCACCACCAGCAGCCGGAAATCGAAGCCTTCGATGAACTGCTCCACAATCACGGCCCGCGAGTACGCCTGCGCGGCTTTCAGACCTTCGGCGGCATCCTTCCAGTTCATGATGCGGATGGTAGCGCCCTTACCGTGGTTGCCGTCGAGCGGCTTGGTCACGATAGGGAAGCCCAACTCGTCGATGGCATCGCGCAGGCCGGCCTCCGAATACACGGTGGTACCGCGCGGCACGGGCACGCCCGCGTCGTTCAGCATGGCCTTGGTGCGATTTTTATTGCCGGCCACTTCCACGCCCGCGTGCGAAGTCAGGTTGGTGGTGGTAGCCCAGATGCGGCGCTGGTTTTCGCCGTAGCCCAGCTGAATGATGCTGGTGTTCTTGAGCTGGATGTAAGGAATATTGCGCGAGGCCGCCTCGGCCACGATGCTGTAGGTGCTCGGCCCGAAAAACTCATCTTCGCGGATTTCGTGGAGCTCCGCGATAATGGGCTTCAGGTCGATTTTCTCCTTCCGGCACACGGCCTCCACGATATCCACGGCGGCTTCCATGGCGCGGCGGCCGGCGCGCTCCTCCTGGTAGGCCACCACCACGTACTCCACGCCTTCTTCATGGGCCGGGTAGCTCTTGCCCCAGTACACGGGCATGGCGGCCTGCCGCTGCAGCTCCAGCGCCACGTGCTGCATAACGTAGCCCAGCGGCTCGCCGTCGTTGAGGGCATCCAGGGTCAGGGGCTGGTGCTTGGCGGCCTGCTTGCCACTCATGCCGCCCGGCTGCACCGTGCCAATGTTCGGAAACAGCTTCATCAGCCGGCCGGCAAAACCCGGCACAGCATTCGACCACTGGCCGGCAAATTCATGCAAATCAACTTTGGCAACTATCAGCTTGTGGTGCTTCACAGACCAATAGCTCGGCCCGCGCATGGTGCGGAGGTCAACAATCTTCATAAGGGGATGGGTGGTAAAGAACGAGGGATGCCCGAAGTACGGCCAGTGGCCCAGCTTGGCTACGAAATGTAGGCATAATGCGGCCAAAAGCTACTACCCGACTCCATAGACGCGAAAAAAGCCCCATCGGCCGGGTGGCAAATGGGGCTTTTCGAAGCATTGCTGCTGAGGTGACGGGCGGATTCGAACCGCCGTAGGAGGTTTTGCAGACCTCTACCTAGCCACTCGGTCACGTCACCGGGAGTGGGTCTTTTGGGAGCGCAAAGGTAGGCAGGGAGTTTGGCGTAGGCAAGGTTTAGGCACAAAAAAAGCCCCGGCGCATGCGCCGGGGCTCCTTTCTGCAACTAAGCTAGGCGGTTAGGCTTTGGCTTCGTCGTCTTTTTTGTCGGCAGCGTCGTCGCCGGCAACCAGGCCTTTGGCCTTGTCCACCAGGTCACCGGCTACTTCCGAAGCCTTGTGGAAGGCTTCCGAGTGCGTCACGGCGTCCACCGCGTCGGCAGCGGCGTGCTTCACGGTGTCGAGGGCGGCCGAAGCAGCACCAGCGATACCGGCCAGCAGGCCACCTTCCTCAGCAGCGGGAGCAGCTTCGGCGGCGGGAGCTTCGGCAGCCTCAGCCTTCTCTGCCTTGGGCGCAGCGGCAGGCTTGGCGGCAGCGGCGAGCTTCTGCTCACCGGCTTTGCGCTCGTTGCCCATCATCTGGTCGCGCAGGGCGCTCAGGGCGTCGAGGTCGCCGAGGGTCGACTTCTCGTCGTTCTTCTTCAAGTCGCTGATTTTGCCTTCGCCCTGGGTGTCGCCAGCCTTCGCGTTGGTTTTCTTCTTGAACTTGTTGTTGCGGCTGTCGTCCTCAGCGGCGGCTTCCTTGTTGAACACGGCCGTGTGCGAGAGCACAATGCGGCGGTCATCCTTCGAGAACTCCGTTACGCGGAAGTCGAGCTGCTCGCCGTTCTCGGCGTTCGAGCCATCTTCCTTCACCAGCGACTTGGGGTAAGCGAAGCCCTCGATGCCGTACGGCAATTCGAGTACCGCGCCACGCTCGGTCTTCTCGGTGATGGTAGCCTTGTGTACCGAGCCGGGGGTGAACACCGTCTGGAAGGTATCCCAGGGGTTTTCTTCCAGCTGCTTGTGGCCCAGGGCCAGGCGACGGGCGCCGAGGTCCAGCTCCAGCACAACTACGTCCAGCTTGTCGCCCACCTTCACCATTTCGGAGGGGTGCTTGATTTTCTTGGTCCACGACAGGTCCGACACGTGTACGAGGCCGTCCACACCCTCTTCCAGTTCCACGAACAGGCCGAAGTTGGTGAGGTTACGCACGGTGCCGCTGTGCTTGGTGCCTACAGCGTAAGTGCCAGCAAAGTCGCCGCGGGTCCACGGGTCTTCGGTGAGTTGCTTGATGCCGAGGCTCATCTTGCGGTCTTCGCGGTCGAGCGTCAGAATCTGCGCTTCTACCGTGTCGCCCTGCTTGATGAAGTCCTGCGGGTTGCGCAGGTGCTGGCTCCAGCTCATTTCCGACACGTGGATGAGGCCTTCCACACCGGGTACCACTTCCATGAAAGCGCCATAGTCGGCCACGTTCACGATGCGGCCCGATACTTTGGAGCCCGGCTGCAGGTCGGCCGGCAGCGAATCCCACGGATGGGGCGTCAGCTGCTTCAAGCCCAGCGAAATACGCTTCTTGGCTTCGTCGAAGTCCAGTACTACGATGTTCAGCTTCTGGTCCAGGGTCAGCACTTCGCTCGGGTGAGCGATGCGGCCCCACGAGATGTCCGTGATGTGCAGCAGACCGTCGACACCGCCGAGGTCGATGAACACGCCGAAGTTGGTCATGTTCTTGATATTGCCTTCCAGAATCTGACCTTTTTCGAGATTGTTCAGGATGGCCTCACGCTGCTTCTCAAGGTCTTTCTCGATGAGTACTTTGTGCGAAACCACGACGTTGTCGAAAGCGGAGTTGATTTTCACCACTTTCACTTCCATGCGACGGCCAACATAAATGTCGAAGTCGCGGATGGGCTTCACGTCGATTTGCGAGCCGGGCAGGAAGGCTTCTACGCCGTCGAGCTCCATGATGAGGCCGCCTTTGGTGCGACGCTTCACCACGCCTTCGAGGATGGTATCCAACTCGAGGGCGTCGTAAATCGACTTCCAGGCCTGCTTGATTTTAGCTTTCTTGCGGCTCAGGATGAGCTGGCCGTTGGCATCTTCCTGGTCTTCGATGAACACCTCCACCGTGTCGCCAACCTTCAGGTCGGGCAGGTCGCGGAATTCGGTGATGGACACCAGGCCATCCGATTTGAAGCCGATGTTCAGGATGACATCGCGGTCGGTGATGCCAACTACGGTACCCGTTACCACTTCTTCTTCCTGTACGGTCGTCAGCGTGTCGCCGTACATTTTCTCCATCTCAGCACGCTGGTCCGAAGAGTAATTTCCACCAAAACCGGTGGCTCCGACATTATCCCAGTCGAAATCGTCAATCAAGTCTGCCATAATAGCTTGCGGGCACCTCTTAGATAAACGAGAAGGCCGGTGCCCGGGCCAATTCGCGGTTCTTCTTGAATACCTTGCCGTTGAGCAGCAAGGACCGCCACCCTGGCGGGGGCGCAAAGGTACGAGGTTTTAAACATTTATTTGTGAAAATATCAGCAAGAAGGCAATTGGTTGCTTATATTTGACTTACATGATAACAGACTAATCCCAGGCAACTTTCTTGTCACAGTTACGCGACACCGCGAAATAAACTTTTTCCACATTCACCCTTTGACAAACACAATATGTTATTTCACGATATTTTTCAACTTCTGTGGTCCATTGTAAGCCTCAGCGTCATTCTGGCAATCCTTTGGTTTATTGTACGCCGCATTATTAAAGGGGGTGCAAATAATAAGAACAGAGAATTGCTGTTCGTAATAGCTCTCGGCGCTTGCTTACAAGGTTGTTCTTCCTTTGAAGAAAAACGATTAGACCCAGTCCCAGTCCCAATTGTTAAATCACATGATGATGTTGATTTGGGAGAGGTAGTTGTAATTGGTCGGCGCGAAATTTTATTACCTATAGCAAATTATGTGGGTTTGGATGAGACAGGCTTTGGAAGTGATTATTCTATTGGCGGCGGTGGAGGCGGCGGTGGAGGCGGCGCACCATCTGGTAGCGGAGGTTCTGGAGGGACTGGCATTCCAAACGAGGAAGAGGGCAGTGGCCCAGGTGATGGAACTATAGCCGTAATGCGATTCCAGACAAAAGACCCTTTGGTTACTCTTAACGTACTCGTTAAGATTGAGAATGGAACAATCACTGATGTCAAGACTTACTACAGTGGCCTTACTGTTGGCTCTAATTATAATCAGGATTTATGGTCTCAGACCAGCCATTTAGGAAACAATTATAATTTTGAATTTATATTTCACACAGATTACAGTCTTTTTTTGGAAGGACTTGGCACCCTTGGTTCAGGACAGCCCATTAGGGCATCTGTTGTTTATAACGCAACTACTGGAGCATCAACCCTTACTTATAGCATTCACTAGGTAAAGACGAGAAGTACTCTACCCTACTATTTTTCTAGTGTTCTGACATCGAGGTATTTGCCAGCACAACCAGCGTAGCAGCGCCTCGACCCTACGGGCCAGTTCCCCCTCGGGTTCCGTGCCGGGGCGGCAGAGTTGGCGCAGAATATTCAAGCCGTGGCGGCTGAGGCTCGTGGCCCGGTAGCCGTGGTTTTTGCGGGCAATGGGCTGGCTTTTTTGGTCGGCTACCGCGCCCACACCCAGGCAAAAGGCGTAAGCCAGGCTGACCAGGGCCACGAGCTTGCGCAATTTCTGGCGGCAGCGCAAGTGGCTGGCCTCCAGGTTGAAGCTCCGGCCTTTAAGGTTCTGAAAGCACTGCTCGATGGTCCAGCGCTTGGCGTAGAGCTGCCCCATGTAGGGCAGGCCCACGTTGCCAAAAAGAAAGAGGAAATCTCCGCCTTCGAGGGCTTTCACCCAGACCTGCCCCCAGACCCCGTCGACCTGGCAGTGGGCGAAGCGCCGGGTCTGTCCGACGGCCAGGCCCAGGTCCGCAATGGCTTGCCGGCGGCCACTCGGGTGGGTGAGCTGGTGGTGCCGGGGCAGGCGCATGACAAAGTTCAAGCCGTTGTCCTGGAGCCATTTAAACCAGGCGTGGCCCACGAATTCGCGGTCGCCCAGCACCAAGCCAATCCGGCCTTTGCCCAGCACCTGCACGCAGGCCCGGAGCAGGGCGATGCGGTCAGCGGCGTTGGAATTGCCGCTGCGGTTGTCGAGCAGTTCCCAATAAAGCGGCACCTGAAACGCGCCCTGGCCCACCGTGACGAGCAGGATATTGACTTGGCACTGGCCGAAATCCCACTCCGTGCGGTCCAGGCACAAGCGCAGCTTGCCCCGGACCGGCAGCAGGCCCAGTACCAACTGCACCAGGACCAGGTAGTGGAGGTCCGTTTCGCGGAAGAAATCCTGAATCCGGGTTTCGTTCGAGGCCAGCTTGACGGCATCGTTCAGGTGCTGGGCCACCTCGCAGAATTGCACGTTGCGGCTTTTTATCAGCGCGATAATGAATTGACTCACAAATTTTTGCCGGGCCAGGTTGCGCACCACGGGCAGATGCTGTAAAACGGTCGTAATTTTGGCGATGAGGCGTTGCTTCACGGGGCGGAACGAATTGGGTGTGTAGGAACCTCAAAGGCCGGGCCGCCCCGTTTTTTTGCCTCGTCTGATTTTTAGTAGGGTAGAGTAGACGAGAAGTTACTCATGTAAATGGACATACATTTACATCATGCACACCCGCCTTATCCGCGCAGGAAACTCCTAGGGAATTGTCCTGCCCAAGAAGCTGCTGCAACAATACCGATTGAGTGGCGAAGTGGAGCTCCAGCCCACGCCAGAGGGCCTGCTCATCAGGCCGGTGGCCAGCCCGGCCCGACAAGGCTGGGAGGCGCAGATGCAAGCCGCCCTGGCGGCCAGGCAAGCGCCTGAGGGCGAGCGACTGGAAGAATTCGCAGACGCTTTTGAGGAAACCGAATGGCAGTGGTAGCCACGCCGCTGCGCTTCGAGGTGTGGCTGGTGAACCTGGCCCCAACAGTAGGCAGCGAAATCAATAAAACGCGGCCGTGCGTGGTCATCTCGCCCGATGAGATGACCACGCACCTGCGCACAGTTACCTTGGTGGCGCTCACGAGCACGGCGCGCAGCCACCTGTCGCGGGTAGATTACCAGTTTCAGAGAAAGGCCGGGCAAGTGGCCCTCGACCATATTCGGTCGGTTGACAAGGTGCGGCTTGTGAAAAAGCTGGGGACGCTTCCCGCGGCTACTGCGCAATCCGTATGCGAGCGGCTGAGGGAATTGTTTCAATATTAGCCGTTTGAGCACGACTATAACCAGTTGTCATGCAGAGCACAGCGAAGCATGACAACCTTGCTACCCTCCTCCCCTACTACTCAATCACCTGCGCCTTCACGTCGAAAGTAGCTTTGGGCGGCTGGGGGTTCATGTCTTCCAGGGCGGCGACTACGATTTCGGCGATGGCTAGGTCGCGGGCCCATTTCTGGTTAGATGGGATGACGAACCACGGGGCGTGCGCGGGCGAGCAGTGGCGCAGGGCGTCTTCGTACACGGTTTGGTAGTCGGCCCAGCGGGTGCGCTCCTTGAGGTCGTTGGGGTCGAATTTCCAGTTTTTGGTGGGGTCGTCGAGGCGTTCCTGGAGGCGGGCGGCCTGCTCCTCTTTCGAGATGTGCAGGAAGAATTTGAGGATGCGCGTGCCGTTGTTGGTGAGCAGGCGTTCGAAGTTATTGATGTCCTCGAAGCGCTGAGTGGCGGTTTGGTCGTCGATGAGGCCGTGCACGCGGGTCACGAGCACGTCCTCGTAGTGCGAGCGGTTGAACACGCCGATGTGGCCGCGCTTGGGCGTCTGGGCGTGGATGCGCCAGAGAAAATCGTGGCTCAGCTCTTCGGCCGACGGCGCTTTGAAGGAGGCCACCGCAATACCGGCCGGGTTCACGCCCGTCAGCAAGTTTTCGATGGCCCCATCCTTACCGCCCGTGTCCATCGCCTGAAACACCAGCAGCAGGCTGCGCTTGTGCTCGGCATAAAGCAGCTCCTGCAACTCGAACGTGCGCTGGCGCAGGGCCAGCAGGCGCGGGGCGGCTTCTTCGCGGTTGCTGGGGTGGTGGGCGAAGGGCTTTTCGGAGCTGGTATCGACGTCGGCCAGCTTGAAAGATTTGTCCTCGACGAGAACGGCGGAAGTTTTGGGGAGCTTAAATTTCATGGCGGAAGAATCAGCGGGCACTGGAGAAAGGGAAAACGGACAAGCCCGAAGCGCTAAGCCCCGCCGCCCACCAGCCGGGCAATGCCGAACGCGGCGGCGGCGGCCAGCGCGCCTACTACGGCCATTTTCAGGGCCCCGGCTACCGGCGGCTGGCCGGTCATGCGGCTTTTGAAGTAGCCAAAGATGAGCAGGCACACCAGCGTAATGGCCGCCGACCAGGCTAGGCCCTGCTGCGGTGTATCCGTCACGAAATAGGCGCTGAGCGGAATGAGGCCGCCCACGGCGTAGGCCACGCTGATGGTGGCCGCGCTTTTAGGAGCCTGCCGGGGGTCGGGCTCTTCGAGGCCCAGCTCGTATTTCATCATGAACTTCACCCACTGCTCGGGGTCGGCGGTAAGCTCGGCCACGGCCTGGCGGCGGGTGGCTTCGGAAAGGCCCATGGCGGCCAGCAACTCGTCGACTTCGGCGCGCTCCTTGTCGGGCACTTCCTGCACTTCGCGGTGCTCGCGGCCCAGCTCGGAGGCGTAGTGCTCCACTTCGGTGCGGCCGGCCAGGTAGCCGCCCAGGCCCATGGCAATGCTGCCGGCCACGATTTCGGCCAGGCCCGCCGTAATAACCAGCCCCGACGACGATACCGCGCCGCTAAGGCCGGCGGCCAGAGCGAAGGGCACGGTGAGGCCGTCGGAAAGGCCAATTACTACGTCCTGCAACATGGCCGAGCTGGTGAGGTGGTGCTCGGGGTGCACGTCGTGCGGAAGCTGGGTAGTCGTCTGGGGCTCGGTCATAAGAATATTTTAAGAAGGGCAACTTAACCCCGCAGGGCGCTTTACGTACGGACATTAAGAAAATTACGCCGCCGAACTCCTCGGTAACCATCTCACCTCAACTGTTTCTTTTCCTATGGCCCCCTCCGCCAAAGTCGCTGCGCCCAAAGCCGCCACTGCCCAAAAAAATGCCCCCGCCACCCCGAAAGCACCTTCGGCCGCCACAGCATCCCAGGCCAACCCCGCTGTCAACATTCAGCCCATCCTCAATCAGCAAAACCACGCCCCCGCTCCTACCCAGAAGTACGGCACCGTGAGCCAGCGCCTGCCCATCGGCCTCAACGAAGATACCCGGCAGAGCAGTGTGACGATGCTCAACCAGCTGCTGGCCGATACCATCACGCTGCGCGACATGTACAAAAAGCACCACTGGCAGGTAGTGGGGCCCACGTTCTACCAGCTGCACCTGCTGTTCGACAAGCACTATGAGGAGCAGGCCGTATTGGTCGATGCCATTGCCGAACGCATTCAGATTCTGGGCGGTGTAGCCGTGGCCATGGCCCACGACGTAGCCGAGCTCAGCAGCATTCCCCGCGTGCCGCGCGACCGTGAAGAGGCTCCCGTGCAGGTTTCGCGCCTGCTCGATGGCCACCAGCGCCTCCTAAAAAACTGCCACGACTACGCCAGCAAGGCCGACGAAACAGGCGACGATGGCAGCAACGACCTCATTGTAAGCCAGCTCATCCGCACCAACGAGCTGCAGGTGTGGTTCGTGTCGGAGCACGTGGTAGAGTCGCCGCTAACCCGGGCCGAATAAGCAAAGCCGCCTTCGGGCCTGAGAGCGGAGAAGCCGCCGCCGCTAGGGCGGCGGCTTTTTTATGTGGCTGGCTACTCCTCTGTATGGGCGCTGAGCTTTTCGGCCTGGTTGGTTTCGGCTTCTTCCACGCTGTGGGTTTTGCCGAGGTCGTTGTCCTTTTTGGCCAGGTCGGCCAGGGCGCAGTAGAATTCGTGGAGGGTGCGAATTTCTTCTTCCGAGAAATCCTGGGCGTTGATGAGGCGGTTGCTAGCTCCCTGGGTGGCAGCCAGCAGCTCGTTCAGCTTGAGATGCAGCACCAGCGAATCCTTGTTCTGGGCCCGCTGAATGAGAAAAACCATCAAGAATGTAACGATGGTGGTACCCGTGTTGATAACCAGCTGCCAGGTTTCGGAGTACTGAAAAAGGGGCCCGGTGCAGGCCCAAATCAGCACAATGCTTATGGCCGCCAGAAAAGCTGCCGTCGAGCCCGAGGATTTAGTGATGCTTTCGGCTAAGCGGCCAAAAAAAGATGTGTGCGACGGAACGGGTGCGTTTGCCATGTAGCCAAATGATTGTCAGGTGAGAAAGGTAAGCGCCTGCTTCTGCAAAAGCCCAAGGTTAGGGGATAATTGATGGACGACACATGAAAAACCCGCGCTACTGGTTGTGTAGCCCAAATCCGCCGGTTATCTTTGCACCCGCTTCGGTCCTCAACGAAGCCGGTTCCGGCCGAATACCAAGCTTAGTTGCCTTTGCGCACGTGGTGAAACTGGTAGACACGCCATCTTGAGGGGGTGGTGCCTTCGGGTGTGGGAGTTCGAATCTCCCCGCGCGCACGCAAACAACAAAAGCCCGCTGCAAGCAATTGCAGCGGGCTTTTTCATGCCGTAGCCCGAACTAAAATTCCGCGAGTGAGCGTAGCGAGCAGTGGGCGAATGGCGCGATACCGGCCGTTCGCTACGCTCACTCGCGGACTACAAAGTCCGCGCTACATCTCGCTACTGCTCCCGCTCGAAGGGGTTGCCGGGCTTCACCAGCACCACGCGCTCGCGCTCTACGACAACCTGGCCGGGCCGCGCGCCGCGAGGCTTGCGCACGAACTTCTTGGGCGTGACCGTGACGGGGCACAGCGTGTCGTTCTGGCGCTTGGAGTACCAGCCGGCCAGCATGGCGGCATGCTCGATGACGGGCTCAGGCACGGGCTGGCCAGCCCGGTGGCGAATGACGACGTGCGAGCCGGCCACGTCCTTGGCGTGCAGCCAGAGGTCGTCCTTGTGCGCGTATTTCTGGGTGAGCAGGTCGTTGTTTTCGGCGCTGCGACCCACCAGGATGGTGAAGCCCCGGTCCTCAAATACCTTGAAGGGCAGCTCGCCGGGGGCTTTGGTATTGGCGTTGGCGGCAGGGTCGAGGCCGTGCTGCTTGCGCCAGTTGCGCAGGCCGCACAACTCGGCCAGGGCCGGCTGGGTGTTCATTTCCTCTAGGCGCTCCAGGGCGGTGAAGGCTTCGGTTTCGCGGCGGGCGATACGCTCGGTGAGCTCACGCTCCTCAATTTGTTGGTTTTTAGCTTTGCGGTAGAGGTTTTCGGCGGTGCGCTGGGGCTTTTCGCGGGGCTTGAGCTTGATGATGCGCGGCTCGTTGGTGTAGAAGTCGATGACCTCGACCTGGGCCGCGCCGGGCGCGATGGCGTGCAGGTTGGCCATGATGAGGTCGGCGGAGTTACGGTAGCCGGCTTCGTGGGCCAACGCGTGCAGGCGGCGACGGGCATGGGCGGCGGCGGTGCCGGCCTCATCGGCGCGGCGCGTGAGCATCTGGCGCAACTGGTGGGTTTCGGTTTCGAGGGCGCGACGGCCCAACGCCATGGGCACGAAGCGGCGCAGGGCGGCCACGGGGTCGTCGCCGCCAAAAGTTTCGAGCACCTCCCCTAGCGGCAGCAGGCTGAGGCGGGTGCGGCCGTCGAGCTGAATGATATAGTAGTGCTCGGGCTTTTCGAGCTGGGCCAATACCTGGTTTACCTGGCGGGCGCGGGCTTCGGGCGCGGCTTCATCGTAGCCGTGAGCACGGAGGTAGCGCAGCGGCAGGTCGGCCAGCGGCGGCGGAAGCTTACCGGGCGCTACCGGCGCGGGCGTGGCTTGCGGGCGCAGGTCGGCATCAGCTAGCAGCTTTTGCTGGAAGAGCTGGGCGGGGGCGTCGGGCGTGGCGCGGAAGATGGCGTTGGGGCGCGGGCCGTAGAGCTTGAACACGAAGCGCGCGCCACTGCGGAAATTCACCTGCAACACCCGGTCCTGGGGCCAGGCGGCCACGGATTCGACCTGCTCGCCCAGCAAATCGGGGAACAAATCGACGGAGTTGGACCGGGCGCGCTGGAAGGTTTCGGGCAGCGCCAGCGCCGGGAAATTCGCGCCCAGCTGGGCTTTCAGCCAGAGCTCGGCCGTGCCGTTGGTGAGGCCGACCACCAGCTCGTCCTTTTCCTGCGTGAAGCACACGGCCACGCGGTAGCCCCGCAGCCGCTCGGTGAGCGCGGGGGCCAGCTGGCGCAAGAAGTAATAGTTTGTATGCAAAGTGAAGTTAAACGCTATATCGTCACCTTCAGCCCATCATACGCCAGCCGAATCCAGGGCGGCAACTCGGCTTCGACTTCGGCGTGGCGGCCCAGCTGGTGGCTGATGTGGGTGAGGTAGGCGCGCTTGGGAGCGGCTTCTTCCAGCACCTCGATGGCCTGAGCCAGGGAGAAGTGCGAGATGTGCTCCTCGCGGCGCAGGGCGTTGAGCACGATGACGTCGGCCCCGCGCAGCTGGGCGCGGGTTTCGGGCCCGAGGTGGTTGGCATCGGTGAGGTAGCAGAAGTTGCCGATGCGGAAACCCAGCACCGGCAGCTTGTGGTGCAGCGCCCGCAGGGGCAGCACGGGCACGCCCAGCACGTCGAACGGCTCGTCGTCGCGCTCGATGGGGTGCAGCACCACGCGGGGCACGCCGGGGTACTTGTGCTCGGCAAAAATGTAGGCGAACTCCTGCTGGAGCTGGCGCAGCACCCGCGGCTCGGCATACACCGGCATGTCGGTTTGCTGCCGGAAGTTGAAGGCCCGGATATCGTCCAGCCCGGCGGTGTGGTCCTTGTGCTCGTGGGTGAAGAGCAGGCCGTCGAGGTGGCTGATGCGGGCGCGCAGCATCTGCTGCCGGAAATCGGGGCCCGAGTCGATGACGAGGCTGCGCCCGTTCACCGCCACGTGCACCGACACGCGCAGGCGGTGGTCGCGGTGGTCGAGCGAGCGGCACACGGCGCAGGTGCACCCAATCATGGGCACGCCCGACGAGGTGCCCGTGCCGAGGAAAGTTACTTGCATAAATAGTTGTCTGTTGCTCGTTGTCAGTTGTTAGTCAGACACAAACAGTCGAACAGAAAACGACCTAACAACTGACAACGAGCAACCGACAACTAAAGACTAGCCCACGTACTGCTTCACCACGCGCACCAGGGCGTCGAAATCAAGCGGCTTGGGCAGGTAGTCGGTCACGCCAGCCTCGCGGAACTGGTCCATCGAGTAGTTGTTGGCGTTGCCGGTGATGGCGATGATGGGGAGCTTGTTGATTTTGGGGTCGGCGTGGGCGCGGATTTCGCGGGTGCACTGCATGCCGTCCTTCACCGGAATGTTGATGTCCATCAGCACGCAGTCGACGGGGTTGCTTTCGAGCTGCTTCAGCACTTCCCCACCGTTTTTGGCCAGCACAATCTTGTACTTCTGGAGTTCGAGGATTTTGCGGGTAAGGTTGAGAATAACGGAGCTGTCCTCAGCAATCAGAATCGTTTTTTGGGTATCAACAGACATACGCGTGGGGGTTTGTTTTGTGAGTGGGAGTGCGAGAGCAAAGAGAAAGATGATGGGCAGCGGCCCCGCCCTATTCGGAAGCCGTGGCCCGCTGCACGGCCGCCGGGTATTCGGCCACGAACTGTGCAAAGTAATGTTCTAAAAGCCGAAAGCCCGCGTCCCCGGCTTCCATACGGCCTTCTTTGAACTGGCGTTCGAGCTGGCGGGCCTGGGCGGCCAGGGCTACGCCCCCGAGCGTGGCGGCCGTACCCTTGAGCTGGTGAAGCATGGGCAGCAGCTCGCGAAACTGGGCGCTGGCCACGGCCGGGGTGGCATCGCGCAGCAGGTCGCCGGCTTCCTGCTCGAACTCCTGGTACAGGTCGGTCGTGAACTCGGCCCCGCCCAACTCCATCAGCTGAAGCAGAATAGCCTCGTCGAGGACGGGCTCGGGCGGCGCGCTGGCAGGCTCGGGCACCAGCGGGATGACCATGGGCACCAGCGGCGGCGCGAGCGCGACCACCGCGGCGGCCGAGGTAGAGCGCGGGCCGCGCGGGCGCAGCCAGCGGTGCAGCACTTCGTAGAGATGGCGGCTTTTTACGGGCTTGCCCACGTAGTCGTCGAGACCCTGGCGCATAAAACGGCCGGCATCTTCCTGCATCGAGTAGGCCGTCATGGCCACCACGGGTGGGCAGGCGGAGCCCAGCAGGCGGCGGATTTCGGCCGTCGCGGCCACGCCGTCCATATCGGGCATCTGGATATCCATGAAAATCATGTCGTATTCCAGGCCCGCCGTTTTCACCAGGCCAATGGCCTCGGGGCCGCCGCCGGCCACGTCTACCTGGCAGCCCAGGCGCGAGAGCAGGCGCTGGCCCACCTTCTGGTTGATGGCATTGTCGTCGACGAGCAACACGCGGGGTGGGTCTTCGAAGGCCTTGAAGACGGGCTCGCGCACCGGGGCCACGGCGGGCAGGTCGTCGCGCGTGGCTTCGCGGGTCGCAATCGTGAACCAGAACACCGAGCCCTCGCCCTCGTCGGAAAGCACCCCGATTTCGCCCCCCAGCAGCTCGGCCAGCTGCCTGCTGATGCTCAGGCCCAGGCCAGTGCCGCCGTAGGCTTTGCTGGGCGTGGTGTCGAGCTGGGTGAAGTTGGTGAAAAGGCGGGCCGCGTTTTCGCTCGAAATGCCAATGCCCGAGTCCTGCACGGCAAAGCGCAGGGTGTGCAGCGCGCCGTCGGTGCTCACGCTGCTCACCACGATGCTCACGGTGCCCTCGTTGGTGAACTTGATGGCGTTGGCCACCAGGTTGCTCAATATCTGCAGCAGGCGCACTTCGTCCGTCACCACGCAGTCGGGCGTGTGGGGCGTGATATGGTAGGTGAAGCGAATATTTTTCTGCTCGGCGCGGTAGATGAACAGGGCCCGGATGCGCTCCATGACGGCGGCCAGCTCCAGGGCCGTTTCGTGAATCTGGAGCTTGCCGGCCTGGATTTTCGACAGGTCGAGGATGTCGTTGAGGATGGTGAGCAGGGCGTCGGAGCTCTTGCGCAGGGTGTCGACGTAATCGAGCTGCTCGTCGTTTTCCACGGTCTGGTCGAGCAGGTCAATCATGCCGATGATGCCGTTCATGGGCGTGCGCAGCTCGTGGCTCATGTTGGCCAGAAACTGGGTTTTGGCCTCCAGGGCAGCTTCGGCGGCGTCTTTGGCCTGGCGCAGGTCGTTCTGCATCTGCTGAATCTCGGTCACGTCGCGGGCAATGCCCTCCACGCCCACTTCACCGCTGGTTACCACGCTGGCATTCACGAGCACGCTCACGGGGTAGCCGTCCTTGTGCAGCATGATGGTTTCGAAGTTGCGCAGCCCGCCACTACGCTCAATTTCGGCTTCGGCCCGGACCGGGTCCTGGCGGTCGGCGTAGTAGTTGCGCACGGGCTGGCCGATAACCTCCTCGGGGGAGTAGCCCAGCACGGCCCGCACCGACGGGCTGATGATGGTGAGCAGGCCTTCGTTATCGGTGCGATAGTAGATATCCTGAAACGACTCGAAAATGGAGCGAAACTTCTCTTCCTGGGCCTCCAGGGCCAGCTGGGCACGCTTTTGCTCGGTGATGTCGTGCGAAATGGCCGAAATTTCCTCGAACGAGCCGTCGCCCAGATAAATCGGGTTCAGGTAAATATCGGTCCACACATCGTAGCCCCGGGCGTCGCGCAGGCGCATCTCGAAGCGCTGAGCCTGGCCCTTGGCGGCGGCGTCGTAATGGTCGGTGAACAGGGCGCGCTCGTCGGCGGGCATATTTTCGAGGTCCACCTTCCAGAGATTGAGCCCCCGCACCGGGTAGGTGCCGTTGCGCCGCAGAAACAGGGCCGCGTAGTTGCGGTTGAAGTTCATGAGGTGGCCGTGGGTATCCACGGTCCACATCACGTGCGAGCCGCTCTCGAAAATAGCGTTCAGGCGGGCCGTCTGGCGGCCAATCTGCTCCTCGTTACGCTTGCGCTCAATGGCCAGCGCCACCTGGTTCGAGATGAAGTGCAGCACGTCGAGGTCGCCGGGCGTGTAGGCATCCACGCGGTGGTAGTCCTGCACGGCTAGCACGCCGATAATGCGGTCGCCGATGCTCAGCGGCGAGGCCAGCATCACTTCGGGCACCTGGCCGAAGATGGTGAGCGTGCCGCTGCGCACGAGCTGCTGAAAATCGGCGTGGGTGAGGT
>JANNDE010000104.1:0-4157 GCA_031387395.1 Hymenobacter sp.
GATGGCACGGCCCCGTGCCATCGCCACCAAGCCGCGTAACATCAGTGGTTATAACAGCATGATTCAGAGGTGTTGGCACCAGAAAGCGGAATTGTAAAAGGTAAACGGCTGCCTACGTCAGCATGCCGCCATCCACCTGTAGCACCTGGCCGGTGATGTAGGCTGAGTCATCCGAAGCCAGAAAAGCGGTGGCCTTGGCCACGTCTTCCGGGCGGCCGCCGCGCTTGAGCGGGATGGCCTTACGCCACTCGTCGACCTGCTTGGGGTCGAGGGCATCGGTCATTTCGGTTTCGATGAAGCCGGGGGCCACCGCGTTGCAGCGGATGTTGCGCGAGCCGAGCTCCAGGGCCACCGACTTGGTGAAGCCGATGATGCCCGCCTTGCTGGCCGCGTAGTTGGCCTGCCCGGCGTTGCCCTTAATGCCCACCACGCTGGTCATGTTGATGATGGAGCCGGCTTTGGCCCGCATCATGGGTTTGGTGGCGGCTTTGGTGAGGTTAAAAACCGACTTGAGGTTCACGTTCAGCACGTTGTCCCACTGCTGCTCGGACATGCGCATCAGCAGGCCATCCTGGGTGATGCCGGCGTTGTTGACGAGGATGTCGAGCTTGCCGAAATCGGTCACCACGTCGGTAATCAGCTGTTCGGCCTGGGCGTAGTCGGAGGCGTCGGAGCGGTAGCCTTTTACCTTGGTGCCGTTGGTCGAAAGCTCGGTTTCGAGGGCCTGGCCTTTTTCAATTGAGGATAAATACGTGAAGGCGACATCGGCGCCAAGCTGGGCAAAATGCGCCGCGATGGCGCGGCCAATTCCTTTGGAAGCGCCCGTGATGAGGGCCACTTTTCCGGTGAGTGTGTTGGTCATGGGGCGAAGGTAAGAATGTAGAACATGCTTTAGCTTGTTCCCGCCCGCAAAATCCAGGCAAGCAAAATGCCAAGCCACTCCGTCATAAGCGGCATCTTTGCGGGGCGCAAGCTAAAGCATGCGCTACAACTCAATGCTTCACCACGACATCTGCATCTTGGGCGCGGGCCCCGGCGGGGCCGCCGCCGCCCTGCACCTTGCTAACGCCGGCCAGCCCTGCCTGCTGCTCGACCGCGCCGCGTTCCCGCGCGACAAAACCTGCGGCGATGCCCTCAGCGGCAAGGTCATCAATGAGTTGAAGCGCATCGAGCCCGGCCTGCACGCCAAGCTGGCCGCCGCGCCCATGCAGGTGCCCAGCTGGGGCATCGACTTCATCGCGCCCAACGGCCGCAAGCTCGCCATCCCCTTCAAGCCCAAGTTCGACAAGGCCACCGACTCTACCGCCGGCCACGTGGCCAAGCGCATCGATTTCGATAATTTTCTGGTCGAAGAAGTGCGCCAGCGGCCGGAAATCGACTTCCGCGAAAACGTGGACGTGGCCCGCACCGAGCGCACGCCCACCGGCTGGCAGCTGTTCGACAAAGCCGGCCGGGAAATCGCCACCTGCCGCTTGCTGCTGGTGGCCAACGGCGCGCAGTCCGATTTTGCCCGCAAAGTGGCCGGCCACGCCCTCGAACCCGACCACCACTGCGCCGGCCTGCGCACCTACTACGACGGCGTGAGCGGCATGAGCCCCGATAATTTCATCGAGCTGCACTTCATCAAGGATTTCCTGCCCGGCTACCTCTGGGTTTTTCCGCTGCCCAACGGCCAGGCCAACGTGGGCGTGGGCATGCTCTCGAAAACGGTGGCCGATAAAAAAATCAACCTGCGCCAGCGCCTCGATGAGATTCTAACCACGCACCCCACGCTGGCCCCGCGCTTCGCCGGAGCCACGCGGCTGGGCCCGGTAAAGGGCTTCGGCCTGCCGCTGGGCTCGAAGCGGCGGGCGCTGTCGGGGGCCAACTACTTCCTGCTCGGCGATGCCGGCTCGCTCATCGACCCGTTTTCGGGCGAGGGCATCTCGCACGCCATGGTGAGCGGCCGTCACGCCGCCATCTGGGCCGTGGAGGCGGTGAAGAAAGCCGATTTCAGCCCCGAATTTCTTCAGCACTACGACAAGGCCGTGTACAACCGCCTCGGCCAGGAGCTGCGCCTGAGCCGCGTGATGCAGCGCCTGCTCAACTTCCCCAGCCTGTTCAACATTATCGCTAACCGCGCCGTGAACAATCCCACGCTGGCCGAAACCCTTTCCATGATGTTCATGGATTTGGACCTGCGCGAGCGCCTGCGCAAGCCCAGCTTCTATTTCAAGCTGTTTTTCGGCGGAAAGTAGCTTGGACTCTGCGAGTCCGAGTGCGAGCGCAGCGAGCATCCCGCGTCTGTCCGTGTTCGGGCTTTCGCCTCACGATTGCCTTGCAATTTTCAACGCGGGATGCTCGCTGCGCTCACGGCTCGGACTCGCAGAGTCCAAGCTACTTTTTCGCTGGCATTGGTCGTGGAGTGCGCGGGGCCTGGGCCGGGGCGGGCTTAATGGGCGCTTTGCCCTCCTCATTGCCCACGTAGCGGCGCAGGCTCTTAGCGGCTTCGGGGTTCAGCTTGGCTGCTTTTTCCAGGTCGCGGCGGGCTTCTGATAGTTTATCGAACGACGAGTAGCTGATGCCCCGGTACTCCCACGCGTCGGCGTAAGTCGAATCGAGCTGAATGGCGCGGGTGAAATCGGTCACGGCGGGCTTATACTGGTACATCTGCATCTTGGCCACGCCCCGGCCGAAGAACGACTCCTTATCGTCGGGCCGGTACTTGATGGCGGTGGCGAAATCCGTCGAAGCGGCCTTGTACTGCTTCATCATCAGGTGGTTCACGCCCCGGTTGTAGTATGCGTCAGGGTTATTGCGCTGGTACTTGATGGCTGAGCCATAGTCGGCCAGCGCAGCGGCGTAGTCCTTGAGGTAGCTTTTGGCCTTGGCGCGTTTCAGCAGCGCCGCCGCATCGCGGGGGGGGCTTTTGAGCGTCGCTTCGGCTTCGGACAGCATCTGGCGGTAGTCGGCGGGGCTCAGCTTCTTCTCGCGCTCGCGCTCGGCCGAGGCCGCTGTGGCCGACAGCGCATTTGGGTCGGCCCGGTCGGCGGCCAGGGCGGCGGCCGAAGTCGCGTCGGAAGCCACCGCCGTGGCCGGCGTGGCGGCAATCCCGCTGGCCGCGCCGGTGGTGCGGGCATCGGTTGCGGTGCTGGCCGCGCCGGTCGAGTCGGGCCGGCGGGCGTCGGAAACAGCCGGCATCTCAATCGACTGGCTGATGTTCGACGGTTTCTCTTTTTCATTAACGGTAGTGGCGCAGTTGCTGAGAAAAGCCAGTAGCCCAAGGGCCGCCAGCGGCGAGTGGAAACGTGATTTCATGGAATGCAGAAGTGGTAAAGCCGGGCCGGCAGCCCCGGCAGCGGGCCTTATACGGAAAAGCCTGAACAATAGCCAGGCGTATCTGCTTCCTGCAAGTCGGGGCCCGGCCCGGCACCGATAGCGCGCAGTGCGAAGGCGCGGCTATCTTTGTGCCAGAATGAAAAGAGCCGGCCGCCGGTTCCTCTTTTTACCATTTCCTTTTGAAGATTTATGGCATTGCAATTTGATTTGGTCGTGGTCGGCAGTGGCCCCGGCGGGTACGTGGCCGCTATCCGGGCCTCGCAGTTGGGTTTGAAAGTGGGCGTTATCGAGCGCGAGTCGCTCGGCGGCATCTGCCTTAACTGGGGTTGTATTCCCACCAAAGCCCTGCTCAAGAGCGCGCAGGTGTTCGAGTACCTCAACCACGCCGCCGACTATGGCCTGAAGGCTGAAGTCGTAGCCCACGCCCTCGGCCTTCAGGCCGTAGTCGGCGGCGTGGTTGAGGTATTCGAATACCTGCGCGCTTTTGAGCAGGGCTTTGGTGGGGATGCAGCCCCAGTTGAGGCAGATGCCGCCCAGCGCCTCGCGCTCAATCACGCCTACTTTCAAACCCAACTGCGAGGCCCGGATGGCGGCCACGTACCCGCCGGGGCCACTGCCGACCACGACCAAATCAAATTGCAATGCCATAGAATGCTCTGGAAGAAAAAAATACACCGGGCCCGGCTGGGGGACCCACCCATTGTGAATACAAAGATAACCGCGCCTCCGTGCCGCGCCGCACCGGTAGCTACCACCGGCTTTGTATTACCCAAAACCGATGGCTCGGGCCAGCAGCCAATTTCCACTTCACTCCGTATAAGGCCCGGTTGTGGTAACCC
>JANNDE010000164.1:0-2722 GCA_031387395.1 Hymenobacter sp.
CTTACTTCTGGCCGTCCACTTCCTCGTAGTCTACGTCGGTTACGTTGTCGTGGGGCTGGCCCTGCTGGCCGTTGCCGCCGGGCTGGCCGGCACCACCGAAAGGGTTGCCGCCGTCGGCGCCGGGCTGGCCGCCTTCGGCGCCACCCTGGGCGTACATCTCCTGCGAGGCTGCCTGCCAGGCTGTGTTGATGGCTTCCATGGCCGTATCAATCTGGCTGATGTCTTTGCTCTCGTGCGCCTTCTTGAGGTCGGCGAGGGCATTTTCAACGGCCGTCTTGTTGCCGGCGCTCAGCTTGTCGCCGTACTCTTTCAACTGCTTCTCCGTCTGGAAGATCATCGAGTCGGCGGCGTTTACCTTGCCGATGCGCTCCGTCTCGGCTTTGTCGGCGTCGGCGTTGGCGGCGGCTTCGTTGCGCATCCGCTCAATGTCGGCGTCGGTCAGGCCTGAAGAGGCTTCGATGCGGATCTTCTGCTCCTTGCCGGTGCCTTTGTCTTTGGCCGACACGTGCAGGATGCCGTTGGCGTCAATGTCGAAGGTCACTTCGATCTGCGGAACGCCGCGCGGTGCCGGCGGAATCGAGTCGAGGTGGAAGCGGCCGATGGTGCGATTCTGCGAAGCCAGCGGACGCTCACCCTGCAGCACATGAATCTCCACCGAAGGCTGGCTGTCGGAAGCCGTCGAGAAGGTCTCGCTCTTCTTGGTCGGAATCGTGGTGTTGCTTTCGATGAGCTTGGTCATCACGCCGCCCATCGTTTCGATGCCCAGCGAAAGCGGGGTCACGTCGAGCAGCAGTACGTCCTTCACCTCACCGGTCAGTACACCGCCCTGGATGGCAGCGCCCACGGCTACTACTTCGTCGGGATTCACGCCCTTGGAAGGCTTCTTGCCGAAGAACTTCTCCACTTCTTCCTGGATGCGCGGGATGCGCGTCGAGCCACCCACGAGGATTACCTCGTCGATGTCGGAAGTGCTCAGGCCAGCATCCTGGAGCGCCTTTTTGCATGGCTCCATCGAGCGGCGCACGAGGTTATCAGCAAGCTGCTCGAACTTGGCGCGGCTTAGCTTCACCACCAGGTGCTTGGGGCCCGAGGCCGTAGCCGTCACGTAAGGCAGGTTGATTTCGGTTTCGGTCGAGGATGACAGCTCCACCTTAGCTTTCTCGGCAGCTTCTTTCAGGCGCTGGAGGGCCATGGCGTCTTTGCGCAGGTCGAGGCCTTCGTTTTCGCTGGCGAACGTCTCGGCCAGGAAGTTGATGATTACCTGGTCGAAGTCGTCGCCGCCGAGGTGGGTGTCACCGTTGGTGCTCAGCACCTCGAATACGCCGTCGCCGAGTTCCAGAATGGAGATGTCGAACGTGCCGCCGCCGAGGTCATAAACGGCAATCTTCTGGTCTTTGTGCTTTTTGTCGAGGCCGTAAGCCAATGCGGCGGCCGTAGGCTCGTTGATGATGCGCTTCACGTCGAGGCCGGCGATGGCGCCGGCTTCTTTGGTGGCTTGGCGCTGGGCATCGTTGAAGTAAGCAGGTACCGTAATAACGGCCTCCGTCACGGGCTGGCCGAGGTAGTCTTCGGCGGTCTGCTTCATCTTCTGTAGTACCATAGCCGAAATCTCCTGCGGCGTATACTGCCGGTCGCCAATCTGGACGGCTACCGTATTATTGGCGCCGCGCACCAGCTGATACGACACGTTCTTGGCTTCTTCGGTCACTTCGCCGAAGCTGCGGCCCATGAAGCGCTTGATGCTTTGCAGCGTGTTAGTAGGGTTGGTAATTGCCTGGCGCTTAGCCGGGTCGCCTACCTTCCGCTCACCCTTGCCGTTGTCGAGGAACGCCACGATGGATGGCGTGGTGCGGCGGCCTTCGCTGTTCGGAATCACCACCGGCTCGTTGCCTTCCATAACAGCCACGCACGAGTTGGTGGTGCCGAGGTCAATACCAATTATTTTGCCCATCTGAATGGTTATCGGTTAGGAGTTGGAGTGTCAGGTTGTAGAATGCGAATTGTTCGCGTGGGGTGAGTTACAAGACGCGTACCAGCCACAAAAAGCCTGCTTTTTCGTGACAGATTGTCATTTGTAGGCAGGCCGTCGGATGGTTTCGCGACGGTCTGACTTTCGCGTAGAAACGTATAGGAGGGTAGGCTGCCAGCTGGGCAGGATATATCACCAACTCTCAGTTGGTGAGCCCCTGAACGATGTCGTTTGAACCATGACGTTGCTGCTTGCCGTAAATAGCGCTGCCCTCGGTAGTGGCATTGTTCAATGGCTCACTAATTGGGAGTTGGTGGTAGGCAGAAACTGCTGAATTGTGCTTTCCCACAGTGCCTTGTGTTTCCACCAATACGGCTCGTGGCCGGAGCCGGGGAAGTCCTGCCGCTGCTTCGGGCCGCGCAGGGCGGCGAAGATGCCGTCAGTTTCGGCGCGGGTCACACGCGGGTCGGCGGCGCCCCATAGTAGCAGTGTAGGCGTGCTGATGCGCGCCGCGTAGCGCGTAGCATCCAGGTCGAAAGCCCAGAAGTTGTTGGCCACGCCGCCCCAGAATACCAGTAGGTTGGCCATTGGGAAGGGCGGGACGCGCATGGACCGGAAGCGGCTCTGCGCGGTCTGCAGCATGGAGCCATAAGGGCATTCGAGGATGTTGGCGGTAGCAAGGATGCCCAGTTCAGCTTCGGCCCGCAGCGCCGCCACGGCCCCCATCGAGTTGGCGTATATAACAACCGGGCC
>JANNDE010000665.1:0-5005 GCA_031387395.1 Hymenobacter sp.
TTTTTTGGTTGCCGCCGCTTGGCCTCCGGATTGTGCCAGTTGTCAGGCCACCAGCTGCCCGCCGGCGGTTTGGTGCCCGCCGCAGCCAAAGCCCAGAGAATAGCAGCCCGCAGCCTGGGGGTGCAGGGCCAGGGTTGCGCCGGCTTGGCAACGGCCCGTTCAGCGACCGAAGCAGCGGGCCCGTATGCCAACCCGAAGAAGCATGCTTTCAGCATCTAATCATCAGTTTATTAATAATTTACGAAAAGCAATATGTCGCTTCCGCCAAACTAACCGCATTTAGCAAAAGGGGGTAATTATCACCAGGCTGCCCAAAGCCCGACGCTGACGCGTATGCACAAGCGCTACTGGCAACACTTTGCCAACCAGACACATAGTGCGGACAATTTGCAGGGCCACCCCATTTTTGTGGGGGAATGACCCCAATTTTGTGGGGGAATAATCCCAGTCACGGCCCTATTTTAAGGGAGTTATTCGCTGTAAAAAGCCCGTTTTTAGCCATTTGAGTGGCTTTTAGGCTTATTCCCCCACAAAAATGGGGTCATACGCCCCCCCAGCTTCTACTTCTGCGGTAACATACAGTAGGTGGCGCTAACATGCTTATTCTAAGAATTAAAAAACTACTTATAAACTGTAGTTTACTTACTTTAATAAGTTTATATAGTTTACGGGTGCCATAACACTTTGACTATTAAGTTAATACAAGCCTATTTCCCCACAAAAATGGGGTGACTCCCCCACAAAAATGGGGTAAACAGCGCTTTACTCCCCCACAAAAATGGGGTCATTCCCCCACAGTTCTTAATTGTTTGTGGGGGAATAGGGAAAAGCCGGCTATATTTGCCCGGCATCCTTGGTCCGCTCATGAACAAAATCGTCACCACCATTGCCAACCCCTTGGTTGTGCAGCACAATGCCATGGTGAATGCCGGGTTCAGCATGTCGTCGCTGGAAATGCGGTGCTTCATCGCCATGATTAGCCGCATCGGGCGCGACGATACGGCTCTGCCCCTGTGCCGGATTCCCGTCAAAGAGCTGTGCCCCGAAAGCAGCAGCAAAAACGTGTACCAGGAGGTGCGCGCTATGGCCGAGAAAATGGCCAGCCGCTTTTTGCTGCTGGAGGTGCTCGGCGCCGACGGCCAGCGCCTGAAGCAGCCCGACCTGAAGCTGCGCCCGCTGATGGGTGCCATCGATTACCTCAAGCACGAGGGAGTTGTCGAGGCCGTGTTCAACGAGCACTTGCGGCCCTACCTGCTGGAGCTGAAAAACAACTTTACCAAGGCCCAGCTCAGCCAGGTGATGAAAATCAAGCGCCCGGCTTCGCACCGCATCTACTGGCTGCTGCGCGAGTATGCCGCTTTTGGCAAACGCACGGTGAGCGTGGCCGAGCTGCGGCAAGTGCTGGGGCTCAAAGACGAGTACATCGACCGCTTCGACCACTTCCGGACCCGCGTGCTGGACCCCGCCCAGCAGGAGCTGGCCACCACGGACCTGCCTTTTACCTACGAGCTGCTGAAGGAAGGCCGGGTGATTACGGAAATTCGGTTCCTGTTCGCCCCCGGCGAAGGCGAGGCCGAACTCTTGCCCGTTGAGGCCTGGGCCCAGGCGCTGCTCGAAGTCGGCGTGGCGATTAAGAGCCTGGAAACCGTGCGCGAAAAGCTGGCGGCTGGGTACTACGACGAGGGCTACATCCCGTTCGTGCTGGTTCAGGTACGCGCCCAGGTGAAAGCCGGCAAGATTAAAAAGGAGGCCGGGGCCGTGTTCAAAGCCCTGAGCGACGGCTACCTGCTACCAGCTTACCAGAAAGCCCGGCAGGCCCCGGCTTCGGCCAAGGTAAAGGCCAGCCCCGCCCTGCTGGCCAAGCGGAAAAAGTTGCTGAGCAATCTGGAGGATGCGCTTAACAGCCTGGAATTTGTGAAAACAGCCGTTATTTACACCGACGAAACCCGCCCCGAAGCGCTGGTGCGGGTGCAAGCCATTGTTACCGGCCTGGAGCAGCAGCTCGCCCAGCTCAACCACGCCTAGCGCAGCTCCCAGGTTAGTGCATAGGCGGCCGGTGGTAGCGCGAACGATAAAGTTCGCACTACTCTACAGCAACTCCGAAACCGCGCTGGCGTAGCTGCCAGCAGCCCAGCGGGTGCCCCCACGGCTGCTGCCGTGGAGCCATGCTACCAGGCCCCGGCTTGCGCCCAGAATTCGCCAGCAGCTCGCTTGGTGGGTTGCCTGGCTGCTCCCGGTACCTCCTCTCCTCAGGCCGGCATGCCCCTCCCCCACTGCCTACTCTTTCGGAACGGGACGCAGCAACTCGGGGTCCTGGCGGGCGAAGAACTCCCGTAAAGCTTGGTCTAGCAGCAGTCGTTCGTTACGTCGGCTCCAAAAAGCCAGTCGGCTGAGCTGCTCCTTGTGCGTGGCGGTGATGCGCTGGCCGAAGGCAACCATCTGCTCCCCCGCGGCCGGGGGGGAAGAAACCGAGGGGGCTGCCGGGGCAGCGGCGGGTGGCGGGGTGGCAACCGACTGCATCAGCATATCGGCCATGCTTTGCGTGGGCTTTCTCATAGGGCTTTCAGAATGGCCTGGGTAAGGGAGGAATAATCCTGCGCGGCGCGGCTGGTGGGCTCGTAGGCGCACACGCTCTGCTGGGTGGCCTGCGACATCGGCACAGCCATGTCCTTGCGAATGTGTGGCAGCAGGGCCTGCTCGCCGTAGATGCGGCGCGTGGCCTCGACGGTTCCGTGATTGAGCGTGCCGCGCTGGTTGGGGTGGTACGCCGTGAAGAAGATGCCGGCCAGGGTAAGCGTTTCGTTCAGGTTATCCCGCACAACGCCGGCGGCTCGCACCATGTCGTGCAGGCCATCGAAGGCCAGTTGCTCCGCCTGGCAGGGTATCACGTACACGTCGGCCGCCGTCAGGGCCAGGCTGGTCAGGTCCCCCAACGAGGGCGGGCAGTCGATGACGAGATAGGCGTAGCCGCTGAGCTGCGGCAGCAGCCGGCGCAGCAGCCCGTGGTAGCCCGGAATCCGTTGCAGCCGCGACTCCTGGCTCAGGAGCTGAATGGAGGCGGGCAGCAGGTCCAGGTCGGGCTGCCTGGTCTCGATGATGATTTCTTCCAGGGTGGCCTCCCCGAGCAGCACCGATAGCAACGTAGGCCCCCGGTAGCCGCGCTGGTGCAGCACGGCCGTCAGGTTGCCCGCCTGGGGGTCCAAATCCAGCGCCAGCACGGCGTGGCCCGGGCGGGCCAGTTCGCCGGCAAACGCCGCCGCGGAGGCCGTTTTGCCAACGCCACCTTTGTTGTTAGCGACGACGATAACCCGTGGGCGGGCCCGTGGAATAGCGGATACAGACATGGCGAATACGCTTGTAATGCTAGCTATGCTAGCGGTTGTTGCACTTATAGTGGCGCAAGATGCACAAGAATAGCTAGCAATACAAGCTGCGCAAGAATAGCTAGCATAACTAGTGCTGCTAGCAGATGTATTTATGCTAGTACTGCTAGCATAAATATTATTAATAGTGTTGCTAGCAGTGCTAGCATAAATAGTAGTGCTAGAAGTAAGCAGACACGTGTTGCAGGGCTTCCGCACCAAAAATCTGTCGGGCATTTGCCCGGCGCTTTAGCGCCGGGCTAGCGGTGCGTGGCGAAAAAGGAATGGCCCGCCCGCTGCTCCCCGCTGCCTGGTGCAGTGGCGTCGACAACCTCAGGGGCATTCACCGGGCCGGTTGGGCATTTTTCTCAACCCTGAAAAACAACTGGTTGGGGAGTGCCAGCCAGCCGCGGGCTATCGCGCCCTCACCGACGTAGCCCCGCCGCCAGGCCGCTGGATGGAGTACGGGCTTGGCAGTGCGCTCAAAGCAGGCGCTGTTTGCGGTGCGCTGGTCGCGGCCGGTTGCGCCTCCAACGGCACCGCCGCAGCGGCATTGCACGGGTCGTGACCACCAATTTCGCTCTTGGTCTCGCCCGCGCCCAGCAACTGGTCGGGCGCACCGCCTGCGCACGCGGGCAGGGGAGGTGCTCACCGCAGCCGCAAGCAGCTGGCGGAGGCGGCGAAACGCCGATGAGGGCGGGCGCAAGCCCAACGCAACTACTTGGCTTTTTTGGCTTGGCTTAGGCTTTTCTGTGCCAGTTTGCTCGTCAAAGCAGTTAGGCCATCTGCAAGGTCTACCACCAACAGTGGGCCCCATATCTGTATCAGTTGCAGGCTAAACCCCTCATCCTCGTACGGCTGCCTAGAAGTGAGAAAGTTTTATATATATTAGCATATAGGTAAGCTGGTTAAAGTATAAATAAGGTGAATTAACCCGGTTTTTTTATATAAAACGGCCGTTAATGACTAACGGATGATTGGACGGCACATTCAGTGATTACTCCGGAAACCTGTTTTGTCCGGCACGTTTTCTAGCATAATAAATTGAACGGCATCATGGAACCAATGCAGAAACTTGCGCTTGTTGCTGCCAAAGCAGCAGCAACAAGAACATACGGTAATTCAGACCGCAAATTTCCACCAGAAACACTGCCTCCTTCATACGTGGGTAAGGCCCATCAGGTAGTTCCTTTCGTTCCAGTTACGAAGGTGAATAAGCCGTTTATGAAGCCCCAGGACGCAACCTATAATGGATTGCAGTGGGCCAAAGAATGGACCATGGCGGGGGTCGCCAAAAAGGAACAGGCTCAGAATGCCACACGAATGAGCTGGCCCCCGATGCGCATTGTACCAAAGGAGATGGCCCCGGTGAACACCACGAAAAAAAACGATTTCCTACGTACAGAACTAGCAGAACTAGAGAAATTCAGCGAGTGGGTCAAATCGTGGGTCGTGGCAGAATTAGCAAAAGGGGCCGAAAAAGAGGAGCGCGAAAGAACGCTAGAACTTGAGAGTGCCACGGTATTTTTAAATAATGTTGCCAATAGCCGGCAGATGGCTCAGCTTTCGACTACAGTACAAACAACTGTGGCGGCAGGCGCAGCAGCGTTATCAAACCAGTTGCCCCAATTCGCCAGCACGAG
>JANNDE010000197.1:0-2596 GCA_031387395.1 Hymenobacter sp.
GGCGGACCTGACCAGCACGGAATTGCGGGTGCTGCGCCACCAGCGCCGCCGCCCGCTGACCACGGTGCGCGAGGTTTATCTGGCCCTGGCCGCGCTCGGCGGCCACCTGGGCCGCACAGGCGACGGGCCGCCCGGCTGGCAAACCCTCTGGCTCGGCCGCCGCAGCTTGCGCTTGCTCGTCGAAGGCATCAATATAGCCGCGCAATGGCTGGATGAATAACCCACAAAAAGAGCGCCGGCCTACCGGCCGGCGCTCTTTAAAAGATTTGGGTAAGGACAAGGATGCTACCGCGTCGGGGGCTTTTTAGTGGATGTAGGGCGTGGTGTCCCGAATTGCCCGCAGGGCTGGGGTACCACGCTCCACGTGCTGGACTTGCCGGACATGCTGGCCGTAGTTTAGCGCGTAGCGCGTAACTACGAGCTATGGGTAAATCGAGTGTGCAACTCGCCACCAGACCAAACGCGGCGCAATTGTATTCCACTGCCCGCCGTTCTGATGCCGTGAGTCACAGACTCACCTTACCATACGGCTCATATGTTACGCGCTACGCGCTAAACTACGGCCAGCATCCCACAAAAGAGCCCCATCGGCATTGCCGACGGGGCTCTCTACGCTGGTAGCCAACGGCTACAGGCTGGCAGCTGAATGCAATTACATCATGCCGCCCATGCCACCCATACCGCCCATGCCGCCATCGCCGTGGCTATGGCCAGCATCTTTGGGCTCGGGCTCGTCCGAAATCACGGCTTCGGTCGTCAGCAGCAGGCCGGCGATGGAAGCGGCGTTTTCGAGGGCCAGGCGGGTCACCTTAGTCGGGTCGATGATGCCGGCCGCAATCAGGTTCTCGTACCGGTCCTCGCGGGCGTTGTAGCCAAAGTCGGCTTTGCCTTCGAGCACCTTCTGCACCACGACCGAGCCTTCGCCACCGGCGTTGGCCACGATGGTGCGCAGGGGCGACTCCAGGGCAGTGCGGATGATGTTCACGCCGGTGCGCTCGTCGGCATTGTGGGTATCCACGGCCGCGAGGGCTTCGAGGGCACGCACCAGGGCCACGCCACCGCCGGGTACCACGCCTTCCTCAACGGCAGCGCGGGTGGCGTGCAGGGCATCGTCCACGCGGTCTTTCTTCTCCTTCATTTCCACTTCGGTGCTGGCACCAATGTAGAGAATGGCCACGCCACCGCTCAGCTTAGCAAGGCGCTCCTGGAGCTTCTCCTTGTCGTAGTCCGACGTAGTGGTTTCCATCTGGGCCTTAATCTGGGCGATGCGGCTCTGAATAGCCGTTTTCTCGCCCTTGCCATTCACGATGGTCGTGTTATCCTTGTCGATGATGATTTTCTCGGCCGTGCCCAGGTACTCCAGGGTAGCGTTTTCGAGCTTATAGCCCTGCTCTTCGCTGATAACGGTACCGCCCGTGAGGGTGGCAATGTCTTCCAGCATGGCCTTGCGGCGGTCGCCAAAGCCGGGAGCCTTCACGGCCGCGATTTTAAGCGAGCCGCGCAGTTTGTTCACCACCAGCGTAGCAAGGGCCTCACCGTCCACGTCTTCCGAGATAATGACGAGGGGCTTACCGGTCTGGAGCACTTGCTCTAACACGGGCAGCAGCTCCTTCATGGTGCTCACTTTCTTGTCGTAGATGAGCACGTAGGGCGACTCGAACTCCACCTCCATTTTCTCGGGGTTGGTCACGAAGTAAGGCGACAGGTAGCCGCGGTCGAACTGCATGCCTTCCACCGTCTTCACTTCGGTTTCGGTGCCGCGGGCTTCCTCCACGGTAATCACGCCTTCCTTGCCTACTTTGTCCATGGCATCGGCAATCATCTGGCCGATTTCCATGTCGTTGTTGGCCGAGATGGCACCCACCTGGGCGATTTCAGCGGAGTTTTCGATTTTCTTCGACTGCGACTTCAGGTTGGCCACCACGGCAATTACTGCCTTGTCGATGCCGCGCTTCAAGTCCATCGGGTTGGCTCCGGCGGCCACGTTTTTCGAGCCGGCGGTGTAGATGGCCTGGGCCAGCACGGTAGCCGTCGTGGTGCCGTCGCCAGCCTGGTCGGCCGTTTTCGAGGCCACTTCTTTCACGAGCTGAGCGCCCATGTTTTCAATCGGGTCGCGCAGCTCAATCTCCTTAGCCACGGTCACGCCGTCCTTGGTAATCGTGGGCGCGCCGAATTTCTTGTCGATGATGACGTTGCGGCCTTTGGGGCCCAGCGTCACTTTCACGGCGTTCGCCAGTTTGTTCACACCGGCCTGCAAGCGGGCGCGGCCTTCGGTATCGAATTGGATGTTCTTAGCCATTTCTGGAAGAATTAGGAATTAGGAGTTAAGAATTGTGGATTTCCGGCGGGCTTAGAGCACAGCGAAAATGTCCGACTCGCGCATGATGAGCAGGTCCTCACCGTCGACGGTGATTTCGGTGCCGGCATACTTGCCGTACAGCACCTGGTCGCCCACGTGCACCTGCGGCTTGATAATAGCGCCTGCGTCGGAAGTTTTGCCTTCGCCCACGGCCACAACTTCGCCACGCTGGGGCTTCTCCTTGGCCGTATCGGGGATGATGATGCCGGATTTGGTTTTCTCCTCGGCGGCGGCGGC
>JANNDE010000228.1:0-2691 GCA_031387395.1 Hymenobacter sp.
GCCCCGCTGGGGCTTAAATTGCGTAAGTCCTAAAGTTAATAAAGCGGTCATGCTTCAACTGCCGTCCGCTTGTCGAAGCATGACCGTTTCAAAAGAGTTTTCGGTTAATTTAAACAGCTTCTTAAGAAACAAGATAAGTAGCAGGACAGAAGTAACAAGTAGTAATATTTTGTTCAAAAAATTGACTATTAAAGCATTACACTATTACTGCTTGTTGCGTAATTCCGGGTTTGCACCTCGCCGACGGGGGAATCTAGCATCTGATTGGACTCCGTTGGGAGACTTTGTATATTTACTAATACTTTACCATTATATTACTAATTGCGGGTTACTCAATTGTTATGCAAGCATCATTTAAGCGTTATCCTACCTTTGTGGCCTGTCCCGGGCATTATTTCGGGAGTCGCTAAAAAACAAAATGTTATGAGAAATATATTCCGTTTTTTCCTGGTCTTGGTCCTGCTGGCCAGCGGCTTGCCGGCCTTCGCGCAGGGGGTCACCACTTCGGCCATCAAAGGGCTGGTGCTCGATAGCAAAGGGCAGCCGCTGCCAGGGGCCACCGTCATCGCCACCCACCTGCCCTCGGGCACGACCTACGGCAATGGCACCCGCGACAACGGCCAGTTCGACCTGCTGAACATGCGCATCGGCGGGCCCTATGAGGTAAAGGTTTCCTTCGTGGGCTACGAGACCTACGTGCAGAGCAACGTGCAGCTGGTGCTGGGCAAAACCTTCGAAACCCGCATCACCCTGACGGAAGGGGAGGGCCAGAAGCTCGATGAAGTGGTGGTGAAAGGTAACCGCGACGGTCAGATTAACCCCGACCGCACCGGGGCCGTCACCAACATCAGCAGCACGGCCATTCGCACGCTGCCCACCATCAGCCGCTCGCAGGAGGACTTCACGCGCCTCACGCCCCAGGCCAGCGGCCAGAGCTTCGGCGGCCGCAACACGCTGTACAACAACTTCTCGCTCGACGGCTCCATCTTCAACAACTCCTTCGGCCTCGACTCGCCCACGCCCGGCGGTCAGACCAACTCGCAGCCCGTGAGCCTCGACGCCATCGAGCAGATTCAGGTGAGCCTCGCGCCCTACGACGTGCGCCAGGGTGGTTTCACGGGGGCCGGCATCAACGCCGTCACCAAAAGCGGCACCAACGAGGTGAAGGGCACCGTGTACACCTATTTCCGCAACGAAAGCCTGATTGGCAAGAAGGTGGAAGGCGCCACCATCGACAACCCCAGCCTGAAATTCAACCAGACGGGCTTTGCCCTGGGCGGCCCGATTGTGAAGAACAAGCTGTTCTTCTTTGCCAACGCTGAACTCACCCGCCAGACCGACCCCGGCCAGACTTTCCGGCCCGCCAACAGCGCGGCCGAAGCCACCGCCGCCCAGAACGGCCAGCTCAACGGCGTGAGCCGGGTGCGGGCCTCGGATTTGCAGGCCATCCGCGACCGGCTGACGTCGGTGTACGGCTACGACCCCGGCGATTTCCAGGGCTTCAACTACCGCACCTACTCGGATATGATTCTGGCCAAAATCGACTGGAACATCAACCCGCAGAACACCTTCTCCATCCGCTACAACTACCTGAAGAGCTACCGCGAGCAGGGCCCGCACCCGATTGCCATCGCGCCCTCGTCGCGCGTGCCCGGCGTGAATACCCTGCAGTTTGTCAACTCGGGCTACACCATCAACAACAACCTGAACTCGGTGGTGGCCGAATTGAACAGCAGCTTCGGCAACGGCAAGTTCAGTAATAAGGCGCAGGCCAGCTTCTCGGCTTTCCGCGACTTCCGCGAGCTGCCCGCCGGCAAGTTTTTTCCGCAGATTGACATCACGCAGGGCGGCACTACTTACACCAGCGTGGGCACCGAGCAGTTTTCGGCCAACAACACCCTGGACCAGAACATTCTGCAGCTGACCGACAACCTGAGCTACTTCGCCGGCGCGCACATCCTGACGGCGGGTGTGAACTACGAGCGGTTCCAGTTCGTGAACGGCTTCAACCTGCAGCGCTACGGCTACCCCTTCTTCGGTGGACTGGACATTGACCGCTTTTACCAGGTGACCGACCGCAGCAATCCCAATTTCGTAGATTTGAACGCGATTGCGGCGGCTGGCGCCAAACAGCCCGTGAAGCAGGTCGACGTGACCGTGGCCCAGCTGGGCCTCTACGTGCAGGACGAGTTCCAGGTGAACCCGGCCCTGAAGCTGACGCTGGGCGTGCGCGCCGACATGCCCATCTACAGCACCACCATCGCCCCCAACGCCCAGATTACGGCCGCCACCTTGAAGGATGCCGACGGCAACCCCAGGAAAGTTGACGTGTCGGAGCTGCCCAAGTCGACGCCGCTGTTCTCGCCCCGTCTGGGCTTCAACTACACCTCGCAGGCCGAGGGTGCCAAAACCCAGCTGCGCGGCGGCACCGGCATCTTCACCGGCCGCATCCCGTTCGTGTGGATTTCCAACCAGGCCTCGAATACGCAGTTTAGTTTTGCTCCTCCTCCTTTCGGTGGTTATACCTACCAGATTAACGCCACGGGCCGCAACTTCAAGTTCCCGCAGGTGTGGCGCTCCAACCTGGCCCTCGACCAGGAACTGCCCGGCGGCATCATTGGCACGTTGGAGGCTATCTACTCGAAGGACATCAACGCCGTGGTGCACCGCAACTATAACCTCGTGACGCCC
>JANNDE010000250.1:0-2340 GCA_031387395.1 Hymenobacter sp.
AAACAGGCCGAAAACAGCCGTTTTTCATCTCCAGCTAAGTAAGCTTGCCTCTACGAAAGTGCCATTTGCTGCAGCAAATAGCACGGCGAAACATAGTGATTCCAGAATTTTTAACAGGCTCTAAATACCTGGCTTAATGACGCTTACTTATTTTGTGTCATAGGCTTATAATCCCGTTTATTATTGCAGTGTTTAGCGGCGGTCTAATTAAGGATGCTATTTCGATTACAGTTATCGATAACTGTTTTGATTCGGGCCGGGTGCATGGCCAATGATTTGCTGAACGAACAGGACTTGCGCACGAGTGCGCTGCCGCATGTTACGCAATAGTGAATGGTCGTGACCATAACCTGCTATCCGTAAATCATCGTGGAGACGACCACCGCCCTGATTTAAATTAGCTAGCATCCTCTAAGGGAAATCCCCAGCCGCCATTATCAGCAAAACTGTAATGAGAAAACGGTTGTAGTAACGGCAATTCGTAATTATTGCTGTTCATTAATTCCGCAACCTTCAGTGTAGGAGCTAAGCTATGAGGGCTGTAATCAGAAGTTCCGCCATACAGATTCGACAAACCCACATTTATAGTTGAATCAATAAGCGCTAAAACTACAGGGGGTAGTTTCTTGTACATGGCTTTAAGCCGTATCAACTCTGCGACCGACATGGTCTCATAATCATTGAAATCATTGTCCGGATGAGCATCGAAGATGGTACTTGGCGAAACCTCGACGGCTTGTTTTTCCCATTCATCGAGTTTGTTAGTCGTCAGGAACGAAGATATTCGTTCAAACACCAATGAAAAACTACGTGCATCGACCTTTTCTTGCCTCATGGCATTGTGCAAGCAAGCAAGGCAAAACGCCAAACGTCCACGTATGGATATCTTTTTTATTAATTCCGTCATACCGCTAAGGTAACTCTACAAAGTTAAATTCTACTCATTTTCGTGCTGTGCATCGGCCTCGGTGTAGTTCAAAACTACGCGGTCTTTCTTGAATCAGGAAATTGAGCCTGTTTCTGAAGCCTTTAGCGATGCAAAGAGTTCTTTATCAACAACCGATGAAAAGGGTAGCGCATAGTTTTGAATTACACCGCATTCTGCTTCTTCGGAATTATTTTCTCATTTGGTTTATCATTTAGTTTATTAGAAATGATAATCTTTGTCTTTTGGTCGCTCTGATTTTCACTTGTTATTGTTTTGAATCCGTGAGTTGTTTCTTTGCAATTTCTGCACCGGGTGAAATCCATTACTAACACTGATTGTTCAGTAAAAGAGTTTCTTAATTCCACTTTAGATTTTTTCGTTGTTCGCGTCTCGAATGCTTCTTTTTGTACTGTAATCTCGGACTTTATACTATCGAGTTGAACGGTATGCATTTCTAAACCATTTAGCAATTCCTCTATCAAGACCATTTCCTGAGGATTATCGCCGTTTGTCGTAACATTACCGAAAACGTCCTTGAATAAAGTATCTAAAGCATGAACTTCGGCACAATTATGCGTGTCCTACCCTTCCAGACTTACTTGCGGTAAAAGACTTTTGACCCATGGATGCAACGTTTCAATGGAGGATATACCCCTTGACTTACCTGTGTACGTCTTTCCCGTTTTCGGGTTAAGAATAACCGTTATTGCTCTTGGTCTTTCTCTTACTGATATATTTCGCAAGACATTTATTACTGCTTCATGTGCTCTTTCTCTTGCGGCTAATTCGGCTAGTCTTTCGGCTAACATAATTCCGTCAAAAACATATTGGTCACCCTCCTCCTCATAGATATTAGGTGTATTATTTGCTGTTTTGAACCGCTTTAATTGCTCTGTTCCAGATAATGGCGTACCGATTCGCGACAGGCCTAAGTGCTCATTACCTGGCCTAGCTGCACTTCGGTTTTGGTTTGTCTGGGCAGGAGTCCTTTCTTCGTGTGGCATTATTTTGGGCTGTAATTTTAAAAGGGCGTATAACACAACGCTTGCTGCGGCCTGCAGCCTTCGCAATAGGCAACAAGCCAACCCTGGTACGCAACAGAGCTGCGGGAAACGGGCTGAATGAGCGTGCTTGCCGCAAGTCGCTGGCTATAATCCCAAGCTGTCGAGGGGGGAGGGGGGGCGGGCGCGTTGGGCAACGTGGGTATAGATTTCGGTGGTTTTGATGCTGCTATGGCCCAGCAGGTCCTGGATGATGCGGGTGTGGGTGCCAGCCTCCATCAAATGCGTGGCATAGGAGTGGCGCAGCGTATGCAGCGAGATGGGGCGCCGGATGCCAGCCCGGCTGGCGGCTTGTTTCACCACCATTTGCAGGCTGCGCTCGCTATACGGTTCGCCGGGGTGCTGGCCCTC
>JANNDE010000252.1:0-2622 GCA_031387395.1 Hymenobacter sp.
TGGCTGTGGTGCGTCCACCACACTTTCAGGAAGTTTTTGGGCGGCGAGTAGGCATGAATGGCATAGTGCACGAACAGGTACATGGCGTAGCCGAAGGTGAAGCCCGACAGCAGCCCAAAAGCGTAGGACTGGAACGCGAGCCGGAAAATGAAGAATAGCAGCGAGGCCACGAACACCGTGATGATGGGTGGCATGGCCAGCCGGGTTTTATCCTTGGGGTACTCGTGGTGCACGCCATGCATGGTGTACTGGAACTTGACCCGGCCCGCCGTGGTGGCCGGAATGTGGTACACGTAGCGATGCACCACGTACTCGACCAGCGTGAAGGCCAGCAGCCCCAGCGCAAACAGCCCTAGCGCCGACAGGCCCGACATGAAGCCGTGCGTGAGGCCGTAATACATGCTGAGGATGCCGGTGGCAGCGAAAATGCTTACCGGTAAGGCAATGTGGGTGTGCGACAAACGCTCCAGCACCGGGTTCTTAAATAGCTGAGCCGAGCCTTTGTGCCTGGGCCGCACCGGGGCGGCTTCGGGGGTCGGGGCCAGCGCGACGACCGGCTCTTCGGTGGATATTGATTGCATAAGGCTAACGAACAACGAACTAATCTGAGGGCAAATTTACGAGGCGGCCGGCAATGTGCCGGGCCGGGAAAACCCGGCCGCCGCCAACCGGGCGATAACGGCCGGCAGCGTGCAGGCCACCGCGCAGCGCACCCGGGCCTGGGCATAAAACTGTTTTCGGGCGGCCAGGGTTTCACGCAGCCAGGCTTCCGCCCCACCGGCAGCGGCTAGCAGAGGGCGTTTGGCTACTTCTTCGGGGGCAAGGCGGGCGGCCAGCTCGGCCACGGGCACATCGAGCCAGAGCGTGATGCCGGCCTGGTTGAGCAGCGCCATGTTATCGTGGAAGCAGGGCGTACCGCCGCCGGTAGCCAGCACCAGCGGCGGGCCGCCGGCCGCCAGCACCGCGCGCAACGCCGCCGCCTCCACAGCCCGGAAGCCGGCTTCGCCCTCCCCGGCAAATACTTCGCGCACGCTGCGCCCGGTGCGGGCCTCAATGGCCGCATCGAGGTCGAGGAAAGGGCGGTTGAAGTGGGAAGCCAGCTGGCGGCCCAGCGTGGTTTTGCCCGCGCCGGGCAGGCCTACGATGCTGAGGTGGCCCGAGCCGGTGGGCAGCAGGGTTTCGCCGATGGAACGAAGCAGGTGTTGATTATCTGTCATCCTGAGCTTGCGAAGGACCTTATCACGGCCTGACGAGTTGAATTGCTGCAAATTGAGAGGCCCTGATTAAAAGAGCGTGATAAGGTCCTTCGCAAGCTCAGGATGACAGGCGATACCAAGCATGAAAAAATGAACGTCACCCTAGCTTCACGCGCGGGTCGAGCACGGCGTAGAGCACGTCGACCACAATATTAATGAGCACAAATAACGCGGCCACGAACAGCGTGGCCCCCATCACCACCGGGAAATCGAGGTTTTCGACGGCCCGGAGCGTGACCATGCCCAGGCCCTTCCAGTTGAAGATGTACTCGATAAAAAACGCGCCCGCCATGAGGGAAGCCAGCCAGCCCGACACGGCCGTGACGACCGGGTTCAGAGCGTTGCGCAGGGCGTGGTGCAGCACGGTGGCGGTGCGGCTCAGGCCCTTGGCCCGGGCCGTGCGGATGTAGTCCTGGCTCAACACGTCGAGCATGCTGGAGCGGGTGAGCTGCGTGATGATGGCCAGAGGCCGGATGCCCAGCGCCACGGCCGGCAGCAGCAAATTGCGCAGCACGAGGTGCCGCGCGCCCGTGAACGGGTCGGTTTCGTAGAGCTGTCCAGTCAGGCTCAGGCCCGTGAAGTGGCTCCAGTAGAAGCCGAAGGTGACGGCAATGAGGATGGCGGCCACGAACGAAGGCACCGAAATGCCCAGCACCGAGGTGCTCACCAGCACCCTGTCGAGCCACGACTGGGGCCGGAGCGCGGCCACCACGCCAAAGACCACGCCGCCCACGCTGGCCAGGAGCATGGCCGCCAGCGCCAGCCACATGGTGCCGGGGAAGTAGTCGAGGAGAATACGCAGCACGTCCTTATTGCTCTGGAAGGAGCGGCGCAGGTAGGGCGTTTTCAGCACCAATGCTTTGGCGCCCAGCGGCAGCAGCACCACGCCGCCGTAGCGGGCGCGGCCGGCCGAGTCGGCGGGGTGCAGGCCCAGCGGCGAAATGTCGTTGAGGTAGCCCACCAGGCGGGCGGGCAGCGGCTGGTCGAGGCCCAGGTCGGCGGTGATGGCGGCTTTGGTGGCCAGGTCGCTGCGCTGGCCAGCCAGCAGGGCAGCCGGGTCGCCGGGCAGCACGTTAAAGAGCAGAAATACCGTGCACGCCACGCCCACCAGCACGAGCAGGCCCTGAGCTAAGCGCCGGAGGATAAAGGGGAGCATTTGTAGGGTATGAGGGGATGGCGGGAGGAAGGGGATAGAGGCGGGAGGGGCATCTATCATCCTGAGCTTGCGAAGGACCTTACCACGGTCGGAGCTTGGCTGAACGAATACCATTCTGCCGTGGTAAGGTCCTTCGCAAGCTCAGGATGACAACGACTCCCCACACCCTCTTACCCTCCTACCCTAATGTTACTGCAGCTTCTCTTCCAC
>JANNDE010000278.1:0-1418 GCA_031387395.1 Hymenobacter sp.
GGTGAACCCGTTGGATTTACAGCAACGAGCGAATCCAGCCGCCATCCACTGGCACCGACGTGCCGGTGATGTAGCTGGCCCGCTCCGAGCACAGAAACGCGGCCAGCGCCGCGAACTCGCGCGGCTCGCCCAGCCGGCGCATGGGTATTTCCGCCTCCCAGCGGGCCGTGGCTTCGGCCGATGTGATGCCCTCGCGGGCGGCGGCGGCTTCGGCCAGGCCCACCACGCGCTCGGTGCGGGTGTAGCCGGGCAGGATGTTGTTCACGGTGATGCCCTGGGCCGCTACTTCGGTGGCCAGGGTGCGGGCCATGCCCGTCACGGCCGCCCGCAGGCTGTTGGAGAGCATGAGGTTGGCCACCGGCTGCTTCACCGAGATGGAGGTGATGTTGAGGATGCGGCCCCAGCCCCGCGCCTGCATGCCGGGTAGCACGGCGCGGGTCAGCTCCACCACGCTGGTGAGGAGCAGATGGGTAGCGGCCTCCCACTGGACGGCGCTTAGCGTGTCGAAGGTGCCGGCGGGCGGGCCGCCAGCGTTGGTCACCAGAATATCGATGCGGCCGAAACGCGCCCGGCCGGCTTCTACCAGGCGGGCGATGGCGGTGGGGTCGGCCACGTCGGTGGCCAGGCCCAGCACGGGGGTGCCGTGGGCCTTTTCGATGGCGGCGCAGGTCTCCTGGAGGGCCGCGTCGTGGCGGGCGCAGAGGATGAGCGACGCACCTTCGGCGGCCAGCTCTTCGGCCACGGCGCGGCCCAGGCCCTGGCTGGCGGCGGCCACCAGGGCAATTTTTCCTTTCAGTCCGAGGTCCATCAGCGGGCTATTTCAGGCGCAGGTAATCGTCCGATTTGTCGAGCCAGTCCTGGCGGGGCGGGCTGAAAATGTCCACGTCGAGCGTGTCTTCGATGGCTTCGGCCTTGTGGGGCACGTTGCCGGGGATGTGCAGCACCTCACCCACGCCGACCACAATGGGCTCCGCATCTTCCGAGCCAATCCAGAAGCGGAGCGCGCCTTCCAGGATATAGGTAATCTGCTCGTTATGGTGCTGGTGCAGGGGTACGATAGTGCCTTTTTTGAGGTAGACGTGGGCCAGCATCATCTTGTCGCCGGTGATGAGGCGGCGGGAAAGCTGGTCGGTTACCTGTTCAACGGGCATATCGTCCCAGGTGTATTTGGTGGCGGTTTGGGGGTTTTCGGGCATTTGGTGGGTTTTGGATTGAGTCGTTAATAAATGAGCCGTCATGCTTCATCTGGCGTTCGCGCAGTCGAATCATCTCTACCGCAATACTAACTCAATAGCCAAAGGGTTTACGTAGCGTGGACGCCGCGAGTCCGCGTTTTCCACCAGCACTACACGCGGACTCACAGAGTCCGCGCTACATCACACCCGCACCCGGCTCGCTACGGCCGACACGCACAGCCC
>JANNDE010000282.1:0-3277 GCA_031387395.1 Hymenobacter sp.
GGCCATGAGGTAGGGTTGTTTAGTAGTGGATGTTCTGCTGGCTCACCTCACCCCCTGACCCCCTCTCCCTAGGAGAGGGGGCACCGGTTATGTTCCGAATGGAATCGTCAGGCTCTCCTCTCTTGGGGAGAGGGGCCGGGGGTGAGGCGCACGTCACCCGATTTTTCGCGCCGTGTTAATCACGTTCACGCCATTGAACCGCGTGGTGCTCGACCCGTGGCTCACCGCCGAGCTCTGGCTGGGCTGCCCCTTGCCGTCATTAAAGGCCCCGAAGAAGCGGAAGTCGCTTTCGTCGCAGGTCGCGGCGCAGCTGTTCCAGAACTCCTGGGTGTTGGCCTGGTAGGCCACGTCTTCCAGCATTTCCGTGATTTTGCCCTTCTCGATGGCGTAAAACACCTGGCCGCCGAACTGGAAGTTGAAGCGCTGCTGGTCGATGGAGAACGAGCCGTTGCCGGCGATGTAAATGCCCTTATCAACTTTGCTTACCAGCTCATCCACGCTTAGCTTGTCCTTGCCGGGCTGCAGGCTCACGTTGGGCATGCGCTGGAACTGCACGTCCTGCCACGACTGCGAGTAGCAGCAGCCATCCGATTCCTTCTGGCCCACCATGTGCGCTTGGTCCCGGATTTTCTCATAGTCCACCAGGCGGCCTTCTTTGATGAGGTCCCAGCGCTTGGTTTTCACGCCTTCGTCGTCGTAGCCCACCGCGCCCAGGGTATTGGGCTGGGTTTTATCGGCCACGATGTTCACCACTTTCGAGCCGTAGGGCAGGCCTTTGGCTTTCCACTCCAGGGTGGCAAACGAAGTGCCCGCGAAGTTGGCTTCGTAGCCCAGTACGCGGTCGAGTTCCAGCGGGTGGCCCACGCTTTCGTGGATGGTCAGGCCCAGGTGGTGCGGGTCGAGCACGAGGTCGTACTTGCCGGGCGTCACCGACTTGCAGGTCAGCTTCTGCTTCACCTGCTTAGCGGCCGAAGCTACGTCTTCCAGCATATCGTAGCTGTATTTGTAGCCGATGATGTCGGAGCCCGTCGGGCCGGCCACCTTATCGGCGGCTTTGGGTGTGAGGTACTCGTAGCCCATGCCCACGGGCGAGCTCATGGCCTGCCGCGAGCGGAATTTCCCGCTGGCCCGGTCGATGGCCGTGACGCCAAACGTGGGATAAATCCGGTGAATATCCTGGTCGATGTACGAGCCGTCAGTACTGGCGAAATACTTCTGCTCGTTCACCTGAAACAGCACCGAGTTGATGAACGACACGCCCAAATCCAGGGCTTTCGCGTTCACGCCCAGCAGCAAATCCACCTTGTCCTTGATGGGCACCTCAAACGCATTCTGCTGAATCGGGGCCTTCCAGCTCACTTCGCCATAGCCGCTTTGTGGGGCTAGCTGCACCTTCTCCTTCTGCACTTTCGAGTTGGCTTTGGCGATTTGTACGGCCAGCTGGGCCGCTTTGGCGATACCCGCCTCGGTCACGTTGTTGGTCGAGGCGAAGCCCCAGGTGCCGTTGGCAATCACGCGAATGCCCACGCCGTAGCTCTCGGTGCTGGCAATGTTCTGCACCTGCTTTTCGCGGGTGAAAATGCCCTGGTTGAGGTAGCGGCCGATGCGGACATCGGCGTAGCTCGCCCCGGCGGCCTTGGCGGCGTTCAGGCCGGCATCGGCGAGGCGTTTTTTCAGGGCCGTATCGGCGCCGGGTTCCAGCAGGCGGGCGGGGTCCACGAGGGTGCCGCCCAGGCTGGGGAAGCTGGGCAGAAACAGGGCTCCGGCGGCAAGGCCGGTGAGGCCCACAAAGTCGCGTCTTTTCATATGGGTGAGTGTACCGTGGACTCTGAGAGTCCGCGCGTGGACTGGGTTATAATGAAAGAAAATCGCAGTGGTCGGGTGTTCGCTCCGCTCACGCGCGGACTCGCAGAGTCCACGCTACTGGCTACACCGCGTCCGAGAGGCTGGTGAAGGTGAAATCCCGGATTTTGAGCGGCGGCACGAGGCTGCCGTTCAGGCGCACGGGCTTGCCCAGCGCCTCCAGGTTGTTCAGCATAATCACCGGGCTTTCGTTGAAGCGGAAGTTTTTTACCGGGAATTTAATGACGCCGTTTTCGATGTAAAACGTGCCGTCGCGCGTCAGCCCGGTGTAGAGCAGCGTCTGCGGGTCCACGGCCCGGATGTAGTAGAGGCGCGTGACCAAAATGCCTTTGGCCATGCCCTTGATGAGGTCGGCCGTGCTCTGGGTGCCGCCGGCCATTATCCAGCCGCCGGGTGGTGGGATGTCCGGTACGCCCGATTTCTGCGCCCAGAAGCGGGAGGTATAAAGGTTCTTCACCACGCCCTTTTCCACCCAGGTCACTTTCTGCTGCGGGCGGCCGTCGTTGGCGAAGGTGAGGTCGGGTACGTCGGGGTGGGTGGGGTCCGAATAGATGGTCACCCGCTCGTCAAATACCTTCTCGCCCTTCTTGTTGCCGCCGCCCTTCTTGCTGAGGAAGCTGTGGCCCTCGTCGGCGTTGCGGGCATCCATCGCGCCCATCATGTTGTTCAGCAAATCGATGGCGGCGGCCGGCTCCAGAATCACGGTGTACTTACCCGGCTCAATGGCCTTCGCGCCCACCGACGATGCCGCCTTATCGGCTGCCACCCGCGTCAGCCGGGCCGCGTCGAACTTCGCCAAATCGGTGTAGTTGGCAATGGCGTAGCCCGAGCCGGTGCCATCGGCCGTGCGCACGGTTATCGAAAAATCGACGCTGCTCACCTGCTGGTAAGCCTCCAGCCCCTTCGAGTTGCGCTTGGCCACGAAGCCCGCGGAATTATTAAAGAAGCCGGCGGAGCTCAGCTTCTTCTGCTCGCATAGCGCCATGCTGGCCCCAATCTGCTCGGCCCGGTAGTCGGGCGTGATGGCAGCCGTGCGCGCCGCGAACGAGCCCGGCGACGCGAGATAGGTCTGCGGTCCCAGCAGCGGCACGTACTCCGGCGACTCCGGCGCGAGGCGCGCAATCTCTTCGGCCCGCTGCACGCAGCGCCGCAGCGAGGCCTCATCGAACTCGTTGCAGGTAGAGAGCCCGCTGCGCTTACCAAAGCGCGACTGCACGGCCAGCGCGACGTTTTCGGCCGCCCCCGCCGTGCTGATGGAATTTCGCGCCGAGCGCACGTTGCCGCCGGTGTTGCCAGTGAGGGTGGCCTCGCACTCATCAGCCGTGCTGAAGCTGAGAACTTTCTTGAGGATGGTCTGGGCTTCGTCTTTGGTGAGAATGGCCATGAGGAAGGGTTGAGTTTTGAATGTTGAGGG
>JANNDE010000304.1:0-1283 GCA_031387395.1 Hymenobacter sp.
GCCGCGCCCCGGTAGCCGGGGCAGCCCCCGCCAAAAGGCCCCGACCGCTCGCGCAGTTAGGGCCTTTCATCATAGCGCCAAGTTGCTTTCGCAACATAAGAAACGAGCGGACCATCTGGCCCGCTCGTTTCGTTTCCACCCTATACCTCAAAATGCGGCCGGTCCTTGAACCCCGGCCAGTCGCCGCCCCAATACACCCGCGCATCGGCCGCCTTCATCAGCCGCGCAAACTTGCTCAGCAGCAGCCCCGACCACGACACTGACCCATCGGGCAGCAGAAACGCCACGTCCAGCGCCCGGCTCGGCAGCACGTTATGCTTTGATTCCCCGCCCCGTTTGTAGGTCACCACTGGCCCCGGCGCACTCCGCCCGTGGGTGTACAGCTCATCCTGCGCCGCCGCCGACCGGTACCCTTCCGTCACAATCGGCAGCCCCAGCAGTCGGAGCACCGGGTCGCCCGACCAGCGCAGCAACGCCTCCTGGTACGCCGCCACCAGCTCCGGCCGCACTTCTGCCAGCCGCGCCGCCTGCCGAACCATCTGCGCCACGTTCAAACGCGGCGCTATCCGCCCGCCAACCGCATATGGAGCCATGTCTTCCATGCTACCGGGTGCCGGCCTCACTGGCCGGACGTTCTGCGCCTCCATCGGCCGAAGCCCCCGCCAACGCGCCCGGCTCCACCGTCAGCGCCGCCAGTCCCGCCGTCAACGACCCGACCAGCACCAGGTAGCCCGCTACCGAGACGACCGCCGCCGGCAGCGCCACCGGAGCCGTCACCAGCACCAGGCCCAGCCCCCCAATGGCCTTACCCACCGCGCTAACCTTGCGCCAAAACGTCGGCGACGGCAGCGCCACCCGGTCCAGCAGACTTAACTTCTTAACAGATTCCATGTGCAAAAACAGGTAAGAGTGAAACAATTGCTTTTCAATACCTAGCCAAGTAGGCTAGCCCTTCTCAGCTCCGGCCGGCGGCTCAACAGGAGACGCGACCACAGCGGCCGGCAGCTTCACCACTGCCTCGGGCCGCTGCATCGCTTTCCGTATCGTGGCCCAAATGGTGACGGCGGCCACAATTACTTGTATCACTAAGTGGCCGTACATCTCAATAACGTGGGGATTGGCCGGCGCTAATTCCTGCGTCAGGACCTGCCCAGCTAAGGCAGTGCCCAGGATATGGAGCAGGTGCCCGGTCTTAGTATCAGCAAAAAACATAAGTTCGGACTTAATGGTAATAAGCAGTTTAATTTATACGAAATTACGAACATATTTCAGTTTCAGATACA
>JANNDE010000329.1:0-1803 GCA_031387395.1 Hymenobacter sp.
TGCAGCTCCACCTTATTCACCACGTAGCGGGCCTCGCCGTAGGTTTCGCCCAGGCCCCCTTTGTAAATGTAGAGCACCTGCCCGCGCAGCCCCTTTGCCCAGCCCCCAAACGGGAAGCTCACCGAGGCGTTGAGCTGGCGGTAGGAGGGCATGCCGTACTTATTGAGGGCGAAGTCGCGCACGTCGAGCAGGTAGTAGTGGCCGTAGCCGACCTCCGCTTTCAGCCCCGGCACCCGGGCAAATGTGCGGCTGACCAGCAGCGCCGCCGCGTCGAGCCCGCCGAAGCCTTCCTCCCGCTCGCGGGGCAGAAACGTGTAGAACGGCTCGCGGCCCCACTCGCGCGGAAACAGGAAGCGCCCGGCGCGGGTGATGCGGGTGTAGTTGGCGCTCAGGCTCCAGGGGCCGCGCTGGTAGCCCAGGCGGGCGCTCAGGGCGTGGGCCTGGCGGTCGGGGGCGCTGTAGGCCAGGCGCGGGTCGGCGTTACCGCCGGTGCCCACCGTGCGCTGGTAATGGTACTGCCCGCCCAGTGTGAGCTGCCCCGCGCCCACGGCCCGCCCGGTGGTGGCTTCCGCGAACGTGCTGTTGAACAGGTTATCGGCGTAGTAGTTCCAGGCCTGCACGCGGCTGCGCGGCCCCAGCTGCCGGCTGGCCCCCACAATGCCCAGGCCGCGGCTGCTCAGGTGCCCGGCGTAGCCCGCCCGCTGGCCGGTGTCGTCGACGCCGACCGGGTACAGGCCGATGGAATTGGCCACCGAGGCCCATTCTGACGTGGAGCGCGTGGCAATGTGCGTGAGCCAGCCGGCCGTGAGGGTGGTGTTTTTCAACTCGTTGAATTCCAGCCACAGGCCCTGGGCGTAGTTCGGGCTCAGGCGGCCGTCCTGCGGGTTGAGCAGGGGCGTAACCAGCAGCTGTCGTCCGAACGTGGCCGCCGACTGCCGCCAGCGGTAGCGCGCGAACAGCTCCTCGGGCCGGCCGGTGAGCTGGCGGCGGCCGGGCTCCGTCACGTCAAACAGGCCCACCTCGAAGCGACTCACGGCCCCGGTGGCCGGGTCAGGCGTGGCCAGGTCGTTGGAAGCCAGGTTTGCCCAGAAAAACCCGCCCACCCCCAGCTGGAATCCGTGCAGCGGGGCCGTCTCGAACCGCGCCCCGGCCCCAAGCCCGTTGGCGTAGTAGTCGGGCCGGCTGCCCTGGTTGAGGGTGGCCATGAAGTAGTTGCGTACCCGGCCATGCCACTGGCCCCGCCCGAAGGCTTCGGCAAGGGTGCGGGCTTTCACGGTATCCACTGCCGCCGCCGGAGGGTAAGGCAGGAGCTGGTTGCGCCCGGTAACGGGCCGCGTGGGGGCGGGCTCGGCCTGCTGCGCCCGCGCGGCGGCCGAAACCAGCAGCAGGCCGGCCGCGCAGAAACGAAGAGGGCGATTCATTATAATGGCTTGTTGGTTGGCTGCGGGTGCGTGTCCTCGATGGGCTGATAAGGGCCAAATTTGTGCTGCTGCGCGGAGAAGGCATCCGTGTAGGGACCGAAAGGGTGGTCCACCGGCTTTTTGCTGATGTCGGGCCAGTCACGGGGCGTCGCCAGGTGCGGGCGCGGCTGCGAATTCACGAACGCGGCCACGTCCCAGGCTTGCTTGTTGGTGAGCTGCGGGTGGTCGAAGGTGGCCCCGAAGGGCATGGCCGCCTTCACATATTTGGCCAGATTAGACACCCGGAACAGGCCCGCGCCGTCGTTGTAGCTGGCCGGTCCCCACAGCGGCGGGTACTGGTAGCCGGATTTATCGGCCAACTGCTGGCCCTGCCCGGCGGGGC
>JANNDE010000340.1:0-1314 GCA_031387395.1 Hymenobacter sp.
GGTACCGACCCGCCCGGCCTGAAAGCCGGGGGCGAAGAACTCGCTCAGGCAATTAAGCGGGTATTCGATAATGAGCCGTCGTACAAGTAGCTGCGGATTTCTTCCCGCGACCTGTACGAGCAAAGGTTGGACTGGCAAGCATAGGGGCAGCAGGTTCGCCATATCTTCGAGTAGCGTTTTCCATCGCAAGTACCCTATGAAAAAGGGCGAAGAAACGCACAGGATGGAAGCAGTAAGTTGGTAGTCGAGGTTCCCGGCGACTCAATCCTTATCTTTGCGAACCGAATTTAGCCTTGCTATGAATCCCAATATGTCCGTTCCTTTCTTGTCCTTTTCTCCTCAGCACGACCCCATTCGCTCAGAAGTGTTAGGTGCTATCGCCGAAGTGTATGATAGTCAGTGGTATGTATTGGGTGAGCAGGTAAAACAGTTTGAAGCGCAGTACAGTGTTTTCAACCACGTAGAACATACTATTGGGACAGCTAACGGCCTTGACGCACTGCATCTGGCCCTGAAAGCCTTAGGAGTAGGGCCTGGTGATGAAGTCATTGTACCTAGTAATACTTATATTGCCACATGGCTGGCAGTCTCTTTTGTGGGGGCTACACCGGTGCCTGTGGAGCCCAACGCGGACACGTATAACATCGACCCGGCACGTGTAGCAGCCGCGCTTACTTCCCGTACCAAAGGGATTATGCCAGTGCATCTATATGGACAAGCCTGTGAAATGGGTCCCATTATGGATATTGCCCGCCAGCATGGCCTGTGGGTAGTAGAAGATAACGCCCAGGCGCAGGGTGCTACATGGCAGGGGAAGTTGACCGGAAGCTTCGGAGATGTGAACGGTACCAGCTTTTATCCCGGCAAAAACCTGGGGGCGCTCGGCGATGCCGGAGCTGTTACTACGAATGACGCGGTATTAGCCCACAAGATTCAAGTGTTGCGAAACTACGGCTCACAGCAGAAGTATTACAACGAGGTAATCGGTTACAATGCTCGGCTGGATGAGTTGCAGGCTGCTGTATTACGGGTGAAACTGGGACATTTGCCTACCTGGACAAGCCAACGCCAACAAATTGCCGCTTGGTATGATGAGCATTTAGCTGGTATCGAAGGGTTACAATTACCGGCGGTTGCTATGGGAGCAACGCACGTTTATCATCTCTACGTTGTGCGCACCGCACAGCGGGATTTGCTACAAGCCCATCTCACGCAGGCGGGCATTGGCACAATGATTCATTACCCGGTGCCCCCCCACCGGCAACAGGCCTATGCTGAACTTGCCTCGTCGTTGCCGGATTTGCCAATTGCCGA
>JANNDE010000395.1:0-1479 GCA_031387395.1 Hymenobacter sp.
CCAGTTCGGCGTCAACGCCGGCATCATGTTCAAGCCCAGCGACAAGCTGAGCGTGGGCGTGAGCTACACCTCCAAGGTGAATGCGATGGTGGAAGAAGGCACCGTGACTGTGAAAGGCCTGCCCGACGCCACGGCTGGCAGCGCCACGTATTCGGCTTCGCGCCGCATCAATCCCGGCTTCACGGCCACCAACTTTGCGGCCACGCTGCCCATTCCGGCCCACGCGGCCATTGGCGTGGGCCTCATGCCGACCGATAAGCTCACCATCGGCCTCGACGTGGTGTGGACGCAGTGGAGCGCCTACCGCGAGCTACGCTTCGATTTCAGCGGCAACAACGGCAACGGCGACTATGCCGAAGTGGGACCCCAGCCCGCGCCCGGCGCGCCCTTCCCAGCGGGCAGCTTCCCCGCCAACGTTGGCACTCCCGGCCTGGTGGGCGGCAACAGTACCTCCGTGTCGAAGCGTAGCTACCAGGACGTGCTGGCTTTCCGCCTCGGTGCGCAGTATAAGGTGACTGACAAGCTGACCGTGCGCGGTGGCGTGGTTTATCACCAAAGCCCCGTGCGCTATGGCTACGTGACGCCCGAACCCCCCGACCACGACCGGGTGGCCCTCACTACCGGCTTAAGCTACGATGTGTCGGAGAAGTTCGGTATTGACGCTTCCTATCAGTTCATTCAGATTCTGAAGCGCAGCCAGACGCAGTCGCAACTGCTCGACAATGGCACCACCGACCGTGTGGCTGGCACCTACAACTCCTTCATTCACGTGCCCGGCGTGGGCGTACACTACAATTTCTAAACGCCTCATTACCATCTGACTATTAGATTCTCGCCGACATGAAATCATTTTTTAAGCACACCGCGCCCGCCCTCACCCTGCTGGGCCTGAGCCTGAGCAGTTGCCAGCCCGACCTGGCGGACGACCCTAAGTCCAGCGCCGGGCAGGCCGACTTCGCGCGCTACATCGCAGTGGGTAACTCGCTCACAGCTGGCTTCAGCGACAACGGCCTCTACCGCGAAGGGCAGCTGAACTCCTACCCGAACTTCCTGGCTACGCAGTTCCGGACCGTGGGCGGCGGCGACTTTGCGCAGCCCCTCTTCACGGAGGCCCAAAATAACGGCTCGGGCTACCTGAGCCTGACGGGCTTCACGGCCACCGGCACGCCCATCACCAGCCTGGTGACCACCAACCGGGCCGTGCGCGGTACCACGCCGCAAGCGCTGTTCACCAAATTCACCGACCCCGTTAACAACCTCGGCGTGCCCGGCATCCGCATGTCCGACATCAATACCCCCGGGTATGGCAGCGTGCAGGGCAACCCCTACTTCGAGCGTATTACGCCCGATGCCACGCCCCTGCAAACCTACCTGCAGCGCGTGCAGGCCACCGTGGCTTCCATTAAGCCTACCTTCTTCACTGAATGGCTGGGCAACAACGACGTGCTGGGCTTCGCCACAGCCGGCGGAGCGGCCAAC
>JANNDE010000410.1:0-1058 GCA_031387395.1 Hymenobacter sp.
CGGCTGGTAGCCAACCTGGCAGTCGTCCAGGCGCTTGGCATACAGCCCGGCGTTGAATTTTTTGCTCGACAGGATTTGCTTGGCCTTGTACATGAACTGGCAAAAATTCGCGGCCTGGTCGAACGACCGGTACAGGGGCAGGCTGTCGCTGGCCGCGTACAGGTGCCGGATGTCCCGGATTTGCTCTTCAATGTCCGACTCGATAAAGACTGCCGTTATATCGGAATGGTAGGCCACCAGGGCGACGCGCACCGAGTCGAGCATTACCGCGTCCTCGCGCTGCTGGGCAAACAAGCGCTGTTCGCGGTCCATTTTTTTGGCCAGGTACCGGGCGCTCACCGCCGGGTAGCCGTAGGTATTCGCCAGCACCCAGCCCGCCAGGGCCGTTAGCCCAACGGTGGCGCAGAGTAGGTAAAGGAGCACAATCCGCTGTTCGCTCATGCGCGAACCCGGGAAACTAGCCTTGGCCATGACAGAAGGTTATTGAGGACTGGAGCGCGCGCGCAGTTGGCAATCGTTGAGTTCTTGCCGCAGGCCGAGGCCCTGCAGCTCCGCCGCGCGGATGGAGTCCTGCACCAGCAGTATTTCATTCACGAGGCGCGAGATTTTGTAAAAAACCACGTGGGGCCCGCGGGTGGCGCGCCGCGTGGCCAGCAGCTGTTTCAGGTCCTTGCTCTCGCGCACGATGCGCTGTTCCAGCACGCGGTCGGAACGCACGAGGCCCGTGTTGAGCAGCCGCAGGTGGCGGTAAATCGAGTCGACCTGTTGCCCCAGCTCCCGCTGGGTCAGCATCACGTCGGCGTAGCGCATCCGGTGGGCGCTGAGCTGCTCCACTTGCTGGGTCAGGGTGTTCAGAAACAAAAAAATAAGCAGTATCAACCCCGCCATCAAGCTCAGGAAATTTCCCAAAAACCGCCAGTATGCGGCTGTGATGGCTTGTTTGTTCAGGAGTTTCATAATAGAACGGGCCCATTTGCCGGCCGTGGCCCCTCCCGCAAAACGGGCTGCTATTCGCGGAGGGGGTTTGGGCCGGCGGAGGCTGGGCAAAGCCGCGTTGC
>JANNDE010000452.1:0-1716 GCA_031387395.1 Hymenobacter sp.
GTAGTCGACCCCGCCCACCACCCCGACGAGTCCGGTGTGACTGTCGCGGGCGGTGCAGCGGAACTTAAAAGTGCGGGCCACCGTAGGCAGGCGCTCGCCGGGAGCCACCGTGTTATTTACCAGTTCGGCCAGACGCGGAAAGTAGCGGGTGCCGTTTGCCACCGGTAGCCAGGAGCGAAACAGGGGCGGGGTTTCGCCCGTCACCTGGGGCATGGTCAGGTTGCCGGCGGGGCCCAGGTCGAGTTCTTCCCAGGAGTAGGTCAGGGGGTCGTTGTTGGCATCGGTGGCCGTGGCCGTGAGCTGGAAGGGTGTGTTGGCAGGCAGGGTTTTGCCGCTGGCCGGGGCCGTTACCACCGGGGCCGTGTTACCCGTGGCCGTGTTCGTACCGCAGTTTCTGGCGCTCATCGCGGCCTGAATTTCCTCGAAGCTACCGGTATGGAAGATAGGTTCCGCTTCGCTCTGAGCATCATTAGAGGGCCCAAAAAGCCCACAGTACGACATGATGGTCACGCCCGAGCCCGGTTCCCAGGCTGCGTCCGCAGTGCGGTTAGGGTCGTCGGTGTTCATGGTGTGAAGGGCTCCCGACGCGTGCCCCAACTCATGGGCTGAGTAGCGAATGAGTTGGTAGGCCGAAGGGACGGGGCTCCCGACGAAATTGGTTGCTTTTATGCCCGACTGGCATAAGTCGCCTAGCAGCGCACCACCGCCAATCGACTCATGGCCCAGCACCAGGCCCAGGTCGTAGTTGGTATCACCGATAAGCCGGTCCACGTTCTGCTGGTTCTGCCGGGGCAGGGCATAGCCGTCTTTGTCGGAGTAGGGAACCGGAGGCTGGGGACCGGTACCGCGCAGAAAGGTGAGCTGGTCGTTGTTGGCCACCAGCACCAGGCGCACGGCCAATTCCCGCTCCAGAATACCGGTCATCCGATTCACAAACGCAACCTGTACGGCCAGTACCCCGGCCTTGGTATTGCCACAGGTCACGGAAAAATCGGGCGTGCAAGTCAAAGCAAAGCGGTAGGTACGCAGCTGCGCTCCCGAAGACCGCGCCTGCCCCCCATCGCCGCCACCCGCCCGCCAGGCCGCTACCCGCGCCGCGCTGGTCTGCTCCTCGGCAGGCGTAGTCGCGACTCCGCACCGTGCCATTTTGCTAGCGGAAGCGCGGACATCTTTCTGGTAATAGCTCAGGAAGTGCCGCGTGTCAGTCGAACTCACCGGGTCAACCAGAAAGCCCGAACCGCTGCTGCTCAGCACCTGCGCGTGGAAGCCAGCGGGCGTGAGGTCCACCCGCACCGTGGCCGTGGCATCATCCAGCCCAATGCCCGCGTAGGTCTTTATCATCGGATAACGAGCCGCCAGTCCTGCTTCCATCACCGGGGCCTCGCGCAGGGCAAACCGGGCGCTGCTGCCATCGGGTTGGGGCAGGGCCAGCACCAATGGGGCGGCCCCGGCCTGGCCCTCCAGCGGGGCCGTGGCCAGCGCCGCCCGCAGGCCCGCGGCGTCGAGCGTCAGGGCCCGCGCGTGCACCAGCGTGGCGGCCAGCGGCGAAGATGCCACCGCCGTGCGCGCCGCGCCGTCGGCCTGGAAATAGCCCGCGGCCGGGCGGCCCGTCTGCCCCTGAGCGGAGCCAGTGGCCAGGCCCAGGGCCAGCAGCAGGCCGGCTCCCAGGCCGCGCAGCCTTGGGCGGAAATCAACGAGCGGGGCCCCCTGCGGGGG
>JANNDE010000500.1:0-14671 GCA_031387395.1 Hymenobacter sp.
CAACAGCATCAGCCCCGACTGGCGGCCGTACCTCACGTCGGTGGATAAAATCGAAGCCGCCACCGGCCTCGACCTGCTCAGCGCCCTGCCCCGTCCCGCCCAGGCCCGCCTGCAAAAGCTGGTAGACACCGGCCGCGCAGAATAGCTGTACCGTGGACGCTGCGAGTCCGCGAATGACCCAGAACCTTCCCCAACCACTCGCGGACTCGCAGCGTCCACGGTACAGCCACTCATGCCTCGCCTCATCACTTATCTTATTGCCCTGGTGTGGCTGACCAATGGCCTGCTCTGCAAGCTGCTGGTGCTGGTGCCGCGCCACGCGGCCATCGTGGCGCGCATCCTGGGGCCGGCGCACGCGGACCTGCTTACGCGCCTTATCGGGCTGGGCGAAATTGGCATTGGCCTGTGGGTACTCAGCGGCATCAGGCCCCGCTGGTGCGCCTGGACGCAGATTGCCCTGGTGCTCACCATGAACTCGCTCGAAGCCGTGCTTGCGCCCGACCTCCTGCTCTGGGGCCGTTTCAATGCCGTATTTGCCGTGCTGTTCTGCGGGCTTATCCACTTTCACCGCCTGCGGCCAGCCCGGCTCGCCACCGCCTGATTCCGCCGTATGCTCGCCTGGCTCAAAACCCATCCGTTTCCCGTCGAAGCCTTTTTTGAGCACTCGTTAGTGCTCACCTTCGCCGTACCCCGGGCCGAGCTGGCGGCCCTGCTGCCCGCCCCGCTCGTGCCCGACACCTTCACTGAGGAGTGGGGTTTCCTGGCCGTGGCGCTGGTCCAGACCCGCCAGCTGCGGCCCAAAGGCTTCCCCGCCTGGCTGGGTCAGGACTTCTTCCTGATTGGCTACCGGGCTTTCGTGCGCTACCCCTCGCCCACCGGCAAACGCCTGCGCGGCCTCTACATCCTGCGCTCCGAAACCGACAAAACGCGCATGACCCTGCTCGGTAACCTGATGACGCACTACCGCTACCACACCGTCGATATCACGCAGCAGCACGCCGGCGGCCGCCTGCGTATCGAATCGCAGCGGGCCGACTTCCACGTCGCGCTCGCTCCACCAGCAACCGACGTGGCGCTGCCACCGCAGTCGCCTTTCGCCACCTGGGCCGAAGCTCGTCGCTTTGCCGGCCCCCTGCCCTTCACCTTTTCGGCTGATGGCGACCAGATGCTAATTGTGGAAGGCGTGCGCGAGCACTGGCAGCCACAGCCCGTGGCCGTGACCAGCCACCACGTTGGTTTCCTGGAAAAGCTGGGCTTCGGACAACTGATACTGGCCAATGCTTTTGCGGTACACGACATTCTGTATTCGTGGAAGAAAGGACGCACCGAGCAATGGCACCGCTAAGAAAGCCGTTGCAGGGCGTGGGCAACGTGGTGCGCTTCAACTGGCACTTCTACCTCGGGGCCGGCGGGGCCGCGCTGACCTTGGCGGGCTTGTGGCTGGCCGGGCCAAGCCTACTGCGCCCATACGCCGCACTACTCTTGGGCCTTGCGCTGCTACCGCTGCTGCTGTCGCTGCTCATTACGGCCTACATCTACGATTTCTCCGGGCTGTATCAGTTCAGGTGGCTGACTAAAAGAGTACCCGCTCCAGCCGCGATGCTCACGCTCAGCGCCGGGTTCGATGAAATCAGCGCCCCGTTGGCCCACCACTATCCAGGGGCCAGCCTGCTGGCGGCCGATTTCTACGATGCCGCCCGGCACACCGAGGTGTCCATCCGGCGGGCCCGACGGGCGTACCCGCCCTACCCCGGCACACGGGTGGTCGATACCCGCGTTGCGCTGCCCCTGCCGCCCAATTCCATCGATTTGGCCGTGGCCTTCCTGGCGGCCCACGAAATCCGGGAGGCCGCCGAGCGGGCGGCGTTCTTCCGGGAGCTAACGCGGGTGCTGGCCCCCACCGGCACCGTGGTCGTAACGGAGCACCTGCGCGACCCGGCCAATTTCCTGGCCTACACCATCGGCTTTCTGCATTTTCACTCCCGCCGCGTCTGGCTGGCTACGTTCCGGGCGGCCGGGCTACGAGTGGAGCGTGAGGTAAAAATCACGCCCTTTATCACCGCCTTTTTCCTGCGTAAAAATGGTCCTACAGCTTAAAGTCATCGGCTTTGTACTGGTCATTCTGGCGCTGCTGCACGCGGGCTTCGCGCGCTACTTCAACTGGCGCACCGAGTTCGCCCCCGTCAGCCTCATCAACCGGCAGATGATGTACGTGCACACCTTTTTCGTCGCCTTCATGGTGCTGCTGATGGGCGTGCTCTGCCTCACCTCCGCCCCCGACCTGCTGGGCACGTCCCTGGGCCGCCGGGTGGCGCTGGGCTGCGGCGTGTTCTGGCGGGCCCGCCTGCTCATCCAGTTCTTCGGCTACTCGCCCGAGCTATGGCGCGGCAAGCGCTTCGAAACCGGCGTGCACCTCGTCTTCATCGGTTTCTGGAGCTACCTGAGTGCCGTGTTCCTGCTGGTCGGGCTGGGCTGAATCTGAGCTACTGCGGGCAGAATCACGTTTGGAGCCTAACTGCGCTTGCCCGCCAGAAAGCGCGTCACCTCCCGCACGTACTTATCGCCGTACGCCGCCTCGCTCAATCGGTAAAACCCTTCCCCGTGGCCGCCCTCGAAGCAAAGCACTTGCCGGCGCTGCCGCCACCGGGCCTGGCGCGCCACGGCTACCGAGTCGGCCAGGGGCGCGTTTTTATCGGCGGTGCCGCCTACCAGCAACCACGGGCAGTTTACCCGGCGCGCCATCAGGGCATAATCAGCCGCCTCGGCGGGCAGCGTCACGGTTTTTTGGTACCGGCCGAATTGCTCGGCCACAATACGCTGCGGGTTGGCCACGTAGCCCTCGGCAATGAAGAAATCGCACCCGCCCCGGGCCGCCGCCTCCGAGCCCATAATGGTACCCATCGAGTAGCCGATGATGCCCGTGCGGCTGCGTGGGTAGCGCTGCCGGGCATCGGCCAGCACGGCGCGCAGGTCGGTGGTGAACTCGGAGTAGTACAGCCGCTGCCGGTCGATAGCAAAGTTGCTGCTGTGCCCAAAGCCGCGGTAGTCGAACAGGTACACGCGGTAGCCGCCCTGGCTCAGGGCTCGCGCCTGGTGCAGAAAATACGACATGTTGTTCATATCGCCGTAAGCCAGCACCATGGTAGTACGCTAGTCGGGCACGTTGGCGGCAGGTTCCACAATCCAGCCCGTCAATTGTACGTGGTCGGGCGTGGTGAGGGCAGTGGTCTGGTAGCGAAGGCCCAGCGAATCGGGGGTGGCTATCCACTCGCGGCTGGGTTTCAGGGCGAGGGCGGCAATGGTTTGCAGCAACAGAAAACAGCTTAACAGTAGAGCGCGGCGCATAAGCAGGACAATAGCATGGGGATGAAATGGTGCCGTTACAGACACCCCTTCACCCCCACCGTTGCAGCCAATCCTGAAATAGCTAGCCTCCACCAGGGGTTATCACGTCTCCGTCAGCACCGTTTTGAAGCCCGCTAGCGTGCCGTCCATCATCCGCCCGAGGGCGTAGGCGTGGATTTGCGGGCCCGCGCCCACCCGGTACACCTGCACGCCATCCATATCCTGCTTCAGATACATTTGCAGGGCCTTGTAGCGGTTCGAAAGGGTCACGTCGTTCAGCACGCCATCATCGGCCGTGTGGTTGCGCAGGAACTGGGTGAGCTCCAGGGTTTCGACTTTGGCCTCGGCGGGCTCGCCCAGCAGCTTCAGCAGCGCGGCGTTGGGCAGCTCGCCGCCCGGCGCAGTGTAGGCCACGGCTTCGAGCGGGGCATCCGATTCGCTCATAAAGTGTAGGCCGGCCACCTGCTTTTGCAGCTCGGCCGGCACGGGGGCGCTGGCATCGGCACCGGCGGGCTTGGCTTCGGCCAGGCCACTGCCGCCTTCCACTTTGGCGGCAATGGCAGCGGCCAGCTCCTTCATCCGCTCCTCGGGTACCTTTATTTTGGGATTGGCGAAGTTCATGTCCGCCACTTTGTTCATCGGAATGAGGTGAATATGCGCGTGCGGCACTTCCAGCCCAATCACGGCCACGCCGATGCGCTTGCACGGCACGGCCGCCTGCACGGCCTTGGCCACGCGCTGCGCAAACACGTGCAGGGCCGCCAGCTCATCGGCCGGCATATCAAAAATGTAGTCGACTTCCTTCTTGGGAATTACCAGCGCGTGGCCTTCCACCAGGGGCGTGATGTCGAGAAAAGCCAGGTGGCGGCCATCTTCGGCAACTTTATAAGCCGGCAGCTCGCCGGAAACGATGCGGGAGAAAATCGAGGGCATAAGCGGATTTGTGCTACAAGCTTTAGCTTGCCGTGCGGGGTGCCGGCCGGGCAAAGTAAAAGCATTTTTTGCCCCCATCACCAACTTGGCATTCACCTGCCCGGCGATTCTCCCATTCCCTCTTTATGCCTCGCTTGACGCCTTTTCTCCTAGCCTTTCTGCTGACGCTTGGAGCCGCCCGCTTCACGGCCGCCCAAACCACCGCCAAGCTTCCTATTCTGCAGGGCCGGGTTGTTGATGCGAAAACCAAGGAGCCGATTCCACTTGCCTACATCCATCTGCGCACCGAGCACACCGGCACGCTGGCGAATGCAAAAGGCCATTTTGAGTTGGCCGCCCCCCAAACATCCGCTACGGATACATTGGTAATTGAGGCCCTCAATTACCTTCCCCATACGATTCACTTATCGAGCCCCCAGCTCACCGATTCGACGCTGAGGCTCGAAAAGGTGCCGCAAGAATTTGCATTCTGTAATCTTAGCACGGCCAGGATATCGCTTCATCAGTTGGGCTCCCAAGCCAAAAAACCCGGCGAAGGAATGATTCAGGGACTAATTGGAGCGCAGTTCGCGCTACTGATGCAGCCATCGCCCAAGCGGCGGCTGGGCACTATCCGCAGCGTTTCGTTTTTCATTGGCGAAAATGGCTTTCCAAAGGAATACTTCCGCGTTCGCATCTATCGGGCCGATGGCCCCAATCATTCGCCCGGCACCAATCTACTAACCGAGAACATCGTGGTCAAGGCTCCCGGCGGCGGCCAATGGTTTACCGTTGATATCCCAACGTACAACGTGCAAGCCCCCAGCGAAGGATTCTTCGTCGCCATGGAGTGGATTCTCGGCGCGGGAATGCTCAAGAACCCTTGTTACAGCAGCTTCTCCGATTCCTACACGCCCTGTGGGCAAGTCATGCGCCCAACCTACGAGTTCAGACAAAGCCTGACCTGGTCGTATACTATAGGCAAGAACTGGAATCAAATCACGGTGGCCAACAGCAAGGGCCACCGCTACAATGCCATGATTAGAGCCGAAATCGAAGAACTACACTGAGATTGGCTCGCGTTCGGGTCGCCGTAAAAAGAAGTAGGGCAGCACCTCGCGGCGCTGCCCTACCAACTGACAACGAGCAACCGATAACTACCGCGAAATCTCCAGAATCTCGAATTGCAGCTTGCCGGCGGGTACCGTGATTTCGGCCGTGTCGCCGGCCGATTTGCCCAGCAGGCCTTTGCCGATGGGTGACTTCACCGAGATTTTGCCGGCCGCCAGGTTAGCCTCTTCCTCGGCCACCAGAATGTAGTCGAGCACCATGTTGTTTTTCAGGTTTTTCAGCTTCACCTTGCTCATGATGAGCACCTTGCTGAAATCCATGTTGGTTTCGTCGATGACGCGGGCATTGCCCAGCACTTCTTCGAGCTTGGATATTTTCAGCTCCAGCAGGCCTTGGGCATCCTTGGCGGCGTCGTATTCGGCGTTTTCGCTCAGGTCACCTTTGTCGCGGGCTTCGCGCAGGTCTTCGGCGGCCTTGGCCCGGCCCCGGACTTTGAGGTCCTGGAGGTCATCCTTGAGTTTTTGCAGGCCCTCGGGGGTATAATAATTGATGGTGGTGGCCATGGGAGTAGATGCTTGACGGGTTTGGCTAAAAAGCAAGGAGAACGGCTGGCACTGCCAACCGTTCTCCCTTCTTAGGTTCCTGGCAAAGATACGCAAAACGAATTAGCTCCCCGCATTGGCCCCAAACGTTGCCGCCCGAAAAGCCCGAATTTTCTCCACCAGCACCTCGTTGATACGGACGTAGCTCTCGAATGTCCAGCCCCCTACGTGCGGCGTGAGCACCACATTCGGGGACGTTTTCAGGAAATCGAACGTGGCCTGCTGGGCCGGGCTCAGGCTGTTGGGCTTCTCATTGTCGAGCACGTCGAGGGCCGCGCCGCGCACCGCGCCCGTCCGCAACGCCCGCACCAGCGCGGCCTGGTCCACCACTTCGCCCCGGGCCGTATTCATCACCCAAACCGGCTTGGCGAAACCCGCCAAAAAGGCTTCATCCACCCAATGGTGGTTGGCCGCCGAGTACGGAATGTGCAGGCTGAGCACGTCGGCCCGGGTCTGCAGCTCGGCCAGCGGCACCAGCGTGGCGTGGCCGTCGGTCGTCACGTTCAGGTCGCTATCATGCGCCAGCACCGTGCAGCCAAAGGCCCCCAGCCGCCGCGCAAAGGCCCGGCCCATGTGCCCATACCCCAGCAAGCCAATGGTTTTGCCCCCAATTTCCTCACCCCGGCTGGCCTCGCGCCGCCACTGGCCCTGGCGCACCTCGTGGTCGGCCCGCACGATATTGCGCAGCAGCCCCAGCAGCAGCCCCACGGCAAACTCGCCCACCGCGTCGCGGTTGCCCTCGGGCGCGTTCAGCAGCGTCACGCCGGCCGCCGCCATCGCGGCAGTGTCAATGTTATCGGTGCCGGCCCCGGCGCGGGCCACGTAGCGCAGCTGCGGGCCGTGGGCCAGCAGCTCGGCGGTCACGCGCAGCTTGCTACGTACCACCAGGCCTTCGTAGGGCTGCGCGGCCAGGGCAGCGGGCACTTCAGCGGCGGTGAGATTGGGTTGGTAGTTCATCGCAACGCCAATGCTCTCCAGCATGGCGTGCAGCGAGGGGTGCATTTCGTCAATTATCAGACAGGTATTCACGGTTCGGAAGGTGCTTATTCCGCAATGTCGTTCACGTCCAAATCCGGTAGGCTGGCGCTGCCGCCCGCCATGTGCTGGCCTACGTGCCGGGTCAGCATCACGAATTCGGCCACGCCCAACTGCTCGGCGCGCTTCTCAAAAATGGGGTCGGCAGTAGCTTCGGCGGGCATGCCGAATGGTTTCAGCGCGTTGCGCAGCGTCTTGCGGCGCGTCTGAAACGCCTGCTTCACCACCCGGAAGAATAGCTTTTCGTCGCAGTCCAGCTGCAGCGTGTCGTTGCGCGTGAGGCGCACCACGGCCGACTCTACCTTGGGCGGCGGGTTGAAAACGTGCGGCGGCACTGTGAACAGGTATTCAATCTTATAAAAAGCCTGCAATAGCACGCTCAGAATACCGTAGGTTTTCGAGCCGGGCGGCTCGGCCAGGCGCTGGGCCACTTCCTTCTGAATCATGCCCACCACCTCGCGCACCTGCTGGCGGTTGTTGAGCACGGCAAAGAAAATCTGGCTGCTGATGTTGTAGGGGAAGTTACCAATGATGGCCAGCGGCTGCTCCGGAAACATCGTGGCCAGACTCTGCTTCAGAAAATCGGTGGCGTAGATGCGGCCGGTCAGCGCCGGGTAATGCACTTTCAGGTAGGCCACCGACTCGGTATCAATCTCGACCACGCTGGTCTGGTAAGCCGGGTTCTGGAGCAAGTACTGCGTGAGCACGCCCATTCCAGGGCCGATTTCGAGCACTTCCTTCACGCCATCGGGCAGTTGCAAAGCGCCCACGATGTTGCGGGCAATGTTAGGGTCGGCCAGAAAATGCTGGCCCAGGTGCTTTTTGGGGCGAACGGTATTCACGGATTCAGGAGCGTAAGGAAACAACAGAACGTCATACTGAGCGCAGTCGAAGCATCTCTCCCGCTTCGTTGCATCAGCATAAATTACTTGCGCGGTAAAGATGCTTCGCTGCGCTCTGCATGACGTTCTTAATTAACAACGCCAAACAACCTCGCAACCTAAACAGTACCTTGCAGCCTCAAATCTACGGCCTTCATCCCCGCTTATGTTCTTAGCCCTCGCTCACGCGGCCACCGCGCCGGCCCAGTCCACCCAGGTTTTCATCCTGCCCGCTGGCACCACCACCCTGCCCGAGGCCGCCGCCGGCGACCTCTCCGCCGCGGCCCGCCAGTACGTATCCGCCGCCCTCGCCGACGACCAGAAGCTCGTTCACCTCAACCATTTCAGCCACCACCACTACTTCGTGGTGCTCGCCGACAAGCCCACCCCCGCCCAGGTAGCCGAGCAGCTGCGCCGCGCCGGCCACACCCTCCACGGTCAGTTGAAAGCCGAAAAAGTAGCCGAAGTTTTCATCGGAAACCACAGCGAAACCGCCAACGCTGCCCTGCTACTGGCCGAAGGCCTGGCCCTGACCGCCTACCAGTTCGAAGGCTACAAAACCGATGAGAAGTCGCGCAAAGCCCCGGCCCTCACGCACGCTTACCTGGTCGGCAACGCCGCCACGGCCGCCCAAATTCACGAGCTGGATGGCCTGCTGCGAGGCGTGCTGCTGGCCCGCGACCTCGTCAACGCCCCGCTCAATAAGCTGAACGCCGTGCAGTTTGCCGAGCGCATGGCCCAGGCCGGCGACGAGGCCGGCTACACCACCGACATTCTCGACCTGGCCAAAATCGAAGCCCTGCGCATGGGCGGCCTGCTGGCCGTGAACCTGGGCTCGCCCGAGCCACCCACCTTCAGCATCCTCGAATACAAGCCCGCCAACGCCAAAAACGAGAAGCCCTACGTCCTCGTCGGTAAGGGCGTGGTGTTCGATACCGGTGGCCTCAGCCTCAAGCCCACGCCCAACAGCATGGATATGATGAAGTGCGACATGGCCGGCGGCGCGGCCGTGGCCGGCACGCTCTTCGCCCTGGCCAAAAACCAGGTGCCGCTGCACGTCATCGGCCTCGTGCCCGCCACCGACAACCGCCCCGGCGGCCTCGCCTATGCCCCCGGTGACGTTATCACGATGCACTCCGGCCTCACCGTCGAAGTAAAAAACACCGACGCCGAAGGCCGCCTGCTCCTCGCCGATGCCCTTAGCTTCGCCAAGCGCTACGAGCCCGAGCTGGTCATCGACCTAGCCACCCTCACCGGCGCGGCCGTGCGCGCCCTCGCCACCGAAGCATCGGCTTCGATGGGCACTGCCGAGCCCGCCACCCTGCAAAAGCTCGCCGAAGCCGGCCACGCCGTACACGAGCGCCTCGTGGAGTTTCCGCTCTGGGATGAGTACGCCGACCACATCAAATCCGACATCGCCGACCTCAGCAACTTGGGCAAGGGCGAAGCCGGCCACATCTCGGCCGCCAAGTTTCTGGAGCGTTTCGCCGTGGGCTACCCCTGGATTCACCTCGACATCGCCGGCCCGGCCTTCCTCACCGCGCCCGAGAGCTACCGCGGCAAGGGCGGCACCGGCACCGGCGTGCGGTTGCTGTATGAGTTCTTCCAATTGGTGCTTGGTGCCTAGTGCTTGGTATCTAGTTTGATTTTTCTGGCGCATGGATAAGGAAAATAAATCATACACTAATCTGGAAGTCTGGCAGTTCGCGCGCAAACTGGTTTCAGCGGTTTATAGTGCCAGTCAAATTTTCCCAAAAGACGAGCTGCTTGGGCTAACCAATCAGCTTCGCCGAGCGGCAGTCTCAATCCCTTCCAACATCGCCGAAGGTTGTGGAAGGCAAACGCCCCGCTATACCATCAATTTCCTATTCATCGCGCGAGGCTCGCTACACGAGCTTGAGACGCAGATTTATGTCGCTCTCGACCTTAACTACCTCCCCGCAGAAACCGCAGAAGACTTATTCATACTGGTCACAAGTTGTAAAAAGCTGCTCCACGGCTTCATCAATCACTACCGCCAGCAACTAGCCTGATTACTCCAATATAAATGAGCCAAGCACCAAGCACCAAGCACCAAGCACCAAGAATCGGCTTCTCCGTGGGCGACCTCGCCGGCATCGGCCCCGAAGTCATCTATAAAACCCTGCTCGATGAGCGCCTGCTCAAAATCTGCACGCCCGTCATCTACGGCACGGCCACGGCCCTGTTCGACGACTTCCCCACCCCCGCTGATACCGAGCACCTCCAGTTTCGGCAGCTGCGCGACGCCGCCGACATCGCCCCCGGCCGCCTCAACGCCGTGACCTGCTGGGATGAGGATTTTGTGCTCGCCCCTGGCCAGCCTTCCCCCGCCACCGGCGCGGCCGCCCGCGAAAGCCTGCTCTGCGCCGCCCGCGACCTCAAGGCCGGCAAGCTCGACGGCCTCGTGACCGCGCCCATCAGCAAGGACAACACCCAGGCCGACAACTTCCGCTACCCCGGCCACACCGAGTTTCTCACTAGCTTCTTCCAGGCCCCCGAGAGCCTCATGTTTTTGGTGGATGAGGATGCCGGCCTGCGCATTGCCACCGTCACCGGCCACCTGCCGCTCAAGGACGTGCCCGCCAAACTCACCGCCGAGCTACTGCGCACTAAAATCAGCCTGCTGCTCAAGTCGCTCAAGAACGACTTTGGCATCCTCAAGCCCCGCGTCGCCGTGCTCGGCCTCAATCCCCACGCCGGCGAAAACGGCCTGCTGGGCAAGGAAGAAGGCGACATCGTGTCGCCCGTCATCCAGCAGTTTGCTCACGACGGCCACCTCGTCATGGGCCCCTTCCCGGCCGACGGCTACTTTGGCACCCAGCAGTTCCGCCAGTTCGATGCCACGCTGGCGCTCTACCACGACCAGGGCCTGATTCCCTTCAAGCTCATGGCTTTTGAACGCGGTGTGAACTTCACCGCCGGGCTAAACGTGGTGCGCACCTCGCCCGACCACGGCACCGCCTACGGCCTCGCCGGCCAGTACCGGGCCGACGAATCATCGTTCCGCGCCGCCGTGTACCTGGCCTGCAACATCTGGAAACAGCGCCGGGAAAACGCGGAGCCCCGCTCGGCGCGGTAGGTTCTTTTCGGAAACGAAATTTTCTTTCTAATTTTGAAACGCGGCTGGCAACGGCCGCGTTTCTGGTTTCAATTCGTTCATGGTAATTATCAGCCGCGCCGTATTGCGTGCTTTTGTACTTGCGCATCCCGACGCCGAAGTGGCTTTAGAAGAATGGTATCATCATGTGCGAACCGTTGAATGGGCCAACGGTGCCGCCGTACGTCAGTCCTTTCGCACTGCCGACCATGTGGGCAACGAACGTTTCGTTTTCAATATCAAAGGCAACCGCTACCGGTTGATAGCCTCCATTTCTTTCACTACCCGCACCATATACATTAAGTTCGTCGGCACGCATCGCCAATACGACGCTATCGATGCAGCCACCGTTGAATTCATAAAGCCATGATTATTAATACTGCCGAAGAATTACGCGAGGCTTTTCGCCGATATGATGCCTTGGAGGCTCAAGGCATCGATGCCTATCCCGAAATTCAGCCCGAGGCTCGGGCGCTGGCGGAGGCAATTGAGGAATATGAGCTTCGGATGGAAATATTCCCTCTCCCGCCCAAGCCCACCACGCTGCCGGCGATGATTGAGCTCAAGCGCCAGCAGCAGCACCTGAAACAGAAGGAGCTGGCCGCCCTGCTCGAAGTGCCGCCCGGCCGCCTCTCCCAAATCCTGAGCGGCAAGCGGCGCGTGACCATGGACCTGGCCAAAAAACTTTACGAGCGCCTGCACATCAGCCCCGAATTCATCCTCAAAACAGCCTGAGCCACGGGGAAAATGGCCCGAATATTTGGCAAAAAGCCGGATTTTCACTACTTTTGCCCCCTGCTATCCAAGCGACCGTGAAAAAAGAAAGCCAATACGACCTCAACTTAGCCAAGCTGGCGCTGAAAACGCACCACTTTGAGTTTGAGCTGGGTCCCGAATTCTTCGCCCTGTTCGACCAGCCCCTGGTAGAGCAAGGCGACCTGCACGCCGACGTGGAGCTCATCAAAACAGAGCGGCTGATGACGCTGAACTTCCACATCACCGGCACCGTGCAGCTCGTCTGCGACCGGAGCCTGGATGAGTTCGCCCAGCTGCTGGACATTGACGAGCAGCTACTGGTGCGCTTCGGCGACGAGGCCAAGGAACTGGACGACAACGTGCTGCAAATCACGCCCGAAACCCAGACCCTGCCCCTCGCCCAGCACCTCTACGACTACATTGGCCTGGCCCTGCCCATGAAGAAGCTGCACCCGCGCTTCCAGGACGAGGCCGACGATAACCCCGACGCGCCGACCAAGCTCATCTTCAGCACCCGCCCCGCCGATGATGCGCCCGACGACGACGAGCCGGCCGACCCGCGCTGGGCCGCGCTGCGCAACCTGAATTAAACCGTCAGTGCCCCGAGTCACTTCCAAACTCACAACTTTTAACTCCTAACTCATAACTTCTCATGGCACATCCTAAGCGCCGCACCTCTTCCTCCGTTCGCGACAAGCGTCGTACCCACTACAAGCTGACCCCTAAGGCCGTGACCCTTTGCCCCAACACGGGCGAGCTGCACCTGCGCCACAAGGCGTACGTAGTCGATGGCGACCTCTACCACAACGGCCAGCTGGCCATCAAAAACTACGCTAAGACCAACGCGGCCCCCGCCGCCGACGTTGCCGAAGACGACGAATAGCGCGTTTGGTTGTTACTTCGCGGCACCACATGGTCCGGCTTCGCTCCTTTTTTAAGCCAGCGAAGCCGGATTTTTGGTACTTTTGCGCTCCGCTGAACTTCCTCCAAACACCTCTTTCATGAAAATAGCCCTCGACGCGATGGGCGGCGATTTCGCCCCCCAAGCCGCCGTGGCGGGTGCCCTGCTGGCCGCCGAACAGCTCGCCGGCCGGGCCACCATCGTCCTTATCGGGCAGGAAGCCGCCGTGCGCCCGCTGCTTCTGGCTGCCGGCCCCGCCGGTGCCGCCCTCGAATTTATCCCCGCATCCCAGGTCATCGACATGGGGGAACACCCGGCCAAAGCCTTCCAGCAGAAGCCCGACTCGAGCATTGCCGTGGGCTACAAAATGCTCCTCGCCGGTGAGGTCGATGCCTTCTGCTCGGCTGGCAACACGGGCGCGATGCTCGTGGGGGCCATGTTTACCGTGAAAACGGTGCCCGGCGTGATGCGCCCCGCCATTGCCAACTTTCTGCCCAAGCTGCACAACAGCGTGGGCATCCTGCTCGACGTGGGGGCCAACGCCGAGTGCAAGCCCGAAATGCTGGAGCAGTTCGGCGAGCTTGGCTCGCTGTATGCCCAGCACGTACTGGGCATTGCCAGGCCCCAGGTGGGGCTGATGAATATCGGTGAAGAAGAAGGCAAGGGCACGCCCATCATTCAGGAAGCGCATCAGCGCCTGAAGGCCAACCCGCACATCAACTTCGTAGGCAACATCGAAGGCCGCGACCTGTTCAACGACCGGGCCGATGTGATTGTGTGCGACGGCTTTACGGGCAACATCATCCTGAAAATGGCCGAATCGATTTACGATGCCATGGAGGAAAAACAGATTCAGGACCCGTTTTTTGATAAATTCAACTACGAGGCGGTGGGCGGCTCACCCATCCTGGGTATTAATGATAACGCCATTATCGGGCACGGCCGCAGCACGCCGCGCGCCATCGGCAACATGCTGATGCAAGGTTTCAACATGGCCGACTCGGGCATTGTTGACCAAATAAAGGCTACTTTTAAGTCGTAGCCCCGGTTTCCGGCGGTGAAAAACCTCCGGCTTCGGCCGGATTTTTTTTAGACGTCTGGGCCCTCATTGCCGGGGTATTGGGCGGCCGCCGCCGGTTGCGCCGCCACCCCCATTCCCATTTTCCGCTTGCCCCGCCTACTTTTGCCCGTATGAAGATTACTGCCGCCATCACTGGTGTGGGCGCTTATGTGCCCGACTATGTGCTAACCAATGCCGAGCTTGAAAAGCTCGTGGATACCAACGACGAGTGGATTTTGTCGCGCACCGGCATCCGCGAGCGCCGCATTCTGAAGGGCGAGAACCAAGGCACTTCCGTGATGGGCATCAAGGAAGTGCAGCAGCTGCTGGAGAAAACCGGCACCAACCCCGAGGATGTGGAGCTGCTGATTTGTGCCACCACTACGCCCGACCTGCTGTTTCCGGCTACGGCCAATATTATTTCCAACGGCGTAGGCATCACCAAGGCGTTCAGCTTCGATATGAACGCGGCCTGTTCATCCTTCCTGTTTGCGCTGGCCACGGGCGCGCAATACATTCAGGCCGGCACGCACAAAAAAGTGGTTGTGGTGGGGGCCGACAAGATGTCGGCCATCGTGGACTACACCGACCGCGCCAACTGCATTCTGTTTGGCGATGCCGCCGCCGCCGTGCTGCTCGAACCCAGCACCGACGGCTTCGGCATTCTCGACCAGGTACTGCGTACCGACGGCTCGGGCGAAGCTTACCTGCATCAGAAATCCGGCGGTAGTCGCCGTCCGCCGTCGCACGCCACGGTGGATGCCAAGGAGCACTACATCTACCAGGAGGGCGCGACGGTTTTCAAGTTTGCCGTGAAAAGCATGGCCGACGTGGCCGCCCAGGTGATGGAGCGCAACCACCTCAGCAAGGACGACGTGGCCTGGCTGGTGCCCCACCAGGCCAATAAGCGCATTATTGATGCTACTGCCAACCGCATGGGCGTGGGCCCGGAGAAGGTAATGCTCAACATCGACCGCTACGGCAATACCA